>NZ_JBEOYO010000019.1:0-170274 GCF_040297125.1 Streptomyces sp. NPDC001868 | reverse complement strand
GCGTCGCTCCACCCCCGGGCCCTCAAACACTAATCGGCTGGCGGCTATGGGCGGGGGGGCTTGGCCCCCGCCCCCCCCCCCCCCCACCGCCTTACGCTTGCTACTTTGGAGGAACCCGACGAGACGCGCCGTACCGGGCCAGGAAAAGACGACGCACCACCTGTCGATTCCCGCACGGAGGTGCTTGTCATGGCCTGGGTTCTGCTCGTCGTCGCCGGACTGCTAGAGGTCGGCTGGTCGATCGGGATGAAGTACACCGACGGATTCACCCGGCCGCTGCCCAGCGTGCTCACCGGCGCCGGCATCGTCGCCAGCATGCTTCTGCTGTCCTACGCCGCCCGCACCCTGCCCATCGGTACCGCGTACGGCGTGTGGGTGGGGATCGGGGCGGCCGGGGCGGCGGTGTTCGGCATGGTGTGGCTGGGGGAGCCGGCCACCGCCGCCCGGATCTTCTTCGTGTGTCTGCTGCTCGTGGCCGTGGTGGGGCTGAAGGCCACCTCCGGCCACTGAGCAGCCGGAGTCACCCGAACGGGCCCAACGACGTCTCGCCCTCTGTCGTCGCACCGCCGTCCGTCGCGCCGCCGTCGGCTGTCGCTCCGCCGTCCGTCGCGCCGCCGTCGGCTGTCGCTCCGCCGTCCGTGGCGCCTCCGTCGGTCGCCGTGCCGCCGGTCGATGCCGCTCCGCCGTCCGTCGCCGTACCGCCCGTGGAATCCGTGCCGCCGTCCGTCGTGGGCGTGCCGCCGGTGCTGGTGCTGTCGTCGGTGCCGCCGTCCGTCGGGCCGCCGGTCTCCTCGTCGCCGGTGGCACCGCCGGTCTCCTCGTCGCCGGTGGCACCCGGCTCGTCGGCGGGGGTGCTGGGCGGGGTGTAGACGACGTCCGCGCCGACCTGGAGGTCGAGGTCGAACTCCTTGACCTTCTTGCCCTTCAGGGCGTCCTTGGTGAACTGCGCCCAGATCTCCGTGGGCGCCCCGCCGCCGTTGATGCGCGGCAGGCCCATGGCGCCGTACAGCGGCTTGTGGGCGCCCGTCTTGGGGTCCTGGCCCATGACGGAGACGACGGTGGCGAGGTCGGGGGTGTAGCCGGCGAACCAGGCCGCCTTGTCCTCCTCGGCGGTGCCGGTCTTGCCGGCGACCGGGTGGCCGGAGGCCTGGGCGGCGGTGGCGGTACCGGCCTCGACGACGCTCTGCAGGACGGCCGTGGTGGTGTCGGCGGCCTTGCGGCTGACGGCCTGCGTGGACTCCGTGGTGGGGAGCTTGATCGACTCGCCGTCCTTGCTGATCTTCTCGATCATGGTGTACGTGCCGTGCTTGCCGTGGTTGGCGAGCGTGGCGTACGCCTCCGTCATGTCGAGGACGCTCGCGGTGGCGGTGCCCAGGGCGATGGACGGGTACGGGTTCATGTCCGGGGTGTTCTTGGGGACGCCGAGGTCGATCGCGGTCTTCTCGACCTTCTCGGGGCCGACGTCCACGGCCATCTGCGCGTACACCGAGTTCACGGAGCTCTGGGTGGCCTTGCGGACGGTGATGTTGCCGTAGTTGACGTAGTCCTCGTTCTCGGGGGCGTACGTCTCGCCGGGCCAGCCCACCACGGGGCGCTTGTTGGTGCCGTCGTAGACGGTGTTCGGCGTGATCGCCTGGCCGCTCTGGTTGTTGGAGGCGTTCTCCACGGCGGAGGTGAACACGAACGGCTTGAAGATCGAGCCGTTCTGGAAGTCGCGGCGGGTCGCGTTGTTCACGTACTGCTTGGTGTAGTCGATGCCGCCGTACATCGCGATGACCTTGCCGGTCTTCGGGTCGATGGAGACACCGCCGGCGCGGACGTAGTTGTCGACCTTGCGGTTCTTCTTGTCGAGCTTGTCCATCAGTTGGTCGTCGACGGCCTTGATGAAGGCGTTCTGCATCTTGGGCTGGATGGTGGTGGTGATGCGGTAGCCACCGCCGTTCTCCAGCGCCTCCTCGTCGATGATCTTGTGGTCGTAGAGGTACGACTTGATGGCCTCGACGAGGTAGCCGCGCTGGCCGGAGAAGGCGCTGGACGTGGTGGCCTGCTTCGGCATCGGGAACTTCGCGCCGGTCCGCTCGGACTGCTTGAGCCAGCCCTCCTTGACCATGCCGTCGAGGACGTAGTTCCAGCGGGCCACGGCCGCGCCCTTGTTCTCGGGGTGGGCGACGACGTCGTACATGCTCGGCGCGTTGACCAGGGCGGCGAGGTAGGCGCCCTGCTCGGCGGTGAGTTCGTCGGCGTCCACGCCGTAGTAGGCCTGGGCGGCGGCCTGGATGCCGTAGGCGTTGCGGCCGAAGAAGCTGGTGTTGAGGTAGCCCTCCAGGATCTCGTCCTTGGTGACCTCGCGGTCCAGCTTGATCGCGATGAAGAACTCCTTCACCTTGCGGGTGACGGTCTGGTCCTGGGCCAGGTAGTAGTTCTTCACGTACTGCTGGGTGATCGTCGAGCCGGACTGCTTGCCCTTGCCGGTCGCGGTGTTCCAGGCGGCACGGGCCATCGCCTTGAGGTCGATGGCCGGCTCGGAGTAGAAGTCGCGGTCCTCGGCGGCCAGTACGGCCTGCTGGGCGGCCTTGGAGACCTTCGACAGCGGGACGTTCTCGCGGTTGACCTCGCCGTCGCGGGCGATCTGGGAGCCGTCCGCGTACAGGTAGACGTTGGACTGCTTGGTCGCGGCGTCCTGCGGCTTGGGGATGTGGACCATGTTGTAGCCCAGCACGAAGGCGCCGACGATCAGCATGAGTCCGACCACGATGGCGCTGAGCACCATGCGCCAGGTGGGGATCAGCCGCTTCCAGCCGGTCCGCTTGCGCCGCTTGGGCTTCTTCCCCTTGCCGCCCCCGTCGCCCGGGGCGGGCGTGATGTCGGGCACGACGGCAGGGGCCGCGGCCTTCTCGGAGGGGATGACGCCGAGCGCCTGGGTGGGCGTGTCCTGCGCCACGGGGGCCGTCCCGGCGGGGCGGGCGGCGGCGGGGGCCTTTCCGGAGGGGATGACGCCCAGCGTGGTGGTGGGCGTGTCACCACCGGCGGCGGCACCTGCTGCCGCGCCACCGGCAACGCCGGCTGCCGAGCCTGCTGCCGCGCCGGGTGTCGAGCCGGGTGCCTGGGGGGCCTTGCCGCCGTGGGCCCCGGAGGGCCTGGTGGTGGGGGTACCGGGTCCCGCGGGGTTGCCGGGTCCTGCGGTGCCGCCGGGGCCGGAGGGGTTGCCCGGTCCTGCGGGGTTGCCGCCGCGAGCGCTGGCGGCCCTTGCGGCACGGGCAGCTCGGGCGGCCCTGGCGTCGGGGGCTCCGGGGGCTCCGGTGGCTCCGGTGGCTCCGAGGGCCCCGGTGGCTCCGTTGGGCTTGGCGTCGGGGTTTCCGGCGGGGGCGCCGTCGCGGGTGCCGGCGGGCTTGGTGTCACGGGGCCCGGCGGGCTTGTTGTCAGAGGCCGGCGTCCGATTGGCTTCCGGCGTCCGGGGGGATCCCCCTCCGGGGTTTCCGCCGGGCGCCGAGCCGGGGGGAGTCGAGCCGGTCTGCGTGCCGGGCACCGGGTTGCTCTGCCCGCCGGTCTGCCCATCGGTCCGCGAACCGCTCTGCCTGCCAGGCTGCCCGCCGGACACGGCGCCGGTCTGCTCACCAGACGGTCTGCCGGGCGCGGCGCCGGACGGCCCACCGGGCTTACCGCCGGGCATCGAACCGGTCTGCCCGCCGGACTGCCTGCCGGACGCTGCGCCGGGCTTGGTGTCCGGCCTTCCGCCGGGTGCCGCGCCGGACGTCGCGCCGGGCTCCCCCGCCGACGCCCCGTCAGGCCTCCGGGTGGACGCCCCGTCAGGCCGCCCGCCACGTGCGCCGGACCCCCCGGCGGCCGTGCCGGATTCCCCGGCGGACGCGCCAGGCCTCCCGGCAGCCGCGCCGGACCCGCCGGCGGCCGCGCCGGACCCCCCGGCGGGTGCCGTCCCCGGCCCACCGGCCGGGCCGGCCGGTGTCGTGCCGGGTGTGTCGGCGGTGTTTCCCTTGGCGGCGTTGTCGCCGGGCCCCGGAGGCGTGCCCGGAGTGCGTCGCTCCGGGTCTCTCGGTGCCCAGCCCGGGCCGTTCCGCTTCGGCTGCGGCTCGTCGCTCATCGTGCTGCCGTGCTCCTGTTTTCGCGTCGTACGTTCATTTCCGTACGGACTCGTACGCTTTGCGCCCGCTCCGGGCCGGTTCTGTGCCCCTGAGTAAAGACTCTCGTACCGTTCGATCCGTTCCCGGATCCCGGCACGTGCCCCGCACACCCCTTGAGCACCACCGTCCGCCCCCGAAAACGCGTGGCAGGCCCCTCCGGCCGCGGACTAGGCTTCTTCGCTTCGGCCCGAATCGGTCCAGGCCTCGGCCTTTCGCCTAACTCTTCGCAGCGGATGGGGGTTTCCTCGTGGGCACAGGGCGGTTGTACGCCGCCGTCGCCGCCGGTGGTTTCAGGCGGTACGCGACATATCGGGTGGCCACCGCCGCGGGGGTGTTCACCAACACCGTCTTCGGCTTCATCCTCGCATACACCTACCTGGCCCTCTGGCACGAGAAGCCCGGCCTCGGCGGCTACGACCAGGCGCAGGCCCTCACCTATGTATGGGTCGGCCAGGCGATGTTCGCGGTGATGGTGCTGGGGAGCGTCGGGTTCGAGGAGGAGTTGATCGAGCGGATCCGGACCGGGGACATCGCGGTCGACCTCTACCGGCCGGTCGACCTCCAGCTGTGGTGGCTCGCCGCGGACATGGGCCGCGCCCTGTTCCAACTGCTCGGACGCGGTGTCGTCCCCATGGTGTGCGGCGCCCTCTTCTTCGACCTCGCCCTGCCCGACGGCCCGCTGCCCTGGCTCGCCTGTCTCGTGGCGGTCGTCCTCGGCGCGCTCGTCAGCTTCGCGATCCGGTACATCGTCGCCCTGTGGGCGTTCTGGCTCCTCGACGGCGCCGGAGCGATGCAGATCACCTGGCTCACCGGAGTCTTCTTCTCCGGGATGCTCCTGCCGCTCAACGTCTTCCCGGGCGCCCTCGGCGACCTCGCCCGCCTCCTGCCCTGGTCCGCGCTGCTCCAGGCCCCGGCGGACGTCCTGCTGGGCGAGGCCGACCCCTGGGGGACGTACGCCTTCCAGCTCGCCTGGGCGGCGGTGCTGCTCGCGGTCGGGCGGCTGATCCAGTCGGCGGCGACCCGGAAGGTGGTGGTCCAGGGTGGCTGACCTCGACGAACGGCCCGCGACAACGGCTGGGCACGAGAACCCGTTCGACGCGTACGGCGTGAGCGACCGCGTACGGGACGGGCTGCGCGCCTACCGCATGATCGCCGCCATGTGGATCCGCTCCACGATGGCCTACCGCGCCTCCTTCGCCATGACGACCTTCGGGAACTTCGCGGCGACTTCTTTTGATTTCGTGGCGATCCTGCTGATGTTCTCCCAGGTCGACGAGTTGGGCGGCTTCTCGCTGCCCGAGATCGCCCTGCTGTACGGCACCTCCGCCGTCGCCTTCGGCCTCGCGGACCTGATGATCGGCTCCATGGACCGGCTGGGACGGCGGGTGCGCGACGGCACGCTCGACACCCTCCTCGTACGGCCCGTGCCCGTGCTCGCCCAGGTCGCCGCCGACAAGTTCGCGCTGCGCCGCCTCGGCCGGGTCACCCAGGGCCTGTTCGTCCTCGGATACGCCCTGGCCACGCTCGACATCGCGTGGACACCGGCCAAGGTGCTGATGATCCCGCTGATGGTGGGCAGCGGCGGGCTGATCTTCGCGGCGGTGTTCGTCGGCGGCGCGGCCTTCCAGTTCGTCGCGCAGGACGCCTCCGAGGTGCAGAACGCCTTCACCTACGGCGGCGCGACCCTGCTCCAGTACCCGCCGGCCCTCTTCGCCAAGGACCTGCTGCGCGGTGTGACCTTCGTCCTGCCGCTCGCCTTCGTCAACTGGGTGCCCGGGCTGTACGTCCTGGGCCGCCCCTACCCCCTCGACCTCCCGACCTGGCTGGCCTTCGCGCCCCCACTGGTCGGCGTGGCCTGCTGCGCGCTGGCGGGGGTGGCGTGGCGGGCGGGGCTGCGTTCGTACCGGAGCACAGGGAGCTAAGGGAGCCAGGAGAGTGGAGTCAGGCGTGGCAGACAGCGCGTTCACAGGCAGTGCGTTCACGGACAGTGCGTTCATCGAACTCGACCGTGTCGAGAAGGTCTTCGACGTCCGTAAGAAGACCGGGTTCCTGCGGCGGGAGCGGCGTGAGGTGCGGGCGGTCGACTCGATCTCCTTCACCGTGGCGAAAGGGGAGATGGTCGGCTACATCGGGCCGAACGGCGCCGGGAAGTCGACCACGATCAAGATGCTGACCGGCATCCTGACGCCGAGCGGGGGCCGGTTGCGGGTCGCGGGCATCGACCCGTCCCGGGAGCGGACGCGGCTGGCCCGGCGTATCGGCGTCGTGTTCGGGCAGCGTACGACCCTCTGGTGGGACCTCCCGCTCATCGACTCCTACCGGCTGATGCACCGTATGTACCGCATCCCCGACGCCCGTTACCGCGAGAACCTCGACCGCTGCGTCGAACTCCTCGAACTGGGCGACCTGTTGGACGTCCCCGTACGGCAGCTCTCGCTCGGCCAGCGCATGCGCGGCGACATCGCGGCGGCCCTGCTGCACGACCCCGAGGTGCTGTATCTGGACGAGCCGACGATCGGGCTCGACGTCATCAGCAAGGCCAAGGTCCGGGAGTTCCTCAAGGAGCTCAACACCGAGCGGGGCACGACCGTGCTGCTCACCACCCACGACCTCCAGGACATCGAACAGCTGTGCCGCCGGGTGATGGTCATCGACCACGGGCGTCTGATGTACGACGGGCCGCTGACCGGGCTGCACGAGGTGGGCGAGAGCGAGCGGACGCTCGTCGTGGACCTGGAGCGCGAGCTGCCGCCGATCGAGGCCGCGCCCGCCCGGGTCGTACGGGTGGAGGGGCCCCGGCAGTGGCTCGCGTTCCCGGCGTCGGAGTCGGCGGCGCCGCTGGTGGCGCGGATCGCCTCGGAGTATCCGCTGCTGGACCTGTCGGTGCGGGAGCCGGACATCGAGGCCGTCATCGCCCAGATGTACGCGCAGCAGGCGGAGCGAGTGGCGGAGCGGGCGGGGGAGACGGGGCAGGCCGTCTCGTAGCCCGGTGCGGGGGGTTCCTCGTAGGGTGATTCTCATGACGGACGACCTGCCGGATCTTCCGGCCGCCGCGGACCTTCGTGCCTCCGACGCCGATCGTGAACGAGTCTCCGAGCAACTGCGGGACGCCCTCGCGGAGGGGCGGCTCGACATGGAGGAGTTCGAGGAGCGGCTGGACGCGACGTACAAGGCGCGAACGTACGGCGAGCTGGCGCCGATCACCCGCGATCTGCCCGGCGCGGGGGCCGTGGCACCGCCGGAGGTCGTGCCGCCGCCGTCCGTCTCGCTGGTCAAGAGGCCCGCCGTGGACGCGAGTTGGCCGGAGCGGATCGTCGGTGGCGAGGGTACGTCCACGTGGGGTGTCGCCGTCATGTCCGGGTTCGAGCGCAAGGGGCACTGGACCGTGCCCAAGCGGTTCGACTGCTTCGCGTTCTGGGGCGGCGGGGAACTGGATCTGCGCGACGCGTACTTCGCGGAGCGCGAGGTCACGATCAACTGCGTGGCGATCATGGGCGGGATCAATGTGGTCGTGCCGCCCGGGGTCGAGGTCGTGGTCCGGGGCATCGGGGTCATGGGTGGGTTCGACCACAGCGAGGAGGGGGTGCCGGGGGATCCCGGGGCGCCTCGCGTGATCATCACCGGGTTCGCGTTCTGGGGTGGGGTCGGGGTCGAGCGGAAGGTGCCGAAGGCGGAGCGGCAGCGGTTGAAGGAGGAGCGGCGGCAGGAGCGGCTTGAGCGGCGGGAAGCGCGGCGCGAGTTGCATGCCTCCCATCGTGATCAGGTGCATGGGATGCGGCGGGAGCGGGAGCGGGAGAGGGAGCGGCGTCGGGGGCGGGGTGGGGAGCGGTAGGTCGTGGGCCGGGTGCGGGTGGGTGGGGGTTGCTCGCGCAGTTCCCCGCGCCCCTGAAAGATGCGGAGTTCCCCGCGCCCCTCAAACGTCGCGCCGTTTCCCGTGCCCCCGAAAGATGCGCCGTTCCCCGCGCCCCGTGAGAACTACAGCTCCGCCGGTGCCGAGCCCTTTAGTTTTTCCAGGTCGAAGATCTGTGCCATGCGTGCGTAGCCCTTGTCGCTGGGGTGGAGGTGGTCGCCCGAGTCGTAGTCGGAGCGGAGGCTGCGGGGGTCGTAGGGGTCGCGTAGGGCCTTGTCGAAGTCGACGTAGGTGTCGAAGACGTTGCCGGAGCGGATCTTGGCGTTGATGGCCTGGCGGACGGATTCGCGCTGGTCGGAGTAGCCGCGGTGGCCGTGGAAGGGCATGAGGGTGGTGCCGACGACGCGGAGGCCGCGGGCGTGGGCCCGGTCGACGAGCCGGCGCAGGCCCGTGGTGATGGCTTCGGGGTCGGCCTGCCCGGGGTTCCTGAGGATGTCGTTGACGCCGAGGTCGATGACGACGGCCTTGACACCCGTACGGCCGAGGACGTCGCGCTGGAAGCGGGAGAGGCCGCTGGGGTTCTCGGCGGGGCGGCCGTTGCCGTCGGTGAGGACGCGGTTGCCGCTGATGCCCTCGTTGACGACGCTGTAGCGGGGCGAGTCGGAGGAGCCGGCGGCGGCGCGGATGCGGCCGGAGAGGACGTCCGTCCAGCGCCGGTTCTCGCCGACCGTGGAGGTGATGCCGTCGGTGAGCGAGTCGCCGAGGACCACGACCGTGCCGTCGGACTCGTTGCTCAGCACGTCCAGGGCGGTGACGTACCGCCAGTGCAGTGTCTGCGTGGTGTACGGCTCCCCGGTGGCGTCCGCGACCCGGTCGCCCTCGGCGGTGTACGAGATCTGCCGGGCGTGCGCGTGGTAGGTCGCGGGGCCGGAGGGGGTGGGGGAGTAGGTGGTGATCAGTACGTCGCTGTCGTGCGGGATCGCCACCCGTACGGCGTCGCTCACCACCTGCTGACCGGCCGCGATGACGACCGTCGGGTTCCCGGCGAAGGTGAGGCGGCGCATGGTGTCGGCCGCCGCGGCCGGGGTGTCCGCCGACGCGGCCACGGCGAGCGAGGCGTGAGTGATGGTCAGCGGCTGCTGGCCGTAGAGATTGGACAGGGTGACGCGGGCACTCGTACCGGCGGCGGTCGTGTGCACCACGTTGCGCACCGAGCGGCCGGCGAGGCCGTCCTGCTCGGTGCCCGGCTCCGAACCGCTCGGCGACGCGGCCCAAGCGCCGACCCAGACGCCGGTGGAGGCGGGGGCGGCGCTGTTGCGGGGCGCGCGGGTGAAGGTCTCCTGGCGGTGGGTGCCGTCGTCGATGCCGACGCCGACGTATATCGCGGCCGAGATCGCCACGACCAGGGCGGCCATGGCCGCCAGAAGTGCATAACCGTGATGCCTGGTCATGCGCTGTGCTACTCCTCGGGCTGTGGAGCCCGAGGCTCCGATGTGATCACCCCATGATGCGTCATGGGATGGGGGTTGCTTGCGAGAACCCCCATCGGTTCCCCCGCCCGGACAGACGCGGGGAACTCCTGTTCCGTTCCAGGAGTAGGTCTGAGTGGGTCTATGGAGTGCGTCACCAAGAGTTGAAGCGTCGAAGAACGGACAATGTGTGTACGGGGGACAGGAACGGGTGGAGTGATGGACGACCGTACGAATCCGGAACGGATGGCGAAGGCGGCGGAGGCGGTGGAGACGCCGGACGCGGCTGGCGCGGCTGGCGCGGCGGACGTGGCGGCGAGCGCCGGGCCGCGCGTGTCGCACCGCACCATGACCGCCTTCAGCGCCGCCGACGAGGAGAAGCAGCGCGGCGTCCGGCAGATGAAGCTCATCGCGGCCGGACTGCTGCTGTTCGTGGCCGTGGTGTACGTGCTCGCCAAGTGGGCCTCGCACGAGGGCGCGGGCGCCTGGGCCGGCTATGTCGCGGCGGCGGCCGAGGCGGGCATGGTGGGTGCGCTGGCGGACTGGTTCGCCGTGACCGCGCTGTTCCGGCATCCGCTCGGGCTGCCCATCCCGCACACCGCGATCATCCCCACCAAGAAGGACCAACTGGGCGTCTCGCTCGGTGAGTTCGTCGGCGAGAACTTCCTCTCCCAGGACGTCGTACGGCAGCGGCTGCGGGCCGTCGGCATCGGCAGCCGGCTCGGCGTGTGGCTCGCCGAGCCGCAGAACGCCGACCGGGTGACGGCCGAGCTGGCGACCGCGCTGCGGGGCGCGCTGACCGTGCTGCGCGACTCGGACGTCCAGGCCGTCGTCGGGGAGGCGATCACCCGGCGGGCGGGTGCCCAGGAGGTCGCGCCCGGCATAGGGAAGATGCTGGAGAAGATCGTCACCGACGGCGGCCACCGGCGGGCCGTCGATCTGGTGTGCGCCCGCGCCCAGAACTGGCTGATCCTCCACGACGAGCAGGTCATGGACGCGGTCGAGGGCGGCGCCCCCGGCTGGACCCCCCGGTTCGTCGACCGGCGGATCGGCGAGCGGGTCTACAAGGAACTGCTCCGCTTCGTCACCGAGATGCGCGACTCGCCCACCCATCCGGCGCGCGGCGCCCTCGACCGTTTCCTCACCGACTTCGCCACCGACCTCCAGTCCGACACGGACACGCGTGCGCGGGTGGAGCGGCTGAAGGGCGAGGTGCTCGGCCGGGGCGAGGTCCAGGACCTGATCGCCTCCGCCTGGACGGCCGTACGGTCGATGATCGTGTCCGCCGCCGAGGACGAGCGCAGCGAACTGCGGCTGCGAGTACGGGCGTCCCTGCTGTCGCTGGGCACGCGGCTGGCGACCGAGCCGAGTGCGCAGGCCAAGGTCGACAAGTGGCTGGAGGGCGCGGCCGTGCACGTCGTGACCACCTACCGCGCCGAGATCACCTCCCTCATCACCGAGACCGTCGCGAGCTGGGACGCCGAGCACACCACGAAGAAGATCGAGGCCAACATCGGCCGCGACCTGCAGTTCATCCGGATCAACGGCACGGTGGTGGGCTCCCTGGCGGGTCTGCTGATCTACACGGTGTCGCGGGCGCTGGGGGCGTAGGCCCTGCTCGGCGGGGCACTCGGAGCGGGTTCGCTCGACGCGGAGGGAGCCCCAGCGCATGTCCGTCACCGACCCGAAGTCACCGGGTTCATCAGATTCACCGGGTTCATCGGATTCAGCGGGTTCGTCAGGTTCGGCGAGTTTGTCGGGTCCAGAGGGTCCGTCAGGTTCGCCGGGCTCGCGGAGTCCGTCGGGCTCGCGGAGTCCGTCGGGCTCGGCGGGTGTGATCACCACCGCCGTGCCGGCGCGTCTGGACCGTCTGCCCTGGTCGCGCTGGCACTGGACGATCGTGATCGGCCTCGGCACCGTATGGATCCTCGACGGTCTGGAAGTGACCGTCGTCGGCAACATCGCGGGCCGGCTCTCCGAGGAGGGCAGCGGACTGCCGATCACATCCGCGCAGGTCACGGGAATGGCGGCGGCGCTGTACGTGGCGGGCGCCTGTGCGGGTGCCCTCTTCTTCGGCCGGATGACCGACCGGTTCGGCCGCAAGAAGCTGTTCATGGTGACGCTGGTGGTCTATCTGGCGGCGACCGCGCTGACGGCCGTCTCCTTCTCCACCTGGTGGTTCTTCCTCTTCCGCTTCCTCACCGGCTTCGGCATCGGCGGTGAGTACGCGGCCATCAACTCCGCGATCGACGAGCTGATCCCGTCCAAGTACCGGGGCCGCGTCGACATCGTCATCAACGGCAGCTTCTGGCTCGGCGCGATCGGCGGCTCGCTGCTGTCGATCGTCGCCCTGAACACCGACCTCTTCCCGGCGAACGTCGGCTGGCGGCTGACCTTCGCCCTCGGTGTGGTGCTCGGCCTGGTGATCCTGCTGGTCCGCCGGAACGTCCCCGAGAGCCCCCGCTGGCTGCTGATCCACGGCAGGGAGGCGGAGGCCGAACAACTCGTGGGGGAGGCGGAGGAGCGGGTCGAGGCCGAGAAGGGCCGCCCGCTGCCGCCCGCCGAGCAGGAGATGACCGTCCATCAGCGTGAGAGCATCGGCTTCGGCACGATCGCCCGTACGGTCTTCTCGCAGTACCGCCGCCGCGCCGTCCTCGGCTTCTCCCTCTTCATCGGGCAGGCGTTCCTCTACAACGCGATCACCTTCGGCTTCGGCGCGATCCTCACCACGTTCTACGACGTCCCGACCTCCTCCACCGGCTACTACTTCGCCGTCATCGCCGCCGGCAACCTGCTCGGCCCGCTGCTGCTCGGCAAGCTGTTCGACACGGTCGGCCGCAAGATCATGATCTCGTCGACGTATCTGCTGTCCGGCGTCCTGCTCTTCGTCACGGCCTGGCTGTTCGGCCGGGGTTCGCTCGACGACGTGACCCTGACGGCCTGCTGGTGCGTGGTTCTGTTCTTCGCCTCGGCCGGGGCGAGCAGTGCCTATCTGACGGTGTCCGAGGTCTTCCCCATGGAGACCCGCGCGATGGCCATCGCCTTCTTCTACGCCATCGGTACGGCGGCCGGCGGGATCAGCGGCCCGCTGATCTTCGCGGAGCTGACGGAGTCGGGCGTCGTCGCCGACACGGTGCTCGCCTTCCGGATCGGTGCCGGGTTGATGTGTGCGGCGGGGCTGGTGGCGGCGTTTCTCGCGGTGCGGGCGGAGGGGCGGTCGCTGGAGGACATCGCCGAGCCGCTGTCGGCTAAGCCGTGACGCTCCGCTGGGGGGCCGAAGTGCGAGGGAGGGGGTGGGGTGGTGGTGGGTTGTCGGTCGTCCGCGGCGGCTTCGTGGCTGGTCGCGCAGTTCCCCGCGCCCCTTCGGGGGCGCTGCCCCTGGGTGCGTTCTGCGTTCTGGGTACGGGTGAGTAGGCCGGACTGAGTATCCGTACTCTGTCGGGGCGGCGGTTGCCCAGGAAGCCTCGTACGCATGACCGAGAAGCTGCTCCGCCCCCTGCGCACGCGCCCCTGGCCGGAACGCTGGCTGACCCGCCTGCTCGGCGCCGCCCTCGCCTCGGCCGGGTACCGCCTCTGCCTTCCCTGGGATCTGCGCGACCGGCCCGAACTGGAGGGCTCCCTCACGGAGACGACCCCCGTGACCGTCACGGGGGTCGTCGCCCTCGCCCTCGTCCTGCTCCTCCTCGCCGCCTACTTCGGCCACCGGGACGCCCTCGCCTGGCCCCTGCTCCTGGTCGCCGTCCCGCCCTCCACCCTGATGTACCTCTCCTTCCACACCCACCCCGAGCCCCTGGACGCCTCCGTCTGGCCCCTGTCCTGGGCCTTCTTCACCCTGGTGCTCGGCGCGTGGGTGCTGGTGGCGGCGTCGGTGGCACGGGGGTTCAGGGCGGAGACGGGGGACGAGGAGTGGCTGATGACGAGGAGTGGCTGATCGGCTCAGCCGTAGAAGTACCGTCGGGCCTTGGTCTCGAAGTACGAGGAGTAGGCGAGGCCGATGGCCGGGGTGCCGCGGTACGAGCCGACGTACTGCTGGGTAGTGTCGACCACGACGGGGCGGGCCATGCAGGCCCACTTGTTGCGCTGCTGGGCCTCCGCCCACCGTACGGCCGCCGGGTCCACGCGGTCGCTGGCCAGCACCGGGAACGCGCCGATGCCGTTCTGGAGTCCGACGGGCAGACCGCCCTTCGTCTTCTTCGCGTACGTGATCACCTGGTCGGTGAAGGTCTCGATGGTGGGGATGGTTATCTCCTGGACCGCCGCCGCCACCGTGAACAGGTGCAGCTTCGTCCCCATCCAGCTCCACTTGAAGTCGGCCCGGCGCCCGATGAGTACGGGCACCCCGGCCCACTCCTCCCACCAGGTACGGCATTCGTCGGCGGCGAGACGGGCGGCCACGGAGGCGAGGTAGGCCTGAGAGGGCGACTGTTGTGGGTACATGGCCGGATCATGCACCCGGGTGAGCGTCGCTGGGAAGTCAGGCTCCCGTGGTCGAACCGGGCCGGACGATCATCAGGATCGTGACGGTCGCCCACAGGAGGTTGAACACGCCGGTGAACATGGCGAGTTGGGCGGTGCTCTTCGCGCCGACGGCCGTCGTCGTGGTCCAGTCGGCGCTCCCCTCGTCGTGTGCGCCGATCCCCTCAAGGATCTCCTCCTGCCGGGGCAGCACCAGCGCCAGCAGGACCATGGCCGCGAGGGCGGTCAGCAACATCGACACGATCAGCCAGGCGTCCTTCAGCACCCCCATGCTCATCGCCGTGGCGAACCCGAGCACGGGTACGGCGATGCCCACACCGCCGTACACCCGGCAGATCCGGTGCAGCAGCCGTACGGCCGACACCGCCCGCTCGCTCCCGGGATCGGCCAGTGCCTTGCGCGCGCTCGGCGGGAACATGCTGGCCGCGACGGTGATGGGCCCGACGGCGATGATCGCGGCGAGGACGTGGAGGGAGAGCAGGAACTTGGTCACGGGGGGACGGTAGGGGGTGGGCATCGGTGTGGAGTAGTGGCGGGATTGCCAGAGGGCAACGGAATCTCGCCAGCGCGGTGACGGGGGCGGTGGGGTGCGGTGGGGTTGGGACCCGAGGCCGGACCCGTGGTGGCACGGGCGTACCGGCGCTTGGCGGAAACCCGGTGCTCGCCTACGCTCCCGCCATGCACACCGTGGCCGTACTGGCGCTGGACGACGTGATCCCCTTCGACATGTCGGCCCCCGTCGACACCTTCGGCTGGGCCCGCCTGCCGGACGGGCGGGAGGCGTACCGGGTGCGGGTCTGCTCGGTGGAAGGGGGCGAAGGGGGCGGGGAGGTGAAGGCGGGACCGTTCAGCGTGCGGGCGCCGTACGGGTTGGAGGCGTTGGCCGAGGCCGACACGATCATCCTGCCGGGGACGGCCGACCCGACCCTGCCGTTGCCGCCCGGCGTGACGGAGGCGCTGCACGCGGCGGCGGCGAACGGGACGCGGATCGCCTCGATCTGCGTCGGCGCCTTCATCTTCGCGGCGACGGGCCTGCTGGACGGGCTGCGCGCCACGACCCACTGGATCGCGGCCCCCGATCTGGCGGCCCGCCACCCCGAGGTCACCGTCGACCCGAACGTCCTCTACGTCGACAACGGCCAGTTCCTGACCTCGGCGGGCGCCGCCGCGGCCATGGACATGTGTCTGCACATGATCCGCAAGGACCATGGCTCGGCGGTCGCCGCGTTCACCGCTCGGATGTGTGTCATGCCCCTCGAACGGGAGGGCGGTCAGGCCCAGTTCATCGTCCAGGACCAGCCACCGGCCCCCGCCGGCGCCACGATGGAACCCCTCCTGCGCTGGCTGGAGGAGAACGTGGAGCGGGAGCTGACCCTGGACGACATCGCCCTCCACGCCGGCACCAGCGCCCGCACCCTGAACCGCCGCTTCCGCGAACAGACCGGCACGACGCCGTTGCAGTGGCTGCAGCGGGCGAGGGTCCGCCGAGCCCAGTACCTCCTGGAGTCCACCGACCACACGGTCGAACGCATCGCGACCCAGGCGGGTTTCGGCTCGCCGACTGCGTTCCGGGACCGCTTCAAGCGGGTGGTGGGGACGAGCCCGTACGCGTACCGGCGGGCTTTTCGGGGGGAGGCGAGTGTGCTCTAGGAAGCGCGCTGGATCAAGGCCACGGTCTCGACAGGGCCGCGTTCCCGGCAGGGCTCGCCTCCCTTCAGGGGCGCGGGGAACTGCGCGAGCAACCCCACACAACCCGCACCCCACAACCGGCCCGAACCCTCCGACCGACCCGCACCCCCCGACCGCCCCGAACCCCCTACCCCTTCCGGTCAGCCACCACCCAAGAGGCCGCCGCCACCACCCCGGCCACCCCGAACACCGCCGGCCAGGCCCCCACCTTCTTCGCCAACGGGTGCGACCCGGCGAACGCGGCCACATACCCCGCGGTCAACGCCCCCGCGGCCTTGCCCCCGGCGGCCTGCTGCCACTGCCGGGCCGCCGCGGCGCCCGCCACCGCCAGCACCGCCCCGCCCAGTGGCCGCTTCTTCGTCCAGCGAGCCACCCCGTACCCACCGATCAGCCCGCTCGCGGCCACCGCCGCCGTCGGAACCTTCGCCATCCCTGCCTCCCAGCCTGCCGCGCCGAAGTCCGTCGGCCCCGAGGCTACTGCGCGGTCACCCGCCGGACGTTCCGAGGCCCCCGTACGGCCACGGCCAGCAGGGACGCCACCACGCAGACCGCGCTGAGGGTGGTCCATACGACGTCGTACGCGCCGAAGAGGTCCCGGGCCGTGGCGCCGAGGAACGCGGAGGCGCCCGCGCCGAGTTGGTGCGCGGAGTTGATCCAGCCGAACCCGATGGGACCGTCCTCGCCGTAGACGCGGTCGCTGAGGGCGATGACGGGCGGGACGGTGGCGACGTCGACGAGGCCGTAGACCACGACGAAGATGACCATCGCGGGCGTGACCGAGGACGAGAACACCACCGGCAGCGCCAGCAGGGTGAGCGCGCGGACCGCGAAGTACGCGGACAGCAGACGGCTCGGGTCGAAGCGGTCGGTGAGCCAGCCGGAGAGGACCGCGCCCAGCGCGGAGAACACGCCGATCAGCGAGAGCAGCGACGCGGCGGCGGTGGCGCGCATGCCGTGGTCGTGGGCGGCCGGCGCCCAGTTGCTCCACATGATCCCGTTGGTGGAGGCCCCGCAGATGACGAACATCCCGGCCAGGACCCAGAACGGCCCGGTGCGCGCGGCGTCGAACAGCACCTTCAGGGCGCGCCGTGCCGCCCCGGACGCCGGCGGCGGCTTCGGCACGGACTCCGTCGCCCCGTACGGCTTCGCGCCCACGTCCGCCGGGTGGTCGCGCAGCAGCAGGAGGACGAGGGCGGCCACCGCGAGGGCCACGAACGCCAGCGTCACCACCGGCGGGCGCCAGCCGTGCCGGTCGACGCCCCAGGCGAGCAGCGGCAGGAAGAGCAACTGGCCCAGATGGCTGGAGGAGCTGAGCACACCGGTGACCAGACCGCGCCGTCGCTCGAACCAGTTGCCGGTGATGCTCGCCGCGAACGTCATGGTGAGACAGCCGCTGCCGAGTCCGATCAACACGCCCCAGTACGCGGTCAGTTGCCAGGGCCGGGCCATCACGCTGGTGAGCAGCGCTCCCGCGGTGACGAGCAGCAGGGCGCCCACCACCACGCGCCGGATGCCTACGCGGTCCATCAGCGCGGCGGCGAAGGGGGCCGTGAGACCGAACAGCACCATGTTGACCGAGGCGGCGAGGGCGATCTGGCCCCGGTCCCAGGCGTAGCTCTCGTGCAGCGGGGTTATCAGCAGGCCGGGGACGGTGGTGAACGCCCCGGCGGTGACGATGGCCGCGCCGGCGGCGACGGCCACCGCCCAGGCGCGGTGGAAACGGTGGCCGGGAGGATCGGAGCGGGGGCCGGAGGGATCAGGGAGGGGGCCGGGAGCGTCCGAGTGGTCCCCGTGCTCGGTGGGCGTCGTCCGGGGCGTCCGGGGCGTACGGGGTGTACGGGGCGTCCGGGTCGTCAACTCAGCCATGTCTTCAGCCTGGTGACCGGGTCCCGTCCTCACGAGTGGCCAGATGGACCATGTGCGCAAGAATGTGGCCATGCCTGTCTTCGCCCACCCCGGACGCCACCGGGTCGCCGTACTCGCCCGCCAGATGCTCCTGCCCATCGAGCTGGGAATCGCGCACCAGTTGTTCGGGCAGGCCAGAGAGGGGGCGACGGCGGACGGGGAGCCGCTGTACGAGGTCGTGACGTGTGGGCTGCGGGCCGGGGTCACGCGCACGGACGGCGACTTCACGGTCAACGTCCCGTACGGCCCCGAGGCCCTGGCCGAGGCGGACACCGTCATCGTCCTGTCGTCCCACGAGGACTACGTCCAGGACACCCCCGCCCTCACCGCCCCGCTCGCGGACGCCCTCGCCCGGATCCGCCCCGGCACCCGGATGGCGTCCATCTGCACCGGCGCCTTCGTCCTCGCCTCCGCCGGGCTGCTCGACGGGCACACCGCCACCACCCACTGGCGGTACACGGACCTGTTCGCCCGGCTGTTCCCACGCGTCGAGCTGGACCCCGAGGTGCTCTACACCGACGGCGGAGACGTCCTGACCTCGGCCGGCTGCGCCTCCGGCATCGACCTGTGCCTGCACATGATCCGCCGCGACCACGGTACGGCCGTCGCGGGCGACGTGGCCCGCCGCACGGTCGTGCCCCCGCACCGCGAGGGAGGCCAGATCCAGTACGTACGGCGCCCCGTGCCGGACCTCGCGGCGCCCGCCACCTCCGCCGCCCGCGACTGGGCGCTGCGGCACCTCCACGAGCCCGTCACCCTGGGGCAGTTGGCCGCCCGGGAGGCGATGAGCGTGCGCAACTTCAACCGGCGGTTCCGCGACGAGGTCGGGACGACCCCGATGAACTGGCTCGCCCAGCAACGCGTCGAGCGGGCACGGGAGTTGCTGGAGGAGTCGGACCTGCCGGTCGACCAGATCGCCGCGCGCACGGGCCTCGGCACGGCGGCCAATCTGCGCCGGCACTTCCAGGAGGCGCTGGGGACGTCGCCGAGCGCGTACCGCACGACGTTCCGCGGTGCGTGAGGGGTGGGGCCTGTGGGGCGTGGGGCCATGTGGCCGTAGGGGGAGGCGCTGTGCCGAGGGGCGTGCGTTCGTGAGACGCGTGACCGGCGGCAGCGGAAACCCGGTTGCTCCTGCCCCGCCACACGGAAACCATCGATCGATGCCCACCCCCACAGGCCCCCTCCCCACCGGCTCCCTCACCACCCCGGACGGAATCCGCCTCGCCTACCGCGACCACGCCCCCGGGCGGAAGCCCGCCGCCCGCAGCCTCCTCCTCCTGCACGGCCTCGCCGGTCACCTGGGGGAGTGGGACGACCTGCTGCCGCTGCTCCTGGCGGACGGCCACCGCGTGGTGACGTACGACGGCCGGGGCCACGGCGCGAGCACGCGGCGCCCGGCGGACATGAGTCGGGCGGCCTGCGTACGGGACGTGCTGACGGTGGTCCGGAGTCTGGGTCTGGCTCTCCCCGGACAGGCCCCTCCGACCCTCGTGGGTCAGTCCCTCGGCGGTCACACGGCCTTTCTCGCCGCGGCCGCTCACCCGGACCTGTTCCACTCCCTGATCCTGATCGAGGCGGGCCCGGGCGACCCCGACCCCGCCCTCCCCGCCCACATCGCCACCTGGATGGACAGCTGGCCCACCCCCTTCGACTCCCCTTCCCGGGCAGCCGACTTCTTCGGTCACGCCAGCTGGTCCCGCAACCTCGAACACCGCCCCGACGGCTGGCACCCCCGGGCCGACCGCGCCACGATGCTCGCCGCGATCGAGGAGTTGGCCGAAACCTCGTACACCCCCCAATGGGCCGCCACCACTTGCCCCACGCTGGTCGTACGCGGAGCGCGGGGCACCATGGCCGCGGCCGACGCCGTGAGGATGCCGACCGACCGGGCCCCGGGCACCAGGACCGACCTCGCCGTCATCGAGGACGCGGGTCACGACGTACACCTGGATCAGCCCCGCCGTCTGTACGCGGCGATGGCCGGATTCCTCAACTCCCTTATTCAGGCCGATAGTTGAGCCGTACAGCGATGTGGCCCACGTCACCCGCGTGACCCGGGGGAAGTGGTCCACGGCGCCCCGTAAGCCTGGCATGCTCATGCGTGGCTACTGGGGGGTAACCGCCGCGTCGCGCTGCCACTGTCATGAGCACAGAGGACAGCTGTGTCGTCGTGGCACGCCCCCTGGACGCCGGATCTCCTGCCTCCTGAAGCGCACCCCCCTTTCACCGCTCCCGAGGACTCACGCGTGCACAAGCTCAGAAGACATGCCCTGCTGTCGGCACTGTCGGCGATCACCGTCGCGACCCTGCTGACCACCGGCTGCTCCTCCACCAGCTCCCCCTCCACCGTCGACAAGGCCGCGGCCACGACGGCCGAGACCCCCGAGCCCGGGGCCGTCGAGGAACAACTCGCCGTCGTCTCCGCCCCGACCGGCGACGCCACCCCCACCGCCGTGGCCGACGCCAACGCGGTCGACCAGGGCAAGGCCAAGAAGTCCGCGCTCAAGGTCGCTTCGTACGACCGGAAGAGCGGCCGGGCCGTCATCTCGGCACCGTCGTCGTCCGGTTCGGATGCCAAGCCGTCGGCGACCCCCTCGGAGACGGCCTCCGAGGCCCCGGACCCGGATACGGAGTCCGACGCGACCCCGGACGCGAACTCGAACTCCGACGCCTCGCGCGACACGGGCACCTCGCAGGACTCCGGCACCTCGCAGGACGCCGACGCGAAGCCGAAGGCCGCCGTGGCCGTCGGCGACGTCATAGCCAGCGCCCCCGCCCCCGGTGCCCCCGACGGCGTACTCGCCAAGGTGACGGAGGTCGTCGACACCGCGGCCGACGGCGGTACGACGGTCGAGACGGAACCGGCCGAGCTCAGCTCGGTCCTGGGCGAGGGCGAGGCGGAGGGCGCGGTCCCCGTCGACCCGTCCACCATGGAGGTCGACCCGCTCGTCCAGGGCGTGAAGGTCTCCTGGGCGAAGACCGGCGACCTCACCTTCGGCCCCGAGGGCGCGAAGCTCCCGCTGGGCAGCCTGCGCATCGACGTGGGCGCCGCCGTGGAGACCGCGCCGGGCGCCCCCGCCTCGGCCGCCGCGTCCGTCGAGGGCTTCGTCCAGCTCGCCCCCGAGGTCGCCTTCTCGTACGACGGTTCCGGGTCCGGTACGGGCTCCTCGCCCGGCGGCGCCTTCCTGGGGCTGACCGGCGACTGGGCCTCCCAGTGGTCGCTGAAGGGCCGCGCGGCCGGCTCGACCGACGGCAACCCGATCCGTATCCCCTTCGCCGAACTGCACGCCGACCCCGTGATCCAGGTCGGCCCGGTCCCGATCGTCGTCAACCTGGACCTCGTCTGCTACTTCCAGGTGGAGGCCGACGGCCGCGTCACGGTCGACGTCGAGCAGGACCTCAAGGGCGACTTCAAGGTCGGTGGCAACTTCACCTGGTCCAAGGGCTGGACCGGCGTCAGCGAGTCCAACATGACCGGTGAGCCCCTGAAGACGACGGTCACCGCCGTCGGCGACGTCAAGGCCGCGATGGGTGCCGAGGCGACGGTCGGCCTCTACGGCACGGTCGGCGTCACCGCCGACGTCGCCCCGTACCTCCGCGCCGAGGCCGACGCGACCGCCGAGGGCTCGGCGGACGGCACGGGCTCGGCCTCCGGTTCCTGGGCGTTGTACGGCGGCATCGACCTCACCGGAACCCTGAACCTCCAACTCTCCATCTTCGGCACCCCGATCTTCCAGAAGAAGATCCCGCTCGGCGCGCTGCACGAGGAGTGGCTGCTGACGAAGGGCGAGGCGAGGACGTAGTACCGCCCAGGCGGTAGACCGCGCTCCGTTGGGACGTAGTACACCGAGCCCTGTTGGGACGTAGCACATCGCGCCCTGTTGGGACGTAGTACACCGAGCCCTGTTGGACCGCAGGCCCCGCCCCACCTCAGAGTGGGGCGGGGCCTGCGGGCGGTTCGGCGAGTGTGAGGCAAGGGGTGAACGGACACCCCGCCGAAGCGACAGAATCGCCCCATGGGGACCGAAGAACTCACCGCCCGCGCCCTCAACCGCGCCACGCTCGCCCGCCAACTCCTCCTCGCGCGCGAGCCGTTGGACGTGGCCGAGGCGGTACGTCGGATCGTCGCCCTCCAGGCCCAGCAACCGGCCTCCCCGTACCTCGCCCTGTGGAACCGCCTGTCCCCCTTCGACCCGGCGGCCCTGGACAAGGCGCTCACCGACCACCACCTCGTCCGATCGACCCTGATGCGGATCACCCTCCACACGGTCCACGCCGACGACTACGCCCCCTTCCGCGAAGCCATGGAACCCACCCTCCGCGGCTCCCGCCTGGGCGACCCCCGCTTCAAGGCCTCCGGCCTGACCGCCGCCGACGCGGACGCCGTCCTCCCACCCCTCCTGAAGTACGCCGAGGACCACCCCCGCACGGCCGCCGAACTGAAGACCTGGCTGGAGGACCAGGTGGGCAGCCCCCTGGACACGAGCGCCCACCGCCTCCTCCGCCAGTACGCCCCCCTCTGGCACCAGCCGACCGGAACCCCCTGGTCCTTCACCACCCGCCAGTCCTACGTCACCGCCACCCCACCCCCGTCCCTCACCGACCCGGAAGCCGCCGCCGAGGGCCTCAAAACCCTGATCCGCCGCTACCTCTCCGGCTTCGGCCCGGCCTCGGCCGCGGACACGGCCCAGTTCACCCTGGCCCACCGCCCACGGGTCAGGACGGCACTGCAGTCCCTCATCGACGAGGGCGAACTGGAACTCCTCCAGCCGACGGACACCAAGGAGATCCTCTACGACCTCCCCAACGCCCCCCGCCCTCCCGCCAACACCCCCGCCCCACCCCGCCTCATGGCCATGTGGGACAGCACCCTCCTCGCGTACGCGGACCGGGGGCGCGTGCTTCCCGCCGAGTACCGCAAGTACGTGACTCGGGTGAACGGGGACGTACTGCCGACGCTGCTGGTGGACGGGTATGTGGCGGGGGTGTGGCGCCCCCTCGGCCCAGGGATCGAGGCCACGGCCTTCCACCCGCTCCCCGCTCCCACGTGGGAAGGCCTGACCACGGAGGCCGCCACCCTGCACACGTTCCTCACCGACCGCGGCGACCCCACTCCCTACCGCCGCTACGACCACTGGTGGGCCAAGCCCTTTCCGGACACCGCGGAGACCCGTCTGCTCTCTTTCGAGTGAGGGCGGCCGTGAGTGATGGCGTCGCCGCAAGTTTCGAAGTACTTTCAAAGTCATGGGTACCGAGAGTGCGGCCGTGAACTTCTCCGAGCTGGTGAACAAGAACAAGCAGACGCTGGCCCGGCTCCAGGAATCGCCGAGACTGCTCCTGCACCGCCGGGACGGCGAGGATCTGGTGCTCACCACTGCGGCGCGGGCAGAGCAGGACCAGACCGTGGTGTCGGCGGCCACCCGGATGCTGGTCGCGATGGCTCGCCGGGAGCCAGGCAGCATGGAACTGCTCCTCGACATACTGCCGGACGCTTTCCCTTGGGTGCGCTTCCTCCCCGAGCCCGACGTCCACGCCTTCGCCGTCGAACTGGTCGACACCATGCGGGCCGCCGACTCCGTCGGCAACAGCGCGTCCGTCGCCCAACTGCTTATCGCCTGGCAGCACACCGCCGAGGTCTACTCCGACCCCGAACTGCTGGCCGCGCTGACCCGAGACCACTCCGAGGACTACGGTCCGGTAGCCGACCCCCGGGACATCGCATGAGCGCGGGCCGCGGGGACCGAGCCGCACCACCGGCACCGGAAGGCCACTGGGAAGTCCGCTTCGCGGACGCCGCCTCGGCCAAGGGCTGGGAGAACCTCGCCCAACAGGCCCGAGAGAACACCTACCGAGCCTGGGTCACCATGCGCACCGACCCCAAGCCAACCATCGAGACACCCCGACACCATCGGCTCAAGGGCGGCCTGGCCCACGGCACCCACCGAGGCCGGACCTGCGAGCAGTGGCAGATCGAGGTCACCGGCGGCGGCCGCGTCTGGTACCTCCTGGACACCGTCCGCGACACTTGTTGGATCACCTTCGCCGGCACGGGGCATCCGAGAGCCACGGACAAGATCTGATCCCGCACAGCGGACGAGATGCGGCACCGTACGGCAGGGATCGACGGCCGCGTTCCGCCCCAGGCCATGCAACATGGCAGGGCCCGGCTCTTTCGAGACCTGGGCTCCCTCCATGGCTACCGACGCATATTCTGCAGTGCTGGAGCTACGCCACAGGAGGCCCCGCATGCCAAAGACCACTCAGCTGCGCACCTACACCGTTCGGGAGGGCATGGTCGATGAGTGGGTGGAGCGCTGGCGTGAGGAAATCGTGCCGCTGCGACTGAAGTTGGGCTTCACTGTTGACGGCGCATGGGTCGATCGCGAGCGCAACCAGTTCGTGTGGCTCATCTCTTACGACGGTCCGGAGACGTTCGCCGAACGCAACGCTTTGTACTGGGCTTCGCCGGAACGGAAGGCGATGAACCTGGAGCCGGACGACTACTTGCTGCATACCGACGACAGGACGGTGGAGCCGCAGCTGTGATCAGGCGTCCGGCTGCAACATGTGGTGGCGCCGTTCGTCGTCGCTGAGGACGCGGAATACCCGGCTACGGGCTTCCGCTTCCAGGCGGACGAAATCGGGTTCGGCCGACCATACGCGAGCGGTGCCGTCCGAGGACGCGGTCAGCAGGCGTGTCCCGTCCCCGGACCAGACAACGGACGTCACCTTGTCCTGGTGCACCCCGATGACGGCGATCTCTTCAAGGGTGTCGGACGCCCAGGTGCGTACGGTCCGGTCGTCGGACCCGGTGGCGATGAGCCGGCCGTCCGGTGACCATGCGACGGCGCGAACCCGGCCCTCGTGGCCGTTGAGTACCTCGATGCGGCGGCCAGTCGCGGTGTCCCAGACGGCCACGGTCCAGTCGCCGGAGGCGGTGGCGACGCGCTCTTCGTCCGGGGACCAGGCGACATCGTCGACGTAGTTGTCGTGGCCGCGCAGCACAGTGAGCTGTCGGCATTCGGCGACGTCCCAGAGTCGGCACGTACGGTCGTCCGAGGCGCTGGCCAGGAAACGGCCGCTGGAGGACCAGGTGATACGGCTGATCCAGTCCTGATGGCCGATCAGGGAGCTCAGCTCCACGTGTTCATGGGCCGACCACACCCTTACTGTGCCGTCGTGGTCCCCGGTCGCGATGCGGCTGCCGTCGGGGCACCAGGCGACGCACTCGGCCACAGCGCCCCGATGGTCGGACGCACTGTCCTGGCCCGGGCGGAGAATGCGGAAGAGACCGTCGTTGGTGCTGATGGCCAGGCGGTCGTCCAGCGGTGACCACGCGGTGCTCCATACCCGGGCAGTCTGCTCGATCACGTTGCCAGCGGCGGCACCGGTGGCGGCGTCCCATACCCGAACCGTTCCATCGTCCGACGCGGTGGCGATGCGGGTGTCGTCGTGCGACCACGCTGCCTGGTTCACGGGTTTGCGGTGTCCGTCGAGTAGCAGGCTCTCGGCACCGCGCGGCCGCAGGTCCCATACGCGTCCGGTGCCGTCGGTGGAGCTGGTCGCGATTTGATCACCCGACGGGGACCACGTCACGCCCCAGACCGTGTCGGTGTGTCCTCGCAGGACAGCGACCACTTTGGCGTCGTATGCGTCGACGATCCTTACGGTCCGGTCGGAGGAGGCCGAGGCGAGCAGCCGCCCGTCGGGCGACCAGGCGACGTTCCAGACGTAGTCGGCGTGGCCTCGTACCAGAAGCCGCAGTTCGCCACTCTCGGCGTCGGAGATCCGCACCGTGTGGTCACCGGATCCGGTGGCGATGAGACGTCCGTCCGGCGACCAGCTGATGCCCTCCACGAAGTCGGCGTGGCCGCTCAGTGTTGCCACCGATGTGCCGGTAGCCAGATTCCAGACGAGGGCGGTTTGGTCGTGCGAGGCGGAAACCAGGCGAGCACTGTCCGGGGCCCAGGCCACGCCCCACACATCGTCGTGGTGTCCGCGCAGTTCATGGGCAAGGTCCCCGGTCTCGGCGTCCCACACGCGCACCGTCCGGTCCCGCGACGTGGCTGCGACCCAGTGTCCGTCGGGGGACCAGGCGGTCTGCCGCCCGACATCGGTCGCGCCGGTAAGCAACCGCAACGGCTCTCCGGACGCGGCATCCCAGATCCGTACGACACGATCGCGCCCTACGGTGGCGACCCGGGTCGAGTCCGGCGACCAGGCCACACCCTCGACCATCGCGCCGCCGGACGGGAGGACGCACAGCGGGCGACCCGACCGTGCGTCGAAGACACGAGCTGTGCCGTCTCTCGACGCGGTGGCCAGGAGGAGACCGTCCGGCGACCAGGCAATGTGTCGGACGGTGTCGGTGTGTCCTTCGAGTTGGTTGCGCAGGTGACTGGATGTCAGTGCCGTCATCAGGCCGCGTTGAGCGGCCGGGGTCAGGGTGCATTCGCCCAGTGCGGCCAGCGCCAGCAGAAGGCAGTGCTCCGGTTGCTGTTCCGCAGCGCCCAGCGCGTACTGGCCGATGCTGTCGGAGACCTGGCGCAGGAAGGCGAGATCCCGCCGCTGTGAGGACTCGACAAGCGATTGAGCGGCCTGCGATGCCTGACCGGTCTCCTGCAGCGCGTGCAGCCATCGTCGTGCCAGGGTGAGCCGCTCGCCGGTGAGTAGATAGTCGGGGCTGCGTCCGGAGCGATCCCAGTCGTCGGCCCATCGTTCGAGCTCCGCGCGTTGACGAAGCTGCTCGGTGCGGGCCTCGACCTCTTGTCGCAAGGGAGCCCACTGGCGGAACAGAGCCTCGTGTGTCACCTGGGCATACGGTTCCTGCCCCGCGCCCACGCCGGACATCAACAGGCGAGCGTCGATGAAGGCGTCCACAACACGTCGTTCCTGCGTGGTCAGCTCGGCGAGCGGTACACGTCGCCGGGCCACTTCCTGTCCCTGGACAGTGACGAACCTGAGCAGCACCTTCAAAACGGAGTTGATGCCGACGTCTCCGCCGCCAAGCGCTGCCACGGTGTGGTCGGCCTGTCGTGCGAGGGCTCCTGCGACTCCGCCGAGACTGCGGTAGAGCTCCTCCGACACTGTTTCACCGGGGCCCGAGGCGAAGTACAGCTCCTGTAGGAGATAAGCGAGCAACGGCAGCGCGTCGTCCGTGCCCACGTCGTTGACGATGGCCTCGACGACACCGGGAGCGAAGGTCAGATCGACGAGCCCGCCCGGCCGCTCCACAACCTGAGCGAGTCGGTTCCTGCCCAGCGCACCGATTGCGACTGGATGCTGAAAAAGCTCGGCGTGCCTCGTTCCGAGGAACTGACCCAGGAATTCCACACGCAACGTGGCGAGCACCCGGATCCTCGCGTCCTGCGTCACACAGGCATGCAGGGCATCAAGGAACTGGGCCCGTTCCCGCTCACCGGCGAGGGTCAGGGCTTCTTCGAATTGGTCGACCATGATGAGCGTGTGTCGGAACCTGCTTCCCCTCAGCCGTGACAACTCCGAGAGCAGCGAGGCAGGCTCCTGCCGAAGCCGTCGCAACACGGCGCTGGTTGTTTCTTGTTCCTCGCCAGCAGTGGAGATAACGGAGGCCAAGGCCGCGAGGGGGTTGGGGCCCGGTGAGAAGGCGGGGATGACCAACCATCGCCGACTGCGCAGCCGCGGGATCACCCCTGCTCGGACCAGCGACGACTTACCGCTCCCCGAAGCCCCGACGAGAACGAGGAACCTGTCGGCCGGCCGGTCCTGCGGGACATGCAGCCGGTGCGTCAGATCTTCGCTCTGCGCCTCCCTGCCGAAGAAGACCGCGGCCTCGTCCTCCACGAAGGCATCCAGCCCCGGGTACGGGACCCGGTCGCGGGGCCACTCCGTAGGTGGAGGCGACGGATTCTCCAGCCGGTGGACGACGATCTGCATCACCACCATCGTGACGACCAGCAGGCCGATGGCCGGGATCGCCACCTGCTGAAGCAGATGCAGAAGCCACGGCGCATCGTTCTCGCTGGTGGCGTAGTTGGTGACGATCCCCAGCAAGCTCGCGATGAGCACCAGCATGGCCTGGAGTAACAGCTGTAAGCGGCTCCTCATGACACGTCAGCCGTCTGTACGCCACCCATGCACTGCCGCAGCACTCCACGCCCCCGCTCTGCCGCTACCGATCACCAGGCATCGGGTCACCGACGCACGTGAACATCATCTGTGGTGTGGGGGACGATCTCAACAAGGCCTTGAGAAACCAGACACCGGGCCCTGTTGGAACGGCTGCGCCTACTCCGTCATCCCTTGAGGGGTCTCGCTGACTGACTTGCCCGCCGCCCTCGTGTTACGCGTCAACCCGCCGACTTCACAGAAGCAGCCACGAACCTGCCCCATGCCTCAGCTGCCACGGCGACATGAGGCCCTTCAGGCCGCTTGGAATCCCGTATCAGTAGACCAGCTGGTACGACGGCGGCTTCTAGGCACTCCGTCGTATTTCCGCCGCTGTAGGACGACTTGAACCATGGACGCTCGGGGGTGAGTTGGGGGACCGGCATTCAAAGCTCCTGGCGGATTCGATGGATCATGGAAGAGGAAGCCTCCATGTCCAACGCTTGTGCGCGCAGGTACTCGAACGCAAGTCGGTAGCGCTCTAGTTCTTCCTCCTTCTCCAGGAAGAGGGAACCGGTGTGGAAGTCCACGTACACGACGTCGAGGGCGGGTTCTTTGCCTCCGAAGGTCACGAAGCTTCCAAGGGCAGCGGCATGTGCTCCCTTGGCAAACGGCAGCACTTGAAGCGTGATGTGAGGAGACTCGTTTGCTTCGAGTAGCCGACCGAGCTGCTCATTCATCGTCGCTGGTGAGCCGACGACCCGCCGGATCACCGACTCGTCGAGGATTGCCCACAGGCGAGGAGGCTTCGGGCGCCTGAGGATCTCCTGCCGCTTCATGCGAATGTTCACGAGCCGCTCGATCTCCTCAGGCTCCAGGGGCACCTCGTTGGCCTTCTGAAGCGCCGTGTTGTAGGCCCGCGTTTGCAGGAGCCCGGGGACGTAAACGCAGGAGAAGTGATCTTCGTGAACTGCCTCGTCCTCAAGGGTGAGGAGGAGGTTCATGCTCTCCGGGATGGAGTCGGCGAAAGAGCTCCACCAGCCCTGCTGCTTGGCGTCCTTGGCGAGATCAACGACGGCCCTTCGCTCTGCATCTGTTGCCCCGTACTCGCGGCACAACGCCTCGACCACGATCCACCGGACTGGCCCGGCTTGAGTCTCATACCGGCTGACCGTTGCCTTGGATACACCCACCAGTCGCCCTGCATCCTCAAGGGTCAATCCCTTCCGGGCGCGCAACTTGCGCATCATCGCGCCCAGTTGGCGGCGTCGTGTCGTGGTGCGTACGGACATGCGGCTCCTTCAGGCTGGCCCGGGCGCCGGCCCGGAGACCTGCTCAGGCTAGGCAGCGTGAAAGCCCATTCACCATCAGATTCACTCGATGGGTTCTCGTGAGAAGTTACATAGTGAGAGTTCTCTGTGCCATGCTCGCCCCTCAGGCCGCTACGTAATGCATCCGTACGGACACGGAGGGTGCAGAAAGTGCGTGGCTTGGTAGGGAGGAATCACCATGCTCGGCTGTGAAGTCACCGAACCCCGACCCCGCTTCGTCCTGCCTTTCGAGGCGGTGCCGACGGAAGTCCGCCTGTTGCGGCGAGCTGCCGTCGCACAGCTCACCCAGTGGGGGATGCCCATCGCAGCCGACGAAGTGGCACTGCTGGTCACGGAGTTGGCTACCAACGTCATCAAACATGTCGGCGAAGGTGCGGCGGCGACGTTGATCCTTGAGTGGCGGAGCGAACGGCTGCGCGTGGAAGTCCACGACAAGAGCCGAGCTGTTCCGTCGCTCAGCGCTGAGGGCTGCCACGAGGAGTGCGGTCGCGGTCTTCACCTGCTCGGGGGCTTGGCGGTGGACTGGGGGACGGTGCTGATGGCGGCAGGCAAGGCCGTCTGGTGCGAGATCCTGCTTGACCGGAGTGGCGCGTGCCAGCGAATCGAGAGGGCCGTTGAGGTGCTGGAGAGCTATCAAGGCGTCAGCGGTGGAGCTGTCCTGCGGGGTGCGAAGAAGGATGCGGGCCTGGAGGAATCGGCGGTTGAGTTGATCGCCGACCTGCTGCACTGGACTACGGCTCGCGGCCATGATCCGGACGACATTCTCGATCGTGCGCAGATGCACTATGAGGCCGAAGCGGATGCGGCTTAGCCGGCACGGGGCTGACCTGCTGAGGCGATGCCCGTCGGCAAGGGCGACAGGCATCGCTCCCCATATGTGCGATCTCGTTGCTGATCAGTAGGTCGAAGCCTGGAAGCCCGGGCCTCAGTTCACTCACCATTGCGAAAGGGCACAGCTTGGGCATACCGATGCGAGATGCTCGCAAATCGCCCCGGCAAGCGCACGGACAGGCCCGACGGGTACGGCATTGCCGATCGGCCGGGCGATGTCGAGCTTGCTGCTGTACCGCTGGCTGACCGTCTGCTCGCTTGCCCCTGGCCTCACGGTGCCCCTGCCCGAGTCGACAGGGCCGCTTGCAGGAGTGCGGCGGCATCGTCAGGTGCTCCGTGCTGGTGGAGCTGGGTCGCTGCCCGCATCACGTCGGGGTCGGGATTGTCTCGTCCGTAGATGTGGATCAATGTGCCTGCCAGTTCGTCGAGTTGGCTTTCCCGCAAGACGTACACGAGGGTCGCCGCCTCTGCCGGGCTGAGCACTTCTGCGGAGTGGCGCAGCAGGGCCAGGGCCCCGTCTTGCCGGCCGCCGTTCTGGAGGGCTTCGGCCTGGCGGGCGACACTCAGTGCGGCCCTCTTCTCGGGATTGCTCTGCTGCCGGTCCCCCCTCGGAGGGGGGACCGGCAGCAGAGCCGCGTCACGTCGCGCAGTCAGACGCGATCGCTGGCCGGCCCGAATGGCACGCCACGCGGTGGTCTTGAGTGCGCGCCCCTCTCGTGCCTTCAGCGTCTGCACCTCGCGCTTCAAGGCCGCAGCCTCCTCCCGTAGGGCTGCGGCCTCCTCCTTCATGGTGCCGAGTTCGGCCTGGATGTTGTTGAGTTCATCGGAGCTTTCGCTGGCCTGCTGCCGCAACGCCGCCGCCTCACCGCGCAACCTCGCGCAGTCGCCGCATTGCTGCTCGGCGGTGGCTGCGGAGTGCAGCTCTTCTAGATCGGCGAGCGTGATGCCTGCCTTTTCCACGCCACCCGCGTCATCGCTCGCGGCAGCGTGAAGAACCCTGACGATCGTTATGTTCGGCAGGTACTCGGCGCTGAGGAATCTGGACAGTGACGTATCACTGGTGTGCAGCCGGTCGGCTGCCTGCTTCTGCGTGGGGGCGCTGCCGTTGGGTTCCAAGGCCAGGAGGCGGCAGAGCTTCTGCAGTTCGGCAGCAAGCGCGCGTTTCCCTGGTGGAACGTCACTGCCGAACTCCTTCACCGTCCAGCAGTAAGGAGCGTGGCTTCCTTTTGCTCGTGGCATATCATTCACTTCGCTTTCCGGGTCATGTGTAGCGAATTAGCTCAAATCGGCCTGCTATTGACGGGCTTTGTCGACATCGTGGCCATGTCGGGCGCAGGATGGGTCAATTGTGCACGACGGAGGACGAGTTGTGTTCTTGCTACCTGTTGCGCAAGTGTTCCAATGGGGACTGGCTTTCGGTTCTCGGTGGGACACTGTGGTTAGCCGCTCGTGGAGCGGGGGGTGGCCAAGACGCTTGTGTCGCTGCGTGAGTTACGCATGCGCACATACTGCGCCTTTGCCGAGATGCGTGCGATTCGACATCAGGAGTGACAAATGGCGCTGCCGTCCTGGCGGGACGCGAATATGGGAAGCATGGCTCGGGCTGCGCTGTGGCTGGTGCAGGAAGTGGGGGAAGGCAAGATCTTCACGAAGACCGATCTGCGCGAGGCGTTCCCGGACGTCTCCCAGATTGACCGGCGCATGCGTGACTTGCGTGATCATGACTGGAAGATCTCGACGAGCCGTGAAGACCCCACGCTCCGCCAGCAGGAGCAGCGGTTCGTGGCCCAGGGGGCGGAGGTGTGGATCCCTGGAAAGTCGAAGGCGCCGAAGCACAAGGCGAGCCTTACGGCCGCTCAGCGCGCCAAGGTGATGGACGAGGACGGTTACCTCTGCCGTACGTGTGGCATCGCAGCCGGTGAGACCTACGAGGAGGGAATCGAGCAGGCGGTGCTCAACGTGGCCCGCCGCCAGGTGATCCAGCCTGACGGAGACATCGCCTACCAGCTGGTCACCGAGTGCAAGCGGTGCGGTGTGGGCAGCTCGGGCCGGCAGGCCGACCTCGGGCGGGTCTTGGAGCAGGCAGCTGCCCTGTCGCCCATGGAGCAGCGGGTGCTCGGCGCCTGGATCGGCGCGGACCGGCGTTCCCTGAGTCCGCTGGACAGGCTCTGGGGGCAGTACCGGACTCTTCCGGAGGCCTCCCGCAAGGCCGTGGCTGACGTGCTCGACGGCGCGAACGACTAGACAGGACGGAACGGACATGATGCGAGAACTTCCGGCTCCGCCGCGAGCGGACGAACTGAGCGAACTGATCAAGAAGAAGGTCGCGGAGGCGCAGACGGCAGGCGGTACCCGCGAGACGGTGACCGTTGACTGGAACGAGCAGAAGGCGCACGTCGACGTGATCGACCTGCCCCTCAGCAAGCTCTACTTCAACCCCAGTACGCACCGTATCCGGGCCCAGCGGAGCCACGACGCCGCAAAGGACGCGGAGCTGGACCAGAACCCGTGGAGCGCGGAGAGCCAGGACTACCTTCGCTTCCTGCTCCAGGCCTCGCCGACCGATACCAATCTGCGCGACGTCGAGTTCGACGCCCTCAAGGACAGCCTCGAAGAGTTCGGCCAGAACGACCCCGGGCTGGTCACCCATCAGGGCATCGTGGTCAACGGCAACACCCGGGCAGCCGCCCTGCAACTGCTTGGCGTGCAGTCGATGCGCGTGGGCGTGCTGCCCGAGTCGTTCACCTGGGCGGACATCAACGCCGTGGAGCTGTCTTTGCAGCTCCGCCGGGATCACCGGCGTGACTACTCCTATATCAACCGCATCATCGCCATGGAGGAACAGGCGGCCCTGGGGCGCACGCCCGAGCAGATCGCCAAGGAGTTCCGGATCCAGGTCCGGACGTACCACCAGGAACGCTGGATCCTCGCCACGATCCGCGAGCTGATCAAGCGCAGCCAGGACGCCGGCGGCGGCGGACTCCGGCTGGTCGACTGGGAAGGCGCTCAGGAGCGCCTCAAGGAACTCCAGCGCTTGTATGTGAAGTTGGAGACCCTTGACCGTGACCAGGCGGACATTCTCAAGGAACTGCGTCTGGCCGCCATCCTGCTCAACTTCTCCAAGACCGACGTGCGGCACATCAATGAGGACTTCCTCAAGGAGGGGCTGGAGCAGAAGCTGCTTTCCGCTGGTCCGGCGCTTGAGGACCGGTCTGAGGCCAAGCCGACGGGTGTCATGATCCCGGGGCTCGGGGTAGAGGTCCCAGCCGCCTCCTCCGCGGTGGCTGACATGAAGGCACTCAACGACCGTCTGCTGCGTGCCGCTGCTGTCGTACGCAGTAGGAGCGAGGGCCCCGACCTCGGCAACGAGGCGAAGGAGCAGGCCCAGGGCGTTCTGGACGATGCGAAGAAGACCTTCGACGATGCCATTGAGGCCGCTGGCCGCAGTGCCCGGCTGCGCAAGCGCAAGCAGCTCGCGCCGGCCCGGCTCGCGGAGGCGTGCGCCAGCATCGACCAGTGCGTGAGCGACCTGGTGCAGGCACGTACCTCTCGCAGCCTCGACGAAGAGGCTTTCGATGACGCAGTGATCAAGCTCCGTGGCAGCCTGCTGAAGCTTGCCAAGCAGGCCGGCCGTGGTCTCCACGATCCGGGTGACGGCGTGGCCTGGCTGATGGACGCCGTCACCACGGAAGGTCGGCAGTGATGAACGAACGGAGTGAAACGTCTCTGCATCTGGGGTTTGACGAGACACACACGCGCGTCGTGCTCCGGACCACTGAGCACCATCAGCCGGACCTGGTCCAGCTGGCCGCCCGTTTCCGGACGGGCGGCCAGCTCGGCCTGCTCAGCGCCTCTGTCGCCCTTGATGACTTCCTGGCCAACCTGCAAGTCCTTGGCGACTGGCCCGACTCCAGCGGTGTGGATTGGTCCTCCGCCCTGAGGAAGCTGGCGACCGGCGTTCTCCAGGACGCGCGGACCGTGGAAACCAGGCTGGCGGGTACGGGGTCCGCCGGTGAAGTCGACGCGGACGATGTCCCGAGTCTGCTCGGCGACAACTGGAAAGGTGAGCTGAGCGCCTTCCAGCGCAGGGACATCGCGAAGCTGCTGTCCCTCCAGCACGGAGCCAACTTCAGCGTGCCCGGGGCCGGCAAGACGCGCGTCGCGCTCGCCGTGTACGCGGCTCAGAAGGCCGCCGGCCACGTGCAGCGGCTCCTGGTCGTCTGCCCGAAGTCGGCCTACGACTCGTGGCGTTTCGAGACGTCGGAGTGTCTGACGCACGCGCTGCGCGTCAACGTCCTGGACGGGTCGCTGGACCAATGGGCGGAGGTGCTCGTCGTCAACTACGAACGGCTGGACCGCTCGCTGTCAATGCTGACCGCCTGGCTGGCAGCCCAGCCCTCCATGATCATCCTTGATGAGGCGCACCGGATGAAGCTTGGATCCCGGGGCACCTACGGTGCCGCGTGCATGGCCCTCGGACCACACGCGGACCGGCGCCTGATCCTCACGGGTACGCCGGCTCCGAACGGTTCCAAGGACCTGGAGAACCTCTTGGGCTTCGTGTGGCCGGGGCACGGACAGCAGACCGTCGTGCGCGCCGTGGCTGGGGGAGACCTTCGGCACGCGAGTACGGTGCTGCGGCCGTTGTTCACGCGGACGACCAAGCAGGAACTCGGCCTGCCTCCTGTTGATCTGGGCATCCGTTACGTCGACATGCCGCCCCTGCATGATGAGATCTACACCTCCCTGGTCGGCGGGATGAGCAGCGGGGTGGCTAGGGAGGATCTCAGCGCGCTTGGCAAGACGGCTCTGCGGCTTCTGATGGCCGCGACGAGCCCGGCTCTGCTCCTGGAAGGAGCCACCAAGTACGAGCCGCTGGCTTACCAGTTGCCTCCACTGGAGATCCCTCCAGGCGGCTCCCTGTACTCGAAGCTGCAGAACCTCCCCGACCACGAGCTGTCACCGAAGTACAAGGAAGCCGTGGCGATCATCGCCGAGAATGCGGCGGCCGGACGTAAGACGCTGGTCTGGACGACGTTCGTCCGGAGCCTTACGACGCTGGAGCGGATGCTCGAGAAGTTCAGTCCGGCCGCGGTTTACGGAGGGACCCCCGACCGGGAGGAACAGATCCGGCGCTTCCGTGACGATCCAGCCTGTATGGTGCTCATCTCCAACCCGGCGACCCTTGGCGAGGGCATCAGCCTGCACCACCACTGCCATGACGCTGTCTACGTGGACCGTGACTTCATGGCTGGCCGGTTTCTGCAGAGCCTGGACCGTATCCATCGCCTTGGGCTTGCACCCGACACCGAGACGCGGGTGACGGTTCTCGCCGTACGCAACTCCATCGACGAGGTCGTGGCCGCGCGGCTGGAACAGAAGCTTGCGTTCATGGGGCAGATCCTGGATGACCCCACAGTCCAGCAGCTCGCAGACTTGGAGGAGGAGCCGTCAGTGGCGGCCGGCCTGGCGCCGAGCGACATCGAAGCGCTGCTGAGCCACCTGGGAGGCAACCGATAGGGGCTGCGTGCGGCGGACGCAGCACACTACGCTCGTCTTGTGTCCTCCGAAGCCGAATGGGCAGCCCCGGAAGGTTCCTGGGCTTCGTCCGCCGCACGCCGTCGCAACATGCAGGCGATCCGCAGCCGCGATACAAAACCGGAATGGCTGATCCGGCGTCTGGTGCACGCCCAAGGGCTCCGCTACCGGGTATCAGCACGCCCCCTGCCGGATCTTCGCCGGACGGCCGACTTGGTGTTCCGTCCGGCGAAGGTAGCGGTCTTCATTGACGGTTGCTACTGGCACGGATGCCCTGAACACTATGTGCCGCCGAGAACGAACTCCGGATATTGGTCGGAGAAGGTGGTACGTAATGTGAAGCGGGACCGGGACACGGATCAAAGGCTCAACGATGCGGGCTGGCTCGTGCTCCGCTTCTGGGAGCACGAGTCGTCAGTGGCTTGTGCCGACAAGATTACCGAGACGGTCCTCGCGCGTCGGGGTGTGAGCGGACCCCGCTGAAACCGAGAATTCCAATTGGTGTGGCACGTCATCAAGCGTGGCTGCACCTGAGGAGTCGACGTCATACTCGCTGAGAAGTTCGTCCCGGTGCTCTGGTCGCAGAACTGCAGCGATCGCGCGGCCGACAGCTTCAGCGACCGGCGGCGGAAAGGCATTGCCCACCTGCCGGTATTTTGCTGTCTTTTTCCCCTGGAATCGCCAGTCCCGTGGAAAACCCTGGATCATGGCAGCTTGTTCGACGGTGAGCATGGGGCCGTTCTCCCTGAACAAGTCCCGCTCTGGGTCGCATGTGTCCGGGTCGTTGGCCACCCCCATGGCGTCAACCCCCATGGCCTCCCAGGCCCTCTTCGCTCGCGTGGGTCCAAGGTCTGCGCCGCCATGTTTCCTGGACCCCCCCACCAAGGTGGGGGCTACACCGCGGTCGGCGGCTGCGGACTTCTGGGCGGCGTCAAGCCAGTCGTTGTAGACATCCTCCCCGGTCCGCTCGCCTGGCTTGGCCAGCTCACCCCACTTGTTCTTGTCCCAGTACTGGCGGCACCGTTCGCGCATGCTCCTTCGGAGAGTCTCAGCGACAGTGGCTTCGTCTCCCCTGATTCCCAGCGGCCAGCTGAATTCGTTGATGCCGGGCTTTGTGACATCTTCGCGGATCGCAACCAGGATGGCCCTGGGGCGCAACTGAGGGACGCCGAAATCTTTCGCGTCGAGTCGGCGCCACACCTTTCGCATCTCAAGGTCCTGAGCTGCTGGAGAAAGCGACGTGTCAATATCGGGGATTGTGTAGCCGGCGCGGCGCAATCGATCGAGGATGTTGGCTCGATATTCAATGAAAACCTCCGGCGGCTCAAGGATGCCCCGGACATTTTCAATCATGATTGCTTTGGGGGTGAGTTCTTCAATGATGCTCAATGCTGCTGGGAACAGGTCGCGCTCATCGTCTGCTCCCAGTCTTTTTCCGGCCAAAGAAAAGGGAGGACAAGGGACACCGCCTGCAAAGAGGTCGAGGGTCTTTCCTTTGAGATCAAGGGCCTTGTATGCGTCTGAGGTGAGAAAGTCGTTGACGTCCATCGGGCTGAGGGCCTTGGCCTTCTGAGGCGTCCAGCCGGGCCAGCGCCCGACGTTGGCCCGCAGGGTACTGACCGCGTGTTGGTCCCACTCGACAAGCGCCAAGTGGTCAAACCCGGCATTATGCAGCCCCACGGCTTGCCCACCGGCCCCCGCACAGATCTCGATCGAGGTCAGTGGCGGGGTGAACTGCGGTCGCTTCTGGCCGCTGGCAGGCATGCCGCTCCTTCTAGGGTCTAGCCATCGTGCTGAGGAGGGGCCGCGTCGTAGTCGGTCACTCCGAACCAAGAGTCTCGCACCTGCCGGACTGTCTGTACGCATCAGTAGGCGACCAGTCGGCAGAAGGCTGGCGAGACTAGCCCTCAGTTTGGCGCAGCGCACCGGATCGAGGGTGATTTCCAGAGGCGCGCAGAAATACGCCGGCCCTCTAGCCGTCCTTGCCCCGGTTGGTCCCGTGACACTCGCCGTATGAGCTCCCGGACCCACACCAACAAGCGCTCCCCCTCTGCGGCGGCCAAGCCACAGCCAACCCCCGCGCCGCCAGCGTCGTCGCGTACTGGGGCAGGAGTGTCGCGTCGTCCGGGGAGGCGCCCTCCGAGGCTGCGAAGGCCTCGTACGACGGAACCGTCCCCGTCACGATGCCAAGGTTCGGCGTGCCCGAGGACGCCAGCTCCCTCAGCGAGGCCTCTATGGTCGCGAGGTGTTCCTCGTGGGACGGGTATTCGGCCGTCAAGCCCGGGTACGCCGTGACCAGTTCGCTCAGTTCGTCCGCCGGCCAGTGGAGGACCGCTACCGGGAAGGGACGGGAGAGCGCTTCGCGGTAGGCGCCCAACTCCGCCCGGAGGCGGGAGATCTCGGCCTGGAGTTCTGCTGGGTTGTCCGAGCCCAGGGACCAGACGCGCTTGGGGTCGTGGAGTTCGTCCAGGGAGATCGAGGACGAGTGGAGGGTGTCCGCCACGGCGTCCCAGTTGTCGTGGGTCGCGCCCAGCATGCGGCGGACGCGGTGGCGGCCGAAGAGGAGGGGGCGGGTGGAGTACGGGGGCTCCGCCACATCCGTCAACAGCAAGGTCACGGCTGCCGTGAAGGTGTCCTGGGCCGCTTCGAGTTCGTCGTGGGATTCCAGGGCCTCGGCGACGATCACCCAGGGCGCCGGGTCCCGGGGGGCGGATGCGCGGACTCCCTCGATGATCGCTCGGGCCTCCGCCTCGTGGCCGTACTCCCAGAGGTTCGAGGCTTTCAGCGCTCGTACGAGATGGGGGTTGTCGAGAGGGGTGGACGACGACAGCAGACGGTCGTAGAGGGCTGTCGCGGTGGGGCGGTCGCCGGCCAGTTCCCGGTGGGCCGCGGCCTGCAGGAGCAGGTGCTCGGCGTCCTCCGGGTAGAGGTCGGCGGTCCGCTCCAGGCGTGCCGCTTCGGCGTTGTGGTCGACGTTCTCGGCAGGCGTGTCGGGGCGCATGGACGACACCGTACTGCCGATGGGGGAGGAAGGGGGATGGAGGTGGGGTGCGGGCGGAGGTGGGAGAGGTGGGAGGGGAGCAGGCCAGGGGCGCGCGGGCCGAGGGGGCTATCGCAGGGCCCGGGTGCCCTTTCAGGTCGAGGGGCCCTTTCCGGCCGGCGGGGGCTTTCGGTCCGCTCGGCCCGCGCGCCCGTTCCCTAGATCGTCACCCCGTCGATCTGCAGCGTCTGCACCGCCCCCGCCGCGAACGGCACCGCCACCGACTTGCCGCTCAGGAAGGTGTCCGAGTACGCGCGGTAGCGGTCGCTGCCGCCTGAGGTGTGGGTGTTCCAGCGGGGGACCAGGCCGTTCGTGCCGCCGGTGACCGTCGTGAAGTTCGAGAGGTTGAAGGTGAAGGTCTGGGCCGAGGTCGCGGTGTTGATCGCCACGATCACCAGGCGCTTCGCCGTCGCGTCGTACGCCGCCGCCGTGTAGCTGGAGCCCGCGTCCAGGATCGTCATTCCCGGGCGGATGTGACGGCTGAACTGTGCCATTACGTAGTACTTGGTCTGGATTGTTGTCGGTTGGAGGGTGTTCGCGTCGTACGCGATCATCGCCCAGCCCGCCGTCGGGTCCATCACCTGCCAGTAGACCCAGGCCGTGGGGTGCAGCCAGCGGAAGTCGTAGCAGAGGTTTCGGGCGAGGGTCCAGCCCGTGCCGTCGCTGTCGCCCGTCTCCGAGTTCCAGAGTTTCTTGCCGGAGGTGGTCACCACGTCCGTGTAGAGGAGGTCGCGACGGCCGCCCGCGCCCTGGTAGCCGTGTACGTTCACCTGGCTGACCAGGGATTTCGTCGACGATCCGAAGGCGCTCCAGGTCGAGCGGGCCGTGTCGTAGTTCGTCTCGTCGGAGGCGGCGATACGGATGGAGTTCAGACCGCGCTTGTCCAACTCGCTGCGCATGTACGGGAGTACGGCCGCCTGGACCGCCGGGTCCATGTGGCAGCCCTCCTGTGTGCCGGTCGCCGTCCACCACGATGCCGCCGGCTCGTTGAAGGGGTCGACCGTCGCGAAGTTCACGCCCCAGTTGTTCTTGGCGCGGAGGGCCACCGCCGCCAGGTGGGAGGCGTGCTGGCGGTAGTTCCAGGTCTGGAGGTTGTTGCCGCCGCCGGCCGCGCCCGAGGGGTTGTGGTTCGAACACATCCACCACATCGGGGAGTTGGCGAAGAGCTCGGTGGTCGCGCCCCGGGCCACGGCCTTCGTCAGGGCCGCGCGCTGGTTCGTGTCCGCCGTCCAGTCCCAGGCGGAGGAGTGCGGGTCCTCGTTGTTCCAGTCCTGCCAGAAGCCCTCGATCTGCTTGAACGCCGGGATGTTGGCCGACTCGACCATGGTCGAGCCCTCCACCGTGTTCCAGCTGCACGCGCCGAGGTTGTAGCGGGCGATGTTCATGCCCAGGCCGGGGAGGGCCGTGCCGTTGTACGTCGTCGTCTTCGTGGTGAACCACAGGTCGGCGAAGTCGTCCCGGGCGCCGAAGACGTTGGCCCACCAGGCGAGGGAGGTGCCCCAGCCCTCCCAGGTGCCGTACTTGGTGGCCGGGTTGACGGCGATGGTCGCGTCCGCGTGGGCGGTGCCCGTGCCGAGGGCGGTGCCCACGACGGCGCCGCCGGCCGCGGCCAGGAGAGCTCTGCGGCCGAAGGCCTTCGGGGGGCCTTCGGGCGTCGCGGTCTCCGCGGTCTCCGCGGTTGGTCTCGCCTGGTCGTCCTTGGGGTTGAGGGATGCAGACATGTCAGCTCCGGGGGTGCGGGTGCCGAGGGGAGGGGGAGATGGGGGAGGAGGTGGGGGTTGGGGGCCCGGCCACCTTCCGAACGGCTCACTACGGACAACGGCTCACTACGGACAACTGCTGAGTACGGGCAACTGCTCAGTGGGGACATCGGAAGAGTCAGGGGTGAGTGGTGAGGTTGTCGAGAGGTGTGACAGCGCTTTCTGCTATTTCTTTCAAGGGTTGTGAGAAGGGGAGAGGAAAGTCGTCCAGTGCCCAGGGACTGGGGGAGGCTGTGCTCGGCGCCGCTCGGATGAGAGCATGTGTGCGAGCACGTCAGAGAAGCACGTCAGAGAAGCACGTCAGAGAAGCGCGCCAGTGATGTATGCCTGAGAAGTACGCCTGACAAGGCAGAGACGCCGTGAGCAGTGGGAGGGGGAGCGCCGTGATCCGCAGTTGGGTCGGTCCGCGTCCCGCCGCGATGCTGTTGCTGCTCTTCTTCGAGGTCGCCGTCCTCGACGCCGGCACGCTCTCCGCCGCCGTCGCCTTCGCCGCGACCGCCGCGGCCGGCTCCGCGTTCGCCGCCTGTGCGCTGATCGCCTCGCGCTGCGCGCCCGTCGTACCCCGGACGCGCGTACGGACGGCCATACGGGACCGTGAGCGCCGTACGGCGTTCCTGCCCCAACGTGATCCCGACGCACGCGGCCGTACGCGGCCCCGGGCGCCCGGACGTGCCCTCCTGACGGCCACCGCGTAGGGCACGCTCCACCCCAGCCACTCACCTGACTGCACACGCGTGCCCTTTCCGCGGGCCGTCGCGCCATGCCCTGGTCCCCCGGTCCTTCGGACTCCCGGTCCTTCTGACTGCTCCGGACCCTTCCCTGGCACGACGAGACCCCTGGAGGGCTCACACTCATGTCCGTTTTCGCCGACCTTGTCGCGCACCTCGCCGATCTGCTCCAGCCGCTGTTCCACGCCTCGGCGACGGCCGTCGCGATCGTCCTGTTCACGGCGCTCGTACGACTGCTCGTGCACCCCCTGTCCCGGGCGGCGGCGCGGGGGCAGCGGGCGCGGATCGCGCTGCAGCCGCAGATCGCGGAGCTGCGGAAGAAGCACGCGAAGAACCCGGAGAAGCTGCAGAAGGCCATGCTGGAGCTGCACACCAAGGAGAAGGTGTCGCCGCTGTCCGGCTGCCTGCCCAGCCTCTGCCAGCTGCCCGCCTTCTTCCTCCTCTACCACCTGTTCTCCAACACCACGATCGGCGGCGAGTCCAACGCCCTCCTCACCCACAAGCTCTTCGCGGCCCCGCTCGGCGACCGCTGGCACGACGCGCTGGCCGAGGGCGGGATGTTCGGGCCGCAGGGGATCGTCTACGTGGGGTTGTTCGTGATCGTCGCGGCGGTCGCGGCCTTCAACTTCCGGCGTACGAAGCTGATGATGGCGGCGGGTACGGCCGGGCTGCCGGCCGCGTCGGACGAGCAGCTGCCCGGCATGGCCGCGAGCATGGGGGCCGTCAGCAAGTTCATGCCGTTCATGTCCTTCTTCACGCTGGTCAGCGTGGCGGTGGTGCCGCTGGCCGCCGCGCTGTACGTGGTGACCAGTACGACGTGGAGTGCGGTGGAGCGGGCGGCGCTGTATCCCCTGCCGTCGGCCGGGGGTGCCCCGGGCGCGTCGGCGGCGCCCGCCACCACCCAGTAGGGGCCGGGTGCCGGGGCCGCGGCGGGTGCGGTCCAGTCCGTGAACCGGGTCTTGCGGAGTGGACCGTGACCTTGGACGATCGACCAGTCCTCCGATGGCTGCACCCATCGGTCGGGCGGCGGACGATCGAGGGAGATGGCCACATGAAGCTGCTGCGAGTCGGTACGGCGGGTGCGGAGCGGCCCGCGCTGCTCGACGCCGAGGGGGTCCTGCGGGACCTGTCGGGGATCGTGCCGGACATCGACGGCGCGCTGCTCTCGGACGAGGCGGCGCTCGGGCGGGTGCGGGAGGCGGCCGAGGGCGGTTCGCTGCCCGTCCTGGACGCGACCGGACTGCGGATCGGGCCGCCGCTCGCCCGGATCGGCAAGATCGTCTGCATCGGGCTCAACTACCACGACCACGCCCGCGAGACCGGGGCCGAGCCGCCCGCCGAGCCGGTGATCTTCTTCAAGGCGGCGGACACGGTGGTCGGGCCCCACGACACGGTGCTGGTGCCGCGCGGGTCGACGAAGACCGACTGGGAGGTCGAGCTCGCGGTCGTCATCGGGCGTACGGCCCGGTACGTCGAGTCGCGCGAGGCTGCGCTGGAGCATGTCGCCGGGTATGCCGTGTCGCACGACGTGTCCGAGCGGGAGTTCCAGTTGGAGCGCGGGGGGACGTGGGACAAGGGGAAGAACTGCGAGACGTTCAATCCCTTGGGGCCGTGGCTGGTGACCGCGGACGAGGTTCCCGATCCGCAGAAGCTGGGGCTTCGGTTGTGGGTCAACGGGGCGTTGAAGCAGGACGGGACGACCGGGGAGCAGATCTTCGCGGTGAGTGAAGTCGTGCGGTATGTCAGTCAGTTCATGACGCTGTACCCCGGGGATGTCATCAATACGGGGACGCCGGCGGGGGTGGCGTTGGGGGAGCCTGAGCCTAAGCCGTTCCTTCGGGCCGGGGATGTTGTGGAGCTGGAGATTGAGGGGCTGGGGCGGCAGCGGCAGGAGTTTGCGAGCGCGTAAGGGGCGGGGGGCTGCGGTTGGTTGGCGGGTGCGGGTTCGTTGTGGCTTGTCGCGCAGTTCCCCGCGCCCCTGAAAGAAGCGCAGTTCCCCGCGCCCCTAAAGGAAGCGCGGTTCCCCGCGCCTCTGAAAGAAGCGCGGTTCCCCGAGCCTCTGAGAGAAGCGCAGTTCCCCGCGCCCCTAAAGAAGCGCGGTTCCCCGCGCCCCTCAGGTGGCCGGTGGTTACTGGGCGCCCTGGAAGCGCTCCAGGGCCTCCACCACCAAGGCGTGGTCCTCCAGTTGGGGCAGGCCCGAGACCGTTACCGTGCCGATGATTCCGGCGCCCATGACTGTCACCGGGAACGAGCCGCCGTGGGCCGCGAAGGTATCCGGGTCCAGGCGGGAGGAGTCCTCGAAGGTCGTGCCCTTGGCTCGGAAGCGGGCGCCGACCAGGTAGGAGGAGGCGCCGTAGCGTTCCACGACCCGGCGTTTGCGGTCGATCCAGGCGTCGTTGTCCGGGGTCGAGCCGGGGAGGGCGGCGTGGAAGAGCTGTTGGCTGCCGCGGCGGATGTCGATGGCGACGGGGGCATGGCGTTCGCGGGCCAGCTCCACCAGGAGCGAGCCGAGCGCCCAGGCGTCGTCGTGGGTGAACTGGTCGAAGACCAGGCGGAGTTCCTGGGCCTCCAGTTCCTCGATGGTCGGGGTCCCGGTCATGACAGCTTCACCGCCACGCCCTCGCGCGCCGACTTCCGCGCGGCTTCCAGTACGTCCAGCGCGGCGGCGGCCTCGTACGCGGTGACCGGGTTGTCGCCGGTGCCGTGCAGGGCGGCGGCCACGGCCGTGTAGTACGCGGGGTAGTCGCCGGGGAGGGTCGGGACGGGGGTGCCGCCGTCGGTCAGGGGGGAGTCGCCGGCGCCCACGCGGCCCCAGAGGTCCTCGGGCTCCTGGCCCCAGGCGGTGCCGGGGGTCGGGCGCTCGCCGTCGCGGAGGGCCGCCTCCTGGGGGTCGAGGCCGTACTTGACGTAGCCCGCCTCGGAGCCCAGCACCCGGAAGCGGGGGCCGAGTTGGGGGGTGACGGCGGAGGCGTAGAAGTGGGAGCGGACGCCGTTCGCGTGCGTCACGGCGATGAAGGTGTCGTCGTCCGTCTCGGCGCCGGGGCGGCGCAGGTCGGACTCGGCGTACACGAGGGTGGCGGGGCCGAAGAGGGTGAGGGCCTGGTCGACGACGTGGCTGCCCAGGTCGTAGAGGAGACCTCCGATCTCTGCCGGGTCGCCGGACTCGCGCCAGCCGCCCTTGAGTTGGGGGCGCCAGCGTTCGAAGCGGGACTCGAAGCGGCGGATCTCGCCCAGCTCGCCGTCGGCGAGGAGCTTGCGGAGGGTCAGGAAGTCGTTGTCCCAGCGGCGGTTCTGGAAGACGGAGAGGAACAGGCCGCGGGAGTCCGCGAGGGCGGCCAGCTCGCGCGCCTCGGCCGCCGTACCGGCGACGGGCTTGTCGACGACGACCGCGAGGCCCGCCTCCAGGGCGGCGGTGGCCACGGGGACGTGCGTCTTGTTCGGGGAGGCGATGACGACCAGGTCCAGTTCGTCCGCCCGGGCCCACAGCTCGTCGGGCGTGGCCGCGAACCGCACCTCCGGGAACTCGGCGCGGGCCTGCGCCCGCCGCTCGGGGTTCGAGGTGACGACCGTGTCGAGGGTCAGGCCCTCGGTCGCGGCGATCAGCGGGGCGTGGAAGACGGAGCCGGCGAGGCCGTAGCCGACGAGGGCGACGCGAAGGGTCCTACCCGTGGTGGTACCTGTGCTGGTGCCTGTCATGTCGTCCACTTAAGCAACGCTGTTGCCAAAGTGCAAGCGCGAGGGACAATGGGGGTGTGAACGGCAACCGGAACGGCAGCGGCAACGGCGGCGGCAACGGCGGCGGCAATGGGAGCGGCGGCAGCGGGCGTATCGCCGGAGTGACCGGCGTGAATCTGCTCGCCCTGCGCAGCCACAACGGGGCGCTGGTGCTGGATCTGCTGCGGATCGCCGGGGTGGCCGGGATAAGCCGGCTGGAGCTGGCCGACCGTACGGGGCTCACCCCGCAGGCGGTCAGCAAGATCACCGCCCGGCTGCGGGCGGACGGGCTCGTGACCGAGGCGGGGTACCGGGCGTCCACCGGAGGCAAGCCGCGCACCGTCCTGCGGCTCGTGCCCGACGCCGGGCACGCGGTCGGCCTCCACCTCGACCGAGACGAGCTGACGGCCGTGCTCTGCGATCTGACCGGCACGGTGGTCGCGGAGCGGCGGGTGCCGCTGTATCTGGGGGCCGGGGCGGACGCCGTGATCGAGGGTGCGGCGCGGGAGGTCGAGGCGCTGCTGGCCGAGGTGCGGGAGGGGCGGGTCGCGGCGGCGGGGGGCCGGGGGACCGATGAGTACGGCTCCCCTCTCCTTCCTGTGCTCGGTGTCGGGGTCGCTCTGCCCGGTCCGCTCGATCATCTGCATGGCGTGCTGCACCGGGTCACCGGGTTTCCGGAGTGGGACGGGTTTCCGCTGCGGGCGGCGCTGGCGCGGCGGCTGGGGATGCCGGTGGTGGTGGACAAGGACACCAACGCGGCGGCGCTCGGGCTCGCGGCGGTGGCGGGGGCGCACGGGTCCTTCGCCTATCTGCACCTCGGTACGGGGCTGGGGGCGGGGCTCGTGATCGACGGGGCGGTGCACCGGGGGGCGCGGACCCGGGCCGGTGAGTTCGGGCATCAGGTGGTGCAGCTGGACGGGCCGATGTGCGAGTGCGGGAACCGGGGGTGTGTGGAGGCGCTGTGTCTCGCGGCGGTGGCCCGGGGGGATGTGGACGAGGCGGCGCGGGTGTTGGGGACGGGGGCCGCGAATCTGGTGGGGCTGCTGGATATCGAGCTGGTGTTGCTCGGTGGGCGCACGGTTGAGGAGCGGCCCGACGCGTTTGTGCGGGGGGTGGGGTTCGTGTTGGACGAGTGGGCTCGGCGGCAGGGGGAGGATCCGGCCGTGCCGGTGCGGGTGGCCGGGGGTGGGGCGTCCGGGGTTGCGGAGGGGGCGGCGCAGTTGTTGTTGGCGCCGTTGTTCGGGCGTGAGGATGGGTGACGGGGGGTGCGGTGAGGTGGGGTGCGGCGGGGTGTGGTGCGGCGAGGTGCGGTGCGGTGCGGTGCGCTGGGGCGCCGTGGGGGTGGGGTGCGTTGGCGGGTGCGGGTTCGTTGTGGCTTGTCGCGCAGTTCCCCGCGCCCCTGAATGGACCGGCGTGCTCCTGCTCGGTGTCTAAGAAGTAGCCCCCGTGGACAGCCTCCGCTCCGCTGATCGGGCGGGATCCGGGCCCTATCCCGTGAGCCCAAGGCGTGGCGCGGCTGTCTGTCGTAGGCAGATGGCATGGTCATGTGTTCATGCGACTGTGTACGTGTCTGACCCTTGCCCTCGCCACCGCAGCCGCTCTTGTCAGTGGTCCCGCGGCGGCGCTCGGTAGGGGCCCCGCCCCCGTGGCCCCTCTCGCGGTCGTGGACGGCCGTCGGCCCACCTGTGTCGGTGCCGATCGTGGCGACTTCCCCATCCGGACCCGTATCCGCGGCGGGCCCGCCACCTATGTCGCCGGTGGCGGCTTCCACACCTGGGCGTTGGAGCTGACCAACACCACCTCCCGGACCTGCGGGAACATCCACCCGGTGGTCGTACTGGCCGACGGTGCGCGTGCGTTGAAGCGGACGCAGCCGCAGCTGGAGTTCTACGAGGACGCCGACAGCACCACCTCCAGGCCGGTGACCTTCGAGCGCACCGACTCCGACGAGCTGGTCGGTGTCCTCGGCGGGGACGGGGCCGGCGGCGGTACGGGCTTCACCGTGCCGCCCGGCCGCACCCTCACCGTCAGGGTCCGCCTCTCCCTCACCTCCGACGCGGCCGTACCGAACGACGTCGTGGCGAACGCGGCCGTCGTCGAGCGGCGCGGCGACGACAGCGAGTGGGTGGGGGAGTCGAACGACTACCGCTTCCGGATCACCGACGGGGAGGAGAGGGAGGAGGGGGGCGCGCCAGAGGAGAAGGAGAAGGGGAAGGGGAAGGAAGGGGAAGTGGGTGGCCCGGACGGCGGTGGGGCGGCGAAAGAGGGCGGCGGTGGCGCACGGGACGAGTCGCGGCCGTACGCCCAGGAGCTGGCCGCTTCGGGGATGCGCGAGGCGCTGCCGTATGTGACCGGGCTTCTGCTGCTGTCCGCCGGTGGGCTGCTGGTGGCGGCGGTCCGCAGACGGGCTGCCGGGTGACCTGACGGGAGCCGCCCCCTCACGTGCTCGCTGACCTGATGAGGGCGGTCTCAGCGGCCAAGATCGGCCTCCTCTTTTCGGCCAGGCCTCACTAGGGTGGGGCGAACCCGGACGTACGGATGTACGGACGTACGGCAGGAATCGACAGAGGTCGGTAGGAGATCGCACATGGCAGAGCGCAAGCCCATCGAGTCGTGGCTCACCGACATGGACGGTGTGCTCATCCACGAGGGCGTGCCGATCCCCGGCGCCGAGGCCTTCATAAAGAAGCTCCGCGAGTCCGGGCGCCCCTTCCTGGTGCTCACCAACAACTCGATCTACACGGCACGTGACCTGCACGCCCGCCTCGCCCGTATGGGCCTGGACGTGCCCGTGGAGAACATCTGGACCTCCGCCCTGGCGACCGCCCAGTTCCTGGACGACCAGCGGCCCGGCGGCACGGCGTACGTCATCGGCGAGGCGGGGCTGACGACCGCGCTGCACGACATCGGGTACGTCCTCACCGACCACCAGCCCGACTACGTCGTCCTCGGCGAGACCCGCACCTACTCCTTCGAGGCCATGACGAAGGCGGTACGGCTGATCAACGACGGCGCCCGGTTCATCGCCACCAACCCGGACGAGACCGGCCCCTCCACCGAGGGCCCGCTGCCCGCGACCGGGGCCGTGGCCGCGCTGATCACCAAGGCCACCGGGCAGAAGCCGTACTTCGCCGGCAAGCCGAACCCGCTGATGATGCGCACCGGCCTGAACGCGATCGGCGCGCACTCCGAGACCAGCGCGATGATCGGCGACCGGATGGACACGGACGTCCTCGCGGGCATCGAGGCCGGGATGGAGACCTTCCTCGTCCTCACCGGTCTGACGACCCCCGCGCAGATCGAGAAGTTCCCCTACCGCCCGTCGAAGGTCGTGAACTCGATCGCGGACCTCGTCGACCGCATCTGAACCCGCTCGACCACATCTGCATCCGCCCGACCACATGTGAACCCGCCCGATCGCATTGAAGCGCCCGGTCCGGGACGCCTCGGACCTCGGATAAACCCCCGGACACCCGTCGGACACCCGTACGGAGCAGTCGCGGCCCCTCCCCGGATGCGCACCGGCCTCCGGCGCGGGAGTCTCAGGTGTCTGGAGGTTCACCATGGGCTCATTGCGAGTCACTCTCTGTGCCGGGGTGGCGGTGGCGGCGGCGTTGACCGTGTCGGCGCCCTCGGTCCACGCGGCCGAGTCGGGGAACGTCTCGGGACGCGTCTCGGTGGTGCCGGTCTCGCCGGCGCCCGGCAGCGACATCCAGGTGCGGGCCGAGGGCTGCGGCGGGAACTCCGGAACGGCCGCCTCGAAGGCCTTCGTCGCGGACGCGCTGCTCACCCCGCTCGGCGGCGGAAGCCTCGGCACGCTCGCCGGGGAGACCCGCGTACGGTCCTCGCTCGCACCCGGCGCCTACGACGTGCGGATCACCTGCGACGGCAGGGAGGACAAGGTCACGGGGACGATCAAGGTCGGCGACGGGACGCCCGAGTCATCAGGCGCGAAGCCCTCGGCCGCGAAGTCATCGGCCACCGAACCGTCGGCCGCCAAGGCGCCCTCCGCCTCCCCGTCCCCCTCGTCCCCCGCCTCCCCGGTCGCCCCCGTGCGCGCGGGCGGTGGTGGAGCGGCGGAGCGGCTCGTGGCGGCCGGTCCGGTGGATGCGCGGGGCTCGGCCGATCCGGCCAACTCCATGGACGACGCCCGACACACCGGCCCTGGCACCCGCCACGCGGTGGTCGGACTGGTCCTCGCCGGGGTCGCGGCCGCGGCGGTCGTGGCGCGGAGCGCGCGCCGTGGCCGTGGCCGCGGTACGGAGTAGGGGGCGCCTTGTCCAGACGGGACTACTCCGACGACGGCAGCGGCAGCGGTAACGGGAGCGGGAGTGTGATCGGGAGCGTGGCCGGGAACAGGTCCGGCGGCGGAACGGGTCGTATCGTCACCGGGGTCGGCTGGGCCGCGCTGCTGCTCGCTCTGTGGCTGTGGGGCCGCGAGGTCACCGACGTACGGCCCGGCGGGTCCGCGCCGACCACCGGTGACGTGGCGGCCGTCGGGCGGCCCGCGGAGGCCGAACTGCCGCCCGCCGCCGAGCCGTTGAGAGGTGCGCGGCCCCAGCGGCTGGACATCCCCTCGATGGGCGTGCAGGCGCCGGTCGTGGCGCGTGGCCTCGACCGGGACGGGGCGATCGAACCGCCCTCCCACGGTCAGCCGGGCGTCGTCGGCTGGTACGCGGGCGGTGCGCGGCCGGGGGCGACGGGCGCCGCGCTGTTCGTCGGGCACGTCGACACCGAGGCCCGGCCCGCCGTCTTCTACAAGCTGAGCGCGCTGCGCGTCGGCGAGAAGATCCGGGTCGCCCGCAGCGACGGCCGGATCGCCGAGTTCACCGTGGACGACGTCCAGGTCATCGGCCGCGACGACTTCGACGCCCGACAGGCCTACGGCGTACGGCAGTCGGGGCGCGCCGAACTCCGACTCGTCACCTGCGGCGGCACCTTCGACAAGGCGAGCCGCAGCTACACGGCGAACGTCGTGGTCTCCGCGTACCTGAGCGGAACGGCCCCCTGACGCACTCCACTCCACCCCACCCCACTCCACTCCATCCCACCTGGCCCGGTCGGCGACTCGCTCCCCCCGGAGCCGCCGACCGGGCTGGTCCTCGACCGTGCGCGCTCGGGCTGCGGGAGTAGCCCGGCGTGACACGGGAGGTCTTGGAAATCGGAGCGCAACTCGGAAGCGTGCGGGAGCACTTGGAAGCACTTGGAGGCGCTCGACGCATTCGAGGCGTTCGGGGCACCCAGGGCTTCCGGAGGGCGTGACAGGCGCCGGGGGCCCGGAGCCGGGGGCGTTCGACTGCGACTCTAGAGCGTGCGGGCGTCACCGGCTAGAGGCTGTTTGACGCCAAGTCGACAAGCCGTGGCTCTATGTCATCAGCACAGGTGAGGGCGGCGAGTGCCAGCCGCTTCTCGGTCAAGGCCGTGACGACCTCGTGGGTGAGGCGGGACTTATGTCAGGATTGGGGCTTACGACACGGTGCACCCAAGGGGGAGTTGGATGTACGGCAGTAGGGGGGCCGGGGTTCGGGCGTCCGTGGGGGTGATGGGGGCGGCGTTATTGCTCGCCGGCTGTTCCGGGGGAGACAGCGGTGACGGTGACGGTGAGAAGGGCCGGGCCTCCGGTTCCGGAATCACCCAACAGCCGAGCGGCACCGACCCGTTCTGGGTCAATCCGGAGGGGAACGCGGCGGCGCAGGTCGCCGCCTATGAGAAGGCCGGCAAGGACAAGGACGCCAAGCTGATCCGCAGGATCGCCGAGCAGCCGACCGGCGAGTGGATCGGCCCGGAGAACCCGGAGCAGGAGGCCAAGGGCTTCACCGAGGCCGCGGAGAAGGCCGACCGGGACGCCGTCCTCGTCCTCTACAACATCCCGCACCGCGACTGCGGCCAGTACTCCGGCGGCGGCGCGGCAGACGGCGACGCGTACCGGGCGTGGATCGACGGCGTGGCCCGGGGCATCGGGGACCGGGCGGCCACGGTCGTCCTGGAGCCCGACGCGGTGCTCCACGTGGTGGACGGCTGCACCCCGGAGGAGTTCCACGAGGAGCGGTACGACCTGCTCAAGGGCGCGATCGAGAAGCTCGGCGCGCTGAAGAACACGAAGGTGTATCTGGACGCGGGCAACGCGGGCTGGGGGGACCCCGAGGAGATCTACGACCCCCTCAAGTGGGCCGGCGTCGAACAGGCCGACGGGTTCGCCGTCAACGTCTCGAACTTCTACACCACCGACGACTCCATCGAGTACGGCAGACAGCTCTCCGCGAAGATCGGCGACAAGCCGTTCGTCATCGACACCAGCCGCAATGGCAACGGTCCCTGGACCGAGGGGGACGAGAGCGAGCGCTGGTGCAATCCGCCGGGGCGGGCGTTGGGGGAGACTCCGACGACGAAGACGGGGGATGAGCTGGTGGACGCGTATCTGTGGGTGAAGCGGCCGGGAGAGTCCGACGGGGAGTGCAAGGGGGGGCCCAAGGCGGGGGAGTGGTGGCCGGAGTACGCGCTGGACTTGGCCGAGGCGTCTGACTGAGGCCGGGGCGCCTAATGGGGTGAGGGTGCGGGGAGTTGGGCGGCTGCGGGTCCGGTGGGGGCTGGTCGCGCAGTTCCCCGCGCCCCTAAAAGATCAGGCCCCTGCGGGCCTGATAGACCACGGCCGCCGAGTGCTTGAAGCCGACGGGGCTGCGGGTTGAAAAGCACGGGGCGCAGCCCCTGCTTTTCAGGGGCGCGGGGAACTGCGCGACCAGCCCCCACGCACCCGCACCCGAGAACGACCCCCCCCTCGCACCCGACAACGCCCCCCGGCCCCGCCCCTACGGCACCTTCACCCACCGCGCGACGCTCGGCGTCCCCGCGTCGTCCGTCACGAAGAGCATGTACCACCCCGACTGCACCAGATTCCGGTTCTTCGGGACGGTCACGGTGAGCCGGTCCCCCGTCACCTCGAAGTCCACCTCGATGGACTTCTGGTCCACGTCCGTGACATGCGTCGACGCACTCGGCCGGATCAACCGCGCCGCCTTGATCGACGAACCGTGCCGCGTCCCGAAGGTCGCCTCCCCGCCGCGCGCCACCGTTTTCGGCCCACCCGTCAGCGTCGGCCGGGCGTCCTGGAACAGATACGGCGGCGTATAGATCTCGATCCGCTGCTCGAACTCCCCCGGCTTGGTGTTGGCCTTGTCGGCGTACAGGGAGTCCGAGCCGAAGAAGACGACCCGCCCGTCCGGCAGCAGGATCGACCCGGAGTGGTAGTTCCGGCCCACCAACGGGTCGGCCACCCGCCGCAGTTCACCCGTCTTCGCGTCGTACAGCCGCGCCTCCAGGATGTTGGAGTCGCCGCGCCCGCGATAGTCCTCCGAGCCGCCGGAGATGAGGACGGTGTCGTCGGGCAGGATCGAGGCCTGCGGATATCGCGTGCCCTTCGCCATCTCCGGCCCGTCCACGAACCTCGGCTTGTCGGCCAGCAGATCGATCAGCCGGGTCTTCTCGCTGGACCGCTCCGACTCACCGACCCCGCCGCCCCCGATGACCATGTACTTCTCGTCCTGCGCCGGAGGCAGCAGCACGGTCCCGGCGGTCTCCAGCAGCTTGCTGTCGCTCATGCCGGGGACCTTGGTGAACTTGTTGGTCTTCAGGTCCCAGATCCCAGGATCGCGCCCGATGTCGTCCGGCCCGTACCCCGCGTTCGCGCCCGAGTAGAACAGCTTGCCGTTCTGCATCAGGGAGATCGCCGGGTAGGTCGGGAACTGCTGCTCGTCCTTCGTGTACGTCCACTTCTTCGTCGCGGGGTCGTAGATCTCGTTCTTGCCCGGGACCAGCTGACCGATCTCGTCGAGCCCGGACAGCGACAGGACCGTACCGTCGGTGAGAGTGGTCAGCGTCGGGTACCAGCGCGCCTCGTTCATCGGGTCGACCTTGATGTACTTCTCGGCGACCGGGTCGAACTCGTAGGCGTCCTTGATCCCTTGGAAGTCCTTCTTGTCGAGGGCGAGCTTCTGCGCGATGCCGTACGTGTTCCGCGCGTCCTCGCCCGTGAGGCCGACGACCTTGTAGTTGTCCTCCGTCCCCGTCTCGTACTTCTTGCCGCGCCGCTCGGCCTCGACATAGGCGCGCGCGATGCCCGGCTTGTTGCCGGTGAACTTGCCGGTGTCCGGATCGAAGGTCTTGACGGCCTTCTTGAGCTCGACGGTGTCCTTGAGGACGAACGTCTTGCCGTTCGCCTTGCCGACGAACCTGGTTCCCGCCTTGATCCTCATCTTCTTGTCGGGGTTCTCGTTGTGGATGATCATCAGGCCGCCGGCCTTGGTGACATCGCCCTTCAGCTTCTCGTAGCGCTTGGTGCCGCCGGCGATCAGCAGATTGCCGTTGGAGAGCTGGGTGTGCCCCGTGCAGAACAGGTCGGCCGGGGTCGGCACACGCTTGATCGTCTGCTTGACCGGGTCCCAGACGCGGGTGTCGAACTTCTTCTTGTCGAAATTGTCGGCGTCGTTGCCGGAGCCCGCGATCAACAGGATCTTGCCGGTGTGCAGCAGCGCGGCGTGGATCGTGTTCTGCCGGTACTCCTCCGGGAACTCCACGATCTTCCACTGCCCGTTGTCGGCCTTGTACTCGGGTCTGTCGATCTTGTAGGCGTGGTACTTCTCGGTGCTGAAGCGGTACACCCACGGCCCGTTCATCCCGGCGAGCGCGAGGACCACCGCCGCGCCGATCGCGAGGCGACGGGCGCGGCGGCGGCCTGCACGGTCCTTCATTCCTTACGTCCCCCAAGTCCGCCCAGGGCGATCTGCATGGTCTGGTCGCTACCCCCGCTGCCCGACCCGGACGCCGCCCAGCTCGGCTTGTGCTGCGGAGCGTGAGGTGCGTGTGGGGCGTGCGGTGCGTGGGGCGGCGCGAAGGGCGCCGGAGCCGCCTCGGGCGGCGCCACCATGGAACCCTGCAGTTCGGCCGCGGCGGCGGCCTTCTTCCTGTCCTGCCGCAGCATGTAGCGCCAGGCGACGATGGGAAGGGCGGTGATCGCCATGGCGAAGATCGCCCAGATGATCATCGCGGGGTGCGAGTTGCCGAAGACGAAACCGGCGGCGATCGAGCCACCGAAGATGAGGATGAAGTACCAGTGGTAGCGGAAGGTGCCGAACCACCGGTCGGGGCTCGCCGAGTCGCCCTTGGGCGTGACCACGAACTTGCTCTTGCGGCGCAGCGCCGAGTCGATCAGTGCCTTCGCGTAGAGCGGCGCGGACAGCGCGGACATCACCATGCCGGCCACTCCGCCGGAACCCTCCGGCTCGTGCGGGGAGACGTTGTGCCGGCGGTTCCAGACGTACAGGCCTATCTGGAGCGCCGAGGCGTTGCCGTAGAGCATCAGCCACACGGTCGGATCGATGTTCACACCCGAGGCGCCCAGGCCCAGGAACAGGGCGCAACTCAGCGCCGCCAGGATCCAGTTGAGGGCGGACATCGGGTAGAAGATGATCATCATGGTGTAGTTGAAGAGCTTGCTCGGCGGCAGTGAGTACCAGCCCTTCCAGTACTGCTTGAGGATCGTCTCGTACGTGCCGCGCGACCAGCGCATCTGCTGGGTGAAGAAGTCCGTCCAGGCGCTGGGCCCCTCACCCACCGCGAGCACGTCCGGTGTGTACACCGAGCGCCACTTCTTGCCCGTCGCCGGGTTCTTGTGGCGGTGGATCTCGAAGCCGGTCGCCATGTCCTCGGTGATCGAGTCGTACAGCCCGCCGATCTGCTTGAGCGCCCTGATCCGTACGGCGTTGGAGGTGCCGACGAACATGGGGGAGCCGTACTTGTTGCCGGCGCGCTGGATCAGCGCGTGGAACAGGAACTGCTGGGACTCGGCCGCCTTGGTGACGAAGTTGTCGTAATTGCCGTACACCTGGGGGCCGATGACGAAGCCGATGTTCGGGTCGCGGAAGAAACCGAGCATCCGCTCCAGGTAGTTGGGCAGCGGGATGTGGTCGGTGTCGACCGAGGCGAAGAAGTCGTAGTCGTCGCCGTGCGCGTCCAGCCAGGCGTTGTAGTTGCCGTGCTTGGTCTTGGCGCGGTGCGGGCCCTTCGGCTGGTTCCACTTCGCGATGCCCTTGCGGGAGAAGTGGTGCACGCCCAGGCGCGCGCAGACCGCCTTCACATCCGCGTCGTCGCCCTCGTCGAGGAGCCAGACGTGCAGAAGCCCGCGGTGGCGGAGCTTGACCGCGGCCTCCAGGGTCTTCGTCACCATCTCCAGCGGCTCCTTGCCGGGCACGAAGGAGGTGAGGAAGGCGACTCTGGTGCCGGTCTCGGGCACCACCGGGATCGGGTCGCGGGCGACCAGGGTGGCGTGCGCGTTCGACAGGACGTTCATACAGCGGAAGAACTCGATCAGGCCGATCGAGACCAGCATGACCATGTCGAGGGCGGGCAGGAACTCGTACTCGACGTAGTCGCGCTTGGTCCAGTGCTCCTGCTGCAGCAGCCAGCCGAGCAGGACCAGGGAGAGCAGGGGTGCGGCCGCCAGCATCAGGGCGACCCGCAGCCGGTGCGGTTCCTGGGAGATCAGCGAGCGGTACTGCACCGTGTAGGGCTTGGTCGGATCGGGCTGGGTCAGTGGACCGGCGAGCCGGCTGTAGTGCTCGTAGTCGTATCTGGGAAGCGTCTTCTTGAGCCTGCGAAAGGCTCCGGTCCGATGCGACGGCACCTTGAGCCGTGTCGTATCGGACGGGTCGTGGTTATGCCGTGCGCCCGTCGGCGTCGACGTCATGAGTCATTCCCCCCGCACACACATCGAGTGTGTGTTCGTCGGTATTCCGTCCGATTGGGTCCCCCTCGACCCTTACGGACGCATCAGTGGGTCATCGTCACCATGTGATCTACACCATGGAGACACGGGACGACGACCATCCGGTTGCATTGATGCCCCCTCGGCATCTTTTGTGCCTGAGCGCGTGCATAGCGAGCGTCGGCGAGGGCCCAAGATCCCCATCCCTGGGCGCAAAACGCCCAAGGCCCCCTAACCGTCATGTATCCGCAGTCTCTTACGGCCCAGGGTTCTACGGTGTGAAGCTTGATCGCAAGATGCGAAACGCGGTGTTTACCGGTCATACGCGGTTATTGGGGCATCGGTGGAGGAACTGTGGGGAGCGGGAGGGGAGTGAGGGGGGAGTGCGCCGGGTGATGTGCACATGCGGAGAGGCCCCTCGCGATTCACTCCCGCGAGGGGCCTCTCCGGTGGTGCGCCGCCAGGGACTCGAACCCCGGACCCGCTGATTAAGAGTCAGCTGCTCTAACCAACTGAGCTAGCGGCGCGCGAAGAGAACTTTACCGGAGGGGCGGGGGTGCTCCCGACCACGGAGCGACCCCGCCCGGCCGCCCCCTCGTACCGGCACTGCCCGATCGTGCGGCCATGTACATCATTCGGACCGTCAGCATGCGACATGGGAGGACAGTTGAGAAACTGGCGGGCGTGCAGAAGCGTGGAATTCTTCGGTCGGTTCGCGAGGGGAATCGCATGGGGACTCCGGTATTCGAGGAGATCGATCCGGGGGGCGATTGCGAATGCCCCGGTTGTGTCCACTGGCGGCGGGTCATGCCGTACTCGGCCCAGTACGCCCATCTGGGTCACCCGGCGGCCAGGACCGCCAGGAACGCCCTCGTCGTGGCCACCGCCGCCGGTGCCGCACTCGGCGCCGGACATGCCGTGCCGGCGGTCGCGGCGGCCCACGGACCGGCCGCCCCCGGTGCCGTTCCCGCAGGTGACGTGCCTGACACCCCCCAGGGGAAGAAGGCTCCGCTGCACGGCCCCGGCGGTCGCCCGGCGGACGGGGCAAAGCCGTCGAAGACGGTGAGGATCCCGCCCACCACCCGCGCCGAGATCATCGAACGGGCCAGGACCTGGATCGCGGCCGAGGTGCCGTACAGCATGCGCGAATACTGGTCCGACGGTTATCGGCAGGACTGCTCGGGGTTCGTCTCGATGGCGTGGAACCTCCCCGGAAACGAATGGACGGGCAGCCTCGACAAGTTCGCGGAGCGCATTTCGAAAGACCGGCTGGAACCCGGCGACATGCTGCTCTTCCATAATCCGAAGGACCCGCAGAAGGGCTCGCACGTCGTCATTTTCGGCGGCTGGACGGACTACGCGGAGACCCACTACATCGCCTACGAGTCGGCCCGCCCGTACGCCCGCAGACAGGCCACCCCGTACGGCTACTGGGACAACGCCACCCGCTATGTGCCGTACCGCTACAAGGGGCTGGTCGGCGAGGACGCGGGATGGCCGGACGAGGAGACGGACGCCTCCGAGGAGGATGCCGCCCCTGTTGTCCCGCCGGAGAGGCCGGGCGCGAAGGGGGCCGCAGGACCGTCGGCCGGTGACCGTTTCCCGGGTCCGGGCGCCTTCGGGGCCGGGGCGCACAACAAGTACGTCACCCGGCTGGGGCAGATGCTGGTGCGGCGCGGCGGGGCCCGCTTCTACACCGGCGGGCCGGGGCCGGTCTGGTCGGACGCCGACCGCAGGGCCACCCAGGCGTTCCAGCGGGCCCAGGGCTGGTCGGGCCGCTTCGCGGACGGTATCCCGGGCCCGCTGACCTGGTCGTATCTCGTCACCGGGCGGGGCAGGGACATCCCGGCGGCGGCCGGGAACCCCGGCCCGCGGGGGAAGCCGGCGGCGCCCAAGCCGCCCAAGTCACCCAAGTCGCCTGTCGTGCACCGGCCGCCGGGGAAGGCGGGAGCGCCCGGGACATCCGGCACGCCGACCGTCGGCGCACCCGGTGCACCCGGTGCACCCGGTGCACCCGGCGCACCCGGCGCACCCGGCGCATCCGGAGCGGCGCGGAAGCCCGTCTCGCCCGGCGCATCGGGCAGGCCCGCCCCGGCCGGGACGCCCGCCTCGCACGGCGTCCTCGGCTACCCCGGGCGCGGCATGTTCCGGCCGGGCGCGGACAACGCGTACGTCGCCCAGCTGGGGAAGCGGCTGGTCGAGAAGGGGTTCGGCAAGTACTACACCTCGGAGCCGGGGCCGCGCTGGGGCGAGTCGGACCGGCGGAACGTGGAGGCGTTCCAGCGGGCCCAGGGGTGGCGCGGCGGCGCGGCGGACGGCTATCCGGGCCCGGAGACCTGGCGTCGGCTCTTCTCCTGACGGCCGGACCCGCCCCTCCGGAACCCGGATCCACCACCCCTCCTCAGTAACTCTCACCACGGTTCTTCCTGCGCGGAGGCATGGAGGCACGTATGAGTACGACCACCTCACACACACCGGAGCCCGAAGGGGCGGCGCGGCCCGCCCGGCTCATCCAGAACGAGACCACCACCGAGATCCCCGTCCATCTGCTGTTCCGGGACGACCCCGCCCCGGTGTCCGTACCGGTCACCCCCGCCGTCGTGGGCCGTCGGCGCGGCACCGGCGAGCAGCCGAGGGTGCGGCTGGGGCCCGCGTCCGCGAAGCCGCGCCCCACCGTCGAGGTCGACCCCGAGCTGGTCGAACGGCCGGCGCGGGTGGTGCCCGGGGTGGTGGGGGTGCTGGGCGGCGCGTGCGGAGTGGCCGGATGTGTCCTCACCTCGTGGTGGGCCGGGGTGTTGCCGGGGCTCGCGGTGCGGGCGCTCGGGCTGCCGGCCGCGTACGCCGGTGCCGGACCCGGGCCGGCGCAGTGGGCCGCGTACGCCGGGGCGGGCGCCCTGGCGCTGTTCGGGTTCGGCGGGCTTGCGCGGGGGCGGACCGGGCGGGCCTGGGTGCTCGGGCTGTTCGGGCGGTACCGGGGAACCGTCCGCCGTACCGGACTGCTCTGGGTGAACCCGCTGGTGCTGCGCCGCCGGGTCGACGTACGGCTGCGGCACTGGCGGAGCGAGCCGATGGCGGCCGTCGACGCGAACGGGGTCGCGCTGCGGGTCGTCGTCCTCGTGGCGTGGCGGGTCAGGGACACCGCGCGGGCGTTGCTCGGGGTCGAGGACCACGAGCGGTATCTGCGTGAGTGCGTGGACGCGGCGGTCTCCCGGGTGCTGTCGCAGCTGCCGGCCGACGTGGCGCCGGGCGCGCTGGTCAGGGACGCGACGCTGCGGAACACGGAGGCGGTGGGCGAGGCGCTGACCCGGCTGGTGGTGGCCGATGTGGCGCCGGTCGGGATGGAGGTGTTCTCGGTCCAGCCGATCCGGATCGAGTACGCGCCGGAGGTGGCCGCCGTGATGCAGCGCCGCCGGATCGCCGCGCTCGACGCCCAGCACCGGGACACCGTCCTCACCTCGGTCGTCGACTCGGTCGAGGACACGGTGACCCGGCTGACCCTGCGCGGCCTGGTCGAGCTGGACGACTACGAACGCAAGGCGCTGGTGAAGGACTTGACGGTGGCGTTCTATACGGGGCGGCGCGAAGTGTCTCCGTGAACCGTTGAAATTGGTATGGACATGTTCGGAGGTCGCTCATAATCTGGGACTTGGTCTAGACCTGGAAACACCCCCACGTACTCCAGGGAGCGACAGCATGCCCAAACACGCGCGCAACAGGACCAAGTGGTACGCGGCCACGGTCGGTCTGGCCACCACCGGAGCGCTCGTGCTCTCCAGTGGTGGCGCCACCGGCCACGGTTACACCGACCTCCCCGTCAGCCGGCAGAAGCTCTGTCAGAACGGCACCGTCACCAACTGCGGCGAGATCCAGTGGGAGCCGCAGAGCGTGGAGGGACCGAAGGGCTTCCCGGGCTCAGGGCCGGCTGACGGACAGCTCTGTTCCGGTGGCAACAGCAGGTTCAACCAGCTCAACGCGTCCACCAGGCCGGGCGGCGGCGCCTGGCCCACCACCAGGGTGACGGGCGGTCAGAACTACACGTTCCGCTGGCAGTTCACCGCCATGCACGCCACCACCGACTTCAAGTACTACGTCACCAAGGCGGGCTGGAACCAGAACCACGCCCTCGCCCGCTCCGACCTCAACCTGACCCCGTTCTTCACCGTCCCCTACAACGGCCAGCGCCCGCCGTCCACGCTCTCCCACACCGGCCGGCTGCCGTCCGGGCTGAGCGGCCACCACGTGATCCTCGCGGTGTGGACGGTCGCGGACACCACCAACGCGTTCTACGCCTGCTCGGACGTCACGTTCTGAGCGTCGTGCGCCGGGTCCCGCCAGTTCTGAGCATCCCTTGAGCTGCGCGGGGCCCCCACGCGGGTACGTTCCCCACACACCGCCGACCAGGGCGGCGACCGAACTTCGGGGGACCGCCATGGACGTCTTCTTCTACCTCGTTCCCGTGGTCATGATGACCTTCATCGGCTTCATGGCGTACCGGGTGCTGATCCGCTGGCTGCGGATCAGAAGCGCCTGGAACAGCGGGCTGACGGCCGAGGGGCGCTGCCTGAAGACGTTCACGACGGTCAGCGAGGGCATGGGCGAGCACGGCCGTGTGCGCACGACGATCCACCACGTGTACGAGTTCAAGACGCACGACGGCCGCGCGATCCGCTTCGAGGAGGAGGACGGGCCGATGACGACGGTCGAGGGCGACTTCGTCACCGTCCACTACACCGACGGTCCGAACGTGGTGGCCACGGCCCACGCGCCCGGCCAGGTCAAGCAGGCGGCGGCCAGCCTCGGCCTGCTGGTCTTCCTCGGGGTGGTCTTCTCGTTCTGCGTCTTCTTCATGGTCACCTACCACCGCCTCTCCACGGACCCCTCGTTCCCGACGCCGTGACCCTCCTCAACTGACGCTACGTCAACTACCGTGCGCCGACATGGAGTCCACGAGGCGCACGGTCGCACAGCTCGTCGCCGACCGGTGGGGCGACCACCGGCCCGGGCTGTGGTTCGAGGAACAGGTCCTGACCCACCACGAGGTCACCGCCGGAGCCGCCGCCCGGGCGGCACTGCTCACCGACCTCCTGCCACCGGCCGCCGAACCCCACATCGGCGTCCTCCTCGACAACACCCCCGAATTCCCGCTCTGGTTGAGCGCGGCCGCCCTCGCGGGCGCCGCCGTCGCCGGGATCAACCCCACCCGCCGGGGCCCCGAACTGGCCCGTGACATCCTGCACACCGAGTGCGGCGTCCTGATCACCGAACAGGCCCACCTCCCGCTCCTCGAAGACCTCGAACTCCCGGGCGTACGCGTGCTCGTGACCGACACTCAGGCCTACACCGACCTCCTCGCCCCGTACGCCGACGCCGAGCCCGACCCCGCCCGGGCCACCCCCGCCCACCGCCACCTCCTCTACTTCACCTCCGGCTCCACCGGCGCCCCCAAGGCCGCGATCTGCTCCCAGGGGCGGCTCGCTGCGGCCGGGCGGGCGCTCGTGGACCGCTTCGGGGTGCGGCGGGACGACGTGCACTACGTCTGCATGCCGCTGTTCCACGGCAACGCGGTCATCGCCGACTGGGCCCCCGCCCTGGTCGCCGGGGCCGGGATCGCGCTGCGCCGCCGGTTCTCGGCCTCCGGGTTCCTGGACGACGTACGGGCGTACCGGGCCACGTACTTCACCTACGTAGGACGCGCCGTGCAGTACCTCCTCGCCACCGAGCCCCGCCCCGACGACCGCGACAACCCCCTGCGGATGGGCTTCGGCACGGAGGCGGGGGCGGTGGACGCGGCGGCGTTCGAGGAGCGGTTCGGGGTGCGGCTCGTGGAGGGGTACGGGTCGTCCGAGGGCGGGGCGGCGATCCAGCGCACGCCCGGGGCGCCGCCCGGCGCGATCGGACGGGCGGCGCCCGGCGACGACCTCGCGGTTGTCGACCCGGAGACCCGGAAGGAGTGCCCGCCCGCCGTCTTCGGCGAGGACGGCCGCCTCCTCAATGGCACGGAGGCGATAGGGGAGTTGGTCAACCGCGGCCCCAACCCCTTCGAGGGCTACTGGCGCAACCCGGAGGCGGACGCGGCCCGCCGCCGCGACGGCTGGTACTGGACCGGCGACCTCTTCTACCGCGATCCGGACGGCTTCCTCTACTTCGCCGGCCGCACCGACGACCGCCTCCGCGTCGACAGCGAGAACCTCGCCGCCGCCGTCATCGAGAACATCCTCGCCCGCTACGAGGGCGCCGAGGCCGTCGCCGTCTACGCGGTCCCCGACCCGGTCGCGGGCGACCAGGTCATGGCGACCGTCGCCGGCACCTTCGACCCCTGCCGCTTCGCCGAATTCCTCGTCTCCCAGCCCGACTTGGGTACGAAGATGACCCCCCGCTTCGTACGGGTCGTCCCGTCGATGCCCGTCACCGCCACCAACAAGATCCAGCGCGCCACCCTCCGCCGCGAGGGCTTCCGCTGCCCGGACCCGGTCTGGTGGCGCCCGCCCGGGAAATGGTCGTACCGGAAGTTCTCGGCGGTGGATCTGGCACGGCTGGTGGCCGAGTACCGGGCGCGGGGGCGGGAGGAGCTGCTGACGAGGTAGCGGTAGTGCTGGGCCCACCTCCGGAACACCCCTTGCGCGTATGGCCGCCTCCCGCCGCCCCCGCCTACCGTGACCCCATGATCCGAACGGTCGTACGGGACGCGATACGGGACACGCCTCGCGCGGTGGCATACCTGCTGAGCGGTGTGCTCGTCGGCGTACCCCTCCTCGTGGTGCTCCTGGTCCTGGGCACCCTCGGCCTCGCCCTGGCTCCGGTCCTCGTGGGCCTGCCCCTGCTCGCCGTGGCCGTCCTGTCGGGCATCCCCGTCGGCGCCCTCGAACGGCGGCGGCTGGCCCTCATCCGCATCCCACCGTTGCCCGACCCGCACGCCACCCCCGCCGAGCCCGGACTCGCCGCCTGGGCCCGGCTGCGGCTGACCGAGCGGGCGACCTGGCGGGAGCTGGCGTACACGGGGCTCCTCGGGTTCGTGCTGTGGCCGCTGGACGTGGTCGTGCTGTTCGGGGCGCTGGTCGTGCCCGGCGCGATGATCGGGGCGCCGGCGCAGCTGGCGATGACGAGCAGTGCCAGCGGCGACGCGCGGATCGCCAAGCTCTGGCTGATCGACTCCTACGGCCAGGCCCTGCTGTGCACGGCCCTCGGCGCGATCCTCCTCCTCGCGCTGGTGTGGCCCCTCGTCCGGTACGGGCGGGCCCGCGCCGCCCTCGCCCGGCTGCTGCTGGCGCCGAGCGAGGCGGAGGCGGAACGGCGGCTGGACGAGGTGACCCGGTCGCGGGCCCGGCTGGTGGCGGCCTTCGAGGCGGAGCGGCGCCGGATCGAACGCGATCTGCACGACGGGGCCCAGCAGCGGCTGGTGTCCCTGAGCATGACGCTCGGCCTGGCCCGTCTCGACGCCCCGCCCGAACTGTCCGAGCGGCTCGCCGCCGCCCACCAGGAGGCCGACCAAGTCCTGGGCGAGTTGCGGGAGTTGATCCACGGCATCCATCCCCAGGTCCTCGCCGACTACGGCCTTCCGGACGCCCTCGCCGACGCGGCCGACCGGTCCGCCGTACCCGTGGAGCTGGATGTGGACCTCCCTCGGTTCGCCGAATCCGTCGAGTCCGCCGCGTACTTCGCGGTCCGGGAGGCGCTCGCCAACATCGGCAGGCACAGCGGGGCGGGGCGGGCGTGGATCAGCGGGCGGTACGCGGCCGGGCGGCTGCGGGTGGAGGTGCGGGACGACGGGGCGGGCGGCGCGGATCCCGCGCGGGGCACGGGTCTCACCGGACTCGCCGACCGGCTCGCCGTGCTCGATGGGAGACTGTCCGTCCACAGCCCGGCCGGCGGCCCGACCGTCCTGTCCCTGGAGATCCCTTGCCCGCAGCGCTGAAGATCGTGCTCGCCGAGGACAGTGTGCTGCTGCGGGAGGGGCTCGTCGGCGTCCTGACCCGCTTCGGCCACGAGGTCGTCGCGGCGGTCGGGGACGCGGAGGCGCTGACGGCGGCCGTGCGGTCGCACGCCCCCGACCTCGTCGTCACCGACGTACGCATGCCGCCCGGCCTCACCGACGAGGGCCTGCGCGCCGCCCTGGAACTCCGCGCGGCGAACCCGGCCCTGCCCGTCCTCGTCCTCAGCCAGTACGTCCAACGGGCCTACGCCGCCGAGCTGTTGGACACCGGCGACGGCACCGGCGTCGGCTATCTCCTCAAGGACCGCATCGGCCAGGTCGAACAGTTCGCGGAGGCGGTGGAGCGGGTCGCGGCCGGCGGCACGGTCGTCGACCCCGAGGTCGTACGGCAGCTGCTGCGGCGCCGGCGCGATCCGCTGGCGGCGCTCACCCCACGTGAGCGGGAGGTGCTCGGGCTGGTCGCCGAGGGGAAGTCGAACGGGGCGATCGCCCGCGACCTGGTCGTCACCGAGGCGGCCGTCGGCAAGCACATCGGCAACATCCTGGGAAAGCTGGACCTGCCACCGGCGGAGGACACGCATCGGCGGGTGCTGGCGGTGCTCGCGTATCTGCGGGGGTGACCGGCTGATGTACTCGCGGGCAAGCAGAAGGCCCCTCGCCGGAGCGAGGGGCCTTCTCTCTGTGCGCCGCCAGGGACTCGAACCCCGGACCCGCTGATTAAGAGTCAGCTGCTCTAACCAACTGAGCTAGCGGCGCAGACTCTGTCGCCCCCGCCTTCGGCGGCTGGCGACAGAGAAAATACTACCTGGTGCGGAGGGGTGCCTTCGACCAGTTAAACGTGAGCTGGATCTCCGTAGGACCCTCGGTGTCTAGATCGCCAGGGAGAGCAGCACGGGCGCCGCCCCTCGATTCAATGTGTTCGCCGCCGCGCGCAGCCGGTGCGCGTGTTCCAGTGGGAGTGACAGCGCGAGGCAGCCGACGGCGGAGCCCGCGGTGATGGGGACGGCCGCGCAGACCGTGCCCGGCGCGTACTCCTGGAGGTCGAGGACCGGGACCGTGGGGGTCTGGGCGTCGAGCTTGCTCAGCAGCACCTTCTCGTTGGTGATCGTGCGGGCGGTGAGCCGGGCCGGGCGGTGGCGGGCGAGGTGGTCGCGCCGGCCGTTGAGGTCGAGCTGGCCCAGCATGCCCTTGCCGAAGGCGGTGGCATGGGCGGAGGAGCGGAAGTCGACCCACTCGTGGACCGCGGGCATGGCCGGGCTGTCGGCCCAGCCGGTGACCTGGATCTCGCCGTCCAGGTAACGGGTGACGTAGACGGCGGCGCCCACCGAGTCGCGCAGCCGGTCCAGGGTGTGCTGGAGCTGCTCGCGCAGGGCCTGGTCATGGTCCTCGGCGGAGCCCAGCCGGGTGAGGGCGGCGCCGGTGACATAGGCGCCGTCGGTGGTCTGCTCCACGTATCCCTCGCGGCGCAGCATCCGCAGGAGCGCGGTCAACCGCTCACTGTCGACGCCGGTGCGACGGGCGATCTCGGCGTCGGTGACGCCACCTGCGTGCCGCGCCACCGTCTCCAGGACGCGCAGGGCGTCCTGGGCCGAGTGGTACGGCGCGGTCGGCTCGTGCTTGAGCGCCACGGATTCCCCCTGCGCTTCTCGGGCCGTTTTTCGGACAGCTTGCCGTGTCCCACGATACGGCCCAAGAGCCGTACGTGGAGGGGTTGTTCGCGAGAAAATCCTCGTACCTCCGGGCCTCCCAACTGCCGGACCAGCACTCTGGCATATGCCAGAGACATGGCCCGGCGGGCGGACCTCGGATGTTCCCACGCGTTTCCGCGTGTTCACCGGTTCACGTGGCGTAATCAGTTGACCGCGCCGAGGAATTCGCGCGTGCGTTCGTGCGACGGATCGCCGAAGATCTTCTCGGGGCTGCCCGACTCGATCACCTGGCCAGAATCGAACATCAGAACCTGGTCCGAGATGTCCCGGGCGAAGTTCATCTCGTGGGTCACACAGAGCATCGTTATGTCGGTGGTGCGGGCGATGTCCCTGAGCAGGTCGAGGACGCCCGCGACCAGCTCGGGGTCGAGCGCGGACGTCACCTCGTCGAGGAGCAGTACCTGCGGGCGCATCGCCAGCGCCCGGGCGATGGCCACCCGCTGCTGCTGCCCGCCGGAGAGCTGACTCGGGTAGGAGTCGCACTTGTCGGCGAGCCCCACCAGGTCGAGCAGTTCGCGGGCGCGCGCCTCGGCCTCGTCCTTGGAGAGTCCGAGGACGCTGACGGGCGCCTCGGTGATGTTCCGCAGCACCTTCATGTTCGGGAAGAGGTTGAACTGCTGGAACACCATCCCGATGTTCTTGCGGACCTCACGGCACTGCTTGTCGCTCGCCGGGAACAGCTGCTGCCCGCCGACGGTGATCTTCCCCTCGTCGGGCTTGGTCAGGGTCATCAGCAGCCGCAGGATCGTCGTCTTGCCGGAGCCGGACGGGCCGATCAGCGTCACGTGCTTGCCGGCGTCGACGGAGAAGTCCAGCCGGTCGAGGACGGTGTTGCTGCCGAATCGTTTGGTCACGTTCTCGAAGCGGATCAGCTCGGTGGTGTCGGCCACCCGCTTGTCAGGCGACTCGGGTTGCTTCATCAGCGGGGTGTCAGCGGACAAGACGACGCTCCAGGTTTCGCAGAAGGAGGGAGGCCAGATAGGAGATGAGGATGAAGGCCACCCCGATGACGGTCAGGGGCTCGGTGAAACGGAAGGTCTCCTGGGCGTAGAGCCGTGCCTCGCTCAGCATCTCCGGGACCGTGATCACCATCAGGATCGGTGTGTCCTTGAGCATCGAGATCACGTAGTTGCCCAGCGCGGGCACCACCCGGCGGACCGCCTGCGGCAGGATCACCACCGTCCAGGTGCGCCGCACCGGCAGGTTCAGCGCCGTGGCCGCCTCCCACTGGCCCGTGGGCACCGCCTCGATGCCGGCGCGGTACACCTGCATCGTGTACGTCGAGTAGTGCAGGCCGATCGCGAAGACGCCCGTGGTCAGCGCCGAGAAGGTCAGACCCCACTCCGGCAGCACATAGAAGAGGAAGAACAGCTGGACGAGCAGGGGAGTGTTCCGGATGAACTCCGTGACGACCCCCACCGGCCAGCTCACCCAGCGGGTCGGCGTCCGCACCAGCAGCGCCCACACCAGTCCGAGCACGAAGGAGACGACCGAGCCCAGGGCCAGCGCCTGCAGGGTGACCAGCAGACCGTCCCAGAAGTGCGGCAGGAAGTCGGTGACCGCGTTCCAGTCCCAGTTCATCACGCACCACCTCCGGCGCTCGCGCCCTCGGGGACACGTGCCGACGGCACGGCCGCCTTCTTCGCCGGGGCCTTGCCGACCCCGGTCTTCAGCCGCCGCTCCAGCACCCGCATGGCCCGGGTGAGCAGGAAGGCGATCACGAAGTAGATGAGCAGCAGGTACGCGTAGATCTCCACGCTCTCCTGCAGCGCCAGCCGCACCAGGCTGCCGCTGAACGCCAGGTCACCCATGCCCATGACCGACACCAGCGCCGTGCCCTTGAGCAGTTCGACGACCAGGTTGGCGAAGGGCGGGATCATCTCCGGGACCGCCTGCGGCAGCAGGATCAGCCGCATCCGCTGCCACGGCGTGAAGCTCAGCGCGATACCGCCCTCGCGCTGCGCCGGGTCCACGGCGGTCAGGGCGCCGCGCACGATCTCGGCGCCGTACGCCCCGTACGTCAGCCCCAGGGCGAGGACGCCCGCCCACATCGGGACCAGCTGCCAGCCGAAGGCCAGCGGCAGCACGAAGTACACCCAGAAGATCATGATCAGTGCGGAGGTGCCGCGGAACACCTCGGTGTACAGGCCCGCGACGAAGCGGACGATCCACCGCCGGTGGGTGCGCGCGACCCCCACCACGAAGGAGACGACCGTGGCCAGCAGCGCGCCGAAGACCAGCAGCTGAAGGGTGACCCAGACGCCGCGCAGTACGAGTTCCCAGAGTCCCGGTGTCATGCGCGACAGAGCTCCTTCGTGGTCAGGTCGGTCATCTCGACCTTGGTGAACCCGAAGGGCCGCAGGACGCGCAGCAGTTCGCCGCTCTCCTTCATCTTCCGCAGCTCCACGTTGAAGGCGTCCCGCAGCCGGGTCTCGGCCGGCCGGAACGCGAAGCCCGCCCCGTCCACCCGGGGCTTGCCGTCGACGAGCGCGGCGAACGCCTTGGTCGCCTCCGTCGTACGGGACTTCTTGACCACCTCGCGAGTGGTCAGCGACGTCCCCGCGAACACGTCGACCCGCCCCGCCTCCACGGCGTTCATCCCGGCCACCTGGTCGGGCACGATGACGATGTCGCTCTCCGAATACCCCGCCTCGACGGCGTGCGCGATCTGCGCGTACCCCGACCCGGTGGCGAACTTCGCCTTGGCCCGGATCACGTCCGCGTAGTCGTGGAGGCCCTTCGGATTGCCCTTCTTCACCACGAACGCGTCCAGCATCTGGTGGTCGGGCTCGGAGAAGATGACCTCCGCGCAGCGTTCGGGGTTGATGTACATCCCGGCGGAGACGACATCGAACTGCTGCGAGTTCAGCCCGGGTATGAGCGACCCGAACTCGGTCGGCACGGGCTGAACCCGCCCGACCCCCAACCGCTTGAAGACAACGCTGGCCACTTCCGGCCCCTCGCCGGTCAGCCGGCCATCCGTGTCGATGTAGCCGAACGGGATCTCTCCCGCGATACCGAGCCGTACGACGCCCTGCGCCCGCAGCCGGTCCAGCAGCTCACCCCCTTCCGTGCCGGAGGCGGTGGCCACCCTGCTGCACCCGGCGGCGCCCAGCGCGCCCGCCGTGGCGAGCGCGGAGGCGCCGACGAGCAGTGCCCGGCGGCTGGGGTCGCGTGTCTTCCCGGTTCTCCCGGAGGTCTCTGTTGCTGGAGCCATGGCCGCGCGGCTACCCGACCCGATGCGATGTATTCACGCCACCGCCGGTGCCTTCACGCCCCCCGCACATACCCGGCCGGTCTCGGCCGTGCCCCGGAGGCGCCCTTGACCCCGGCCGCACCATGGAAGACATGACCGACCGCTACATAGAGATCTCCCTGCTCAAGCGCCAGGTCGTGTGCCGGGCGAAACTCCTCGACGACCGCGCGCCGCTCACCTGCGCCGCCGTCTGGGACGCCCTGCCCCTGTCCGGCGACGTCTACCACGCCAAATACGCCCGCAACGAGATCTACGCCCTCTTCCCACCCTTCGCCCCCCACGAGCCACCCCTCGAAAACCCCACCGTCACCCCCATCCCTGGCGACCTCTGCTACTTCTCCTTCGCCGGCACGGAACTCGCCACGAACGCGTACGGCTACGACGAGCAGGTCCGCCCGAACACGACCCTCGTCGACCTGGCCCTCTTCTACGAACGCAACAACCTGCTGCTCAACGGCGACGTGGGCTGGGTACCCGGCATCGTCTGGGGCCAGGTCGTCTCGGGCCTGGACGAGATGGCCCAGGCTTGCAACGACCTGTGGCGGACCGGGGCACTGGGCGAGACCTTGAGCTTCCGCCGGGCATGACCGCGTCGGGCGCCTGACAGCTCGGGGGTTCGGGTGCGTTGGCGGCCGCGGGCCCGGTGGGGGCTGGTCGCGCAGTTCCCCGCGCCCCTAAGGATTCAGGCCCCTGCGGGCCTGAAAGACCACGGCCCCGGTGCCTGAAAGGCGACGGGGCTGCGGGTTGAAAGCACGGGGCTGCGGGCCTGAAAAGCACGGGGCGCAGCCCCTGCTTTTCAGGGGCGCGGGGAACTGCGCGAGAAGCCCCACCGGCCCGCACCCGACAACGCACCCCCTCGGGGTCGAAGGGGCAGCGCCCCTGGTGGATGGGACGGGTAGGGGCGGCGGGGGCGATCAAAGGCGGGGCGGAGCCACCCCCGCAACCCCCGCCTCATACAACGCATGCCCCACCCGCAACACCAAGTCATCCCGATGCCGAGCCCCCACCACCTGAAGCCCCACCGGCAACCCACCCCCGTCCACCCCCACAGGCACACTCGCCGCAGGCTGCTGCGTCAGATTGAAGGGATACGTGAACGGCGTCCACCCCGTCCACCGCCGACACCCGGAGCCACGAGGCACCTCCACCCCCGCCTCGAACGCGGTCACCGGCACCGCGGGCGTGACCAGAACGTCGTACCGCTCATGGAACGCCCCCATCCGCCGCCCGAGCTCCATCCGCACATCCACCGCCGCCAGATAGTCCAGCGCGGACAAGGACGCCCCCCGCTCCCGGATCTCCCGCAACCCGGGGTCCAGCACCTCCAGCTGCCCCGCCGACAACCGCTGCGTCACCCGCGCCGCCCCGCTGAACCACAGCGCGTGGAACGCCTCGACAGGATCGGAGAAGTCGGGGTCGGCCTCCGTGACGTACGCCCCCAGCCCGGCCAGCCCCTCCACAGCCCGCCGCACGGCCAGGGCGACCCCCGGCTGGACGGAGACCTGCCCGCCCAGCGAAGCCGAGTACGCGATCCGCAACCCCCGCACCCCACCCGCGAGCGCGTCCACGAAGGACCCGGACGGCGGCCCGAGCCCCGACCAGTCCCGCGCGTCGGGCCCGGAGACGACGTCCAGCATCAGCGCGGCGTCCGCCGCGTCCCGGGTCAGCGGCCCCACATGCGCCAGCGTGCCGAAGGCGCTCGCGGGATACAGCGGCACCCGCCCGTACGTCGGCTTCAGCCCGAACACCCCGCAGAAGGCCGCCGGGATACGGACACTGCCACCCCCGTCCGTGCCCAGCGCCAGCGGCCCCGCCCCGAGCGCGACGGCCGCCGCCGCACCCCCGCTGGAACCCCCGGCCGTACGCGAGAGGTCGTACGGATTCCGCGTCACCCCGCTGAGCGGCGAGTCGGTGACGCCCTTCCAGCCGAACTCGGGTGTCGTGGTCTTCCCCAGGAAGACGGCACCGTGCTCGCGCAGCCTGGCCACGGAGGGCGCGTCCTCGTCCCAACCACCCGTAGCCGAGATGGTTTTGGAGCCCTTCAGCGTCGGCCCGCCCCGCATCAGCAGGATGTCCTTCACCGTGACCGGCACCCCGTCCACCGCCCCGGCCGGCTCCCCGCGCCGCCACCGCTCCTCCGACTCCCGCGCCCGCGCGAGGGCCGACTCGGCGTCGATCCGCACGAACGCGTTCACGTCCGGCTGCACCCGCTCGGCCCGCTCCAACGCCGCCCGTGCCACCTCCACGGGACTGAACTCGCCTTTGCGGTAACCCTCCACAAGGCGTACGGCGGTCAGATCCGGCAGTTCCCGCATTTCCCGCAGTTCTGACATACGGCGGCCTCTCCAGGGAGTTCAGTGCCCGGGCACGTACCCGCGCTGCTTGTCGACCACGTTGGGCAGCGGCTTGCCCGCCTCCCACAGCTCGAACAACTCCACGAACTGGGCGCCGAGTTCGTCCCGCCACCCCACCGTGTCCCCGCTCATGTGCGGCGAGACGATCAGCCCGGGCACCTCCCACAACGGGTCGTCAGGGCCCAGCGGCTCACGCTCGAACACATCCAGCGCCGCCCCCGCGATCCACCGCTTCCGCAGCGCCTCGACGAGCGCGTCCTCCACCACGAGCTGCCCACGCCCCACATTGACGAACCGCGCGGACGGCTGCATCACCCCGAACCGCCGGGCGTCGAACATGCCGTACGTCGCCTCCGTCAGCGGCGCGGCGGCGACCACCCAGTCGGCGCGGGCCAGCAGCCGGTCCAACTCCTCGGGACCATGAACACCGGCCCGCGCGGTCCGGCCGACCAGGGCCGTATGGAGGCCCAGGGATTTCAGGTAGCGCGCGATCGCCCGCCCGATCGGTCCGGAACCGACGACGCACGCCCGGCCCCCGGCCACCCGCAGCGCCTCCCGGTGCCGCCACTCCCGCCGCCCCTGCAACTCCCAGCTGCGCGGCAGATCCTTGGCCATGCTCAGCACCAGCGCGGCGACGTACTCGGCGATCGGCGCCTCGAACACGCCGCGCGCGTTGGTCACCACCGTGTCCTCGTCGGCGGCGAGTTCGGGGCCCAGCAGATGGTCGACACCCGCGCTGGCCGTGTGCACCCAGCGCGGACGCGGGCCTCCAGCCGGCCAGGCCTTCCGCACCGCGTGCGAGGCGAAGTCCCACACCAGCAGCACATCGGCGTACGGCAGCCGCCCGGCCAGCGTCGAGGCGTCGGCGTACTCGACCGTGGCCCGCCCGGTGAGCCGCCCGAGCCGGGGACGCGGCTCGGCGTCGAGGACGAGGAGGTGCGGATGTGGACGGTGCGTCGAAGTCATGGGCGTACGACACCAATCACGAACGGAAGCGGCTGTACTCACGAACGGGAGCGGCTGTGCTCACGAACGGAAGCGGTTGTGCTTACAAACGGAAGCGGCTGTGCTCACGGGCGAAAACGGTTGTACTCACAAACGGAAGCAGTCCTCCCGGCAGTCCTGTCGCCTCACGAGATGCGTGTGACATGCACTGATTGACCACGCTCGCACCCGAACCTACCTTCGTCAACACGGACTTGCGCACGGTCTGTCGTCCGCACATCTCTCTCCGTGAGGCCGGTGGCTGTCATGAACGTCTCCTTCCTCGGTGGACCCCGTCCGCAACGCGGCGTCGGTGTCATCGCCCCTTTCGACTTCGCCCTCGACCGCGAGCTGTGGCGCTGGGTCCCGGACGACGTCTCCCTGCACCTCACCCGGACCCCGTACGTGCCCGTCGAGGTGAGCCTCGACCTGGCCCGGCTGGTCTCCGAGCACGAGACGCTCCACGAGGCGGTCCGGGCCCTGAACGAGGTCGCGCCCGAGGTCGTGGCCTACGCCTGTACCAGCGGCAGCTTCGTCGGCGGGGTCGCGGGGGAGCGCGCGATGGGCGAGGCGATGACCCGCGCGGGCGCCGCGCACGCCGTCACCACCTCCGGCGCGCTGCTCGCCGCCCTGGCCGAGGTGAACGCGCGCCGTATCGCCCTGGTCACCCCGTACACCGTCTCGGTCACCCAGTCCCTGGAGGAGTACCTCGCGGAGGCGGGCATCCTGGTCACCGGCCGCGCCTCGCTCGGCCTGGTCCGGCACATCTGGAAGGTCCCGTACCACGATGTGGTCGCCATGGCCCGCCGCGCGGTCGGTACGCCGGCACCGGACGCCCTCTTCATCTCCTGCACCAACCTCCCCACGTACGACGTCATCCCCCAGCTGGAAGCGGAACTGCGCATGCCCGTTCTCTCGGCCAACCAGGTGACGATATGGGCGGCACTGCGTCATCTGGGTACTCGGGCGGTGGGTCCGTACCAGGCTCTGATCGACGAGTCGGCCAAACAGACGTTCAAGCAGGCGTTTGGTCGAGGGCCTGTACCGCCGCCGCCCGTACTGCCGGAAGAACAGGAAGGTTGGGCATGACCGCACTCGGTTTCCTCTACCCGGGCCACTCCGCCGAGGACGACTATCCGCGCATGGAGCAACTGCTCGGCAGCGACATCCGGGTGGACGTGGTGCACACCGACATCGGCGAGGACGCCCACCGCGTGGACGCCCTGCGCGAGATGGGCGCCCCCGAACGCCTCGCCGCCGGCTGCGAGGCCCTCCGCCTCTCCGGCGCGGAGGCCATCGTCTGGGCCTGCACCAGCGGCAGTTTCGTCTACGGCTACGAAGGCGCCCACGACCAGATCCGCACCCTCGCCCGTACGGCGGGTCTCCCCGCCTCCTCCACGTCCTTCGCCTTCGCCCACGCGGCACAGGAGGTCGGCGCCCGCCGGGTGGCCGTGGCGGCGACCTACCCGGACGACGTCGCCCGGCTGTTCGTCGACTTCCTGGCGGCGGCCGGGATCGAGGTCCTCTCGGTGCGGGGCGCGGGCATCATCACGGCGGCGGAGGTGGGCACCTGGACCCTGGACGACACCCTCACCCTCGCCCGCGCGGCCGACCACCCCGACGCCGAAGCCCTCCTCCTCCCGGACACGGCCCTCCATACCGCCTCCCACATCCCCACCCTCGAAAAAGAACTCGGCAAACCCATCCTCACCGCCAACCAGGTCACCGTCTGGGAAGCCCTGAGGCTGGCCGACCGCAGGGTGAACGCCCCCCAACTCGGCACCCTGTTCACAAGGGAACCAATCGTCCAGGTCTAACGCCCACCAGAGCCCCGCGCCCCGTTGTCGCGGGGACGCGGGGCTCCGAGCACCGCCTCAAGGGCCACGGGAAGCCACGCGCGGTCTTTCAGGGCCGCAGGCCCTGCTTTTCAGGGGCGCGGGGAACTGCGCGAGAACCCCCACCGAACCCGCACCGACCCACCCACCCCTCCCCCCCCACCCAGGGGGTCGAAGGGGCGCAGCCCCTGGGGATGGGACGGGTAGGGGCGGCGGGGGCGGGAATAACCGGAGCCACCCTCCTGTTACCTGGAACCGTACGCACCCCGCACCGACCCACCCCCCCAGGAGGCCCCACCGTGACCACAGCCGAGATACGAGGCGAAACCAAGGGCACCGCCCCGGTCCCCCTCTCCGTCCTCGACCTGGTCACCGTAGGCGCGGGCCGAACCGCCACAGACGCCCTCCGCACCAGCGTCACCCTCGCCCGCCAGACAGAAACCCGCGGCTACCACCGCTACTGGGTCGCCGAACACCACTCCATGCCCGGCGTCGCCTCATCCTCCCCGGCCGTGATCCTCGCCCACCTCGCCGCCCACACCACCCGCATCCGCCTCGGCTCAGGCGGCGTGATGCTCCCCAACCACGCCCCCCTGGTCATCGCGGAGCAGTTCGGCACGCTGGAAGCGATGGCCCCCGGCCGCGTCGACCTCGGCCTCGGCCGCGCCCCCGGCACGGACGGCGCCACCGCCGCGGCCCTCCGCCGCTCGGCGAGCCTGCACGAGGGCGCCGACGACTTCCCGGAGCAACTAGCGGAGCTGACCCGCTTCCTGGACGACGACTTCCCCGACGGCCACCCCTACCGCCGTATCCACGCGATCCCGGGCCCCATCCAGGGCACCTCACCCGGCGGCGTGCAGTCCCCGCACCGCCCCCCGATCTGGCTGCTCGGCTCCTCCGGCTTCAGCGCCCGCCTGGCCGGCTCCCTCGGCCTCCCCTTCGCCTTCGCCCACCACTTCTCCTCCCGGAACACGGTCCCGGCGCTCGACCTGTACCGCGAGTCGTTCCGCCCCTCGCCGGTCCTCGACGCCCCGTACGCGCTGATCGGCGTCGCCACCCTCGCCGTGGACGAGGAGAAGGAGGCCCGCCGCCAGGTCAGGGCCGCCGCGCTGAACATGATCCGGCTGCGCACCGGCCGCCCCGGTCTCATCCCGACGCCGGAGGAGGCGGAGGCGTACGAGTTCAGCGTGATCGAACAGGACTTCGTCGACTCCTGGCAGGCGGACTACATCCACGGCACCGCCGACGAGGTCCGCACCCGCCTCGACGACCTCCAGAAGCGCACCGGTGCCGACGAGCTGATGCTCACCACCCACGCCCACAACCCGGACCTGCGCCTGCGCTCGTACGAACTGATCGCGGACGCGTACGACCTGCCACGCACCGGGAACGATCCTCAGGCCTGATCAGCCCTGACGACAGCAGGACGTCGGACAGGACGTCGGACAGGTCAACAGACACGACGACGTACACGACGACGGACAGGACGACGGACAGATCCTGTTCAGGCCTGCGGACAGGCCGCCGCCCCCAGCAGCTCGGCGATCCGTTCCGGCGACACCGCGCGGGAGTACAGCCACCCCTGCCCGGTGTCGCAGCCGAGCCGGCGCAGCCGGGAGGCCTGCGCGTCGGTCTCCACGCCCTCCGCCGTGACGGACAGCCCCAGCCGATGGGCGAGCTGGACGAGAGCCTCGACGATGATCTCGTCGGCGGGGTTGGGCTGCCCGGCGTCCCCGACGTCCCCGACGTCACCGGCCCCGGCGGGGGCTCCGGCCCCACCGGGCCCCCCGCCCTCCTCCCCGCTCTCGTACTGGAACCCCCGTACGAACGCCCCGTCCAGCTTCAGCACCGACACCGGCAGCCGGCTGAGGTACGCGAGGTTGGAGTACCCGGTGCCGAAGTCGTCGATGGCGATACGGACGCCCATGTCGCTGAGGGCCTTGAGCGCCTGGAGGGGGCGGCCGGCGGAGCCCATGAGCGCGGACTCGGTCAGTTCCAGCTGCAGCAGATGCGGGGCGAGGCCGGTCTCCGCGAGGATCTCGGCGACATCGGCGACCAGGTCGGAGTCCCAGACCTGGCGGACGGCCACGTTCACGCTGACGAAGATCGGCGCCCGCTCGGGGTGATCGGTCTGCCAGCGGCGGGCCTGCCGGCAGGCGGTGGCCAGAATCCATCGTCCGAGCTGGACGATCGAGCCGTCCTCCTCGGCCAGTGAGATGAACCGATTCGGCGTCAACAGGCCGAACTGCGGGTGATGCCAGCGCACCAGCGCCTCGACCCCGCGCACCTCGCCCTCCGCCATGCCCACCAGCGGCTGGTACTCAAGGACGAACTCGCCCCGCCCGACAGCCGCCCGCAGCGTGGACGACAGGGCCTGACGGGTCATCCGGTGGGCGTTGCGCTCCGGGTCGAACAGCGTCCAGCGGGCCTTGCCGTCGGCCTTCGCCCAGTACAGCGTCGTGTCGGCGGCCTGCATCAGCCCCGTCGCCGTCGTGCTCGCCGACTGCCGTTCGACGACCCCGATCGAGGCGGAGACGGACAGCCGCTGACCGGCCAGGTCGAAGGGCGCCTGCAACGCCTTGAGGACCGAGTCGGCCAGATCGGCGAGCTGTTCCGTGCCGGTGGAGTCCTCCACGAGCAGCGCGAACTCGTCACCGCCCAGTCTGGCCACCAGCGGTGCCCCGGCCGCCGTACCGGCCGTGCGGAGCAGCGCGGCCTCGTCGGCGCACCGGGTGAGCCGCTCGGCGACGGCCGTGAGGAGCCGGTCGCCGACCCGGTGGCCGAGGGTGTCGTTGACCGCCTTGAACCCGTCCAGGTCCAGATAGACCAGACCGATCCGGCCGGTGCCGGCCTCGTCGTACGCCTCCCGTTCGAGGGCTGCGGAGAGCTGTTCGAAGAAGAGGGTGCGGTTGGGGAGGCGGGTCACCGGGTCGTGCATCTGCAGGTGACGGAGCCTGGCCTGAAGCTGACGGTTGGCGCTGATGTCGGCGACCGAGAGCAGGACCGCCCGCTCCTCCTCGGGCAGCGGCGCCACCGAGACCTGCACCCACAACCAGGACCCGTCCGGCTGTTTGAGCCGGCGTGTACAGCGCAGCCGGGCCTGCCGGCCGCGCAGCACCTCGCGGTACGCGTGCCAGGTACGGGTGTCGGAGGCGAGGTCCACCAGATCGGCGGCGACCCGCCCGGCCAGCGGCTCCGCGCCCGTCCCGAGCAGCGTCCCCATCGCCCCGTTGGCGGTGACGACCAGCCCGTCCCGGTCGACGACGGCCATGGCGAGCGGCGCGACGGAGAAGGCGGCGGGCGTCGTGGGACTCTCCCCAGACGACGGACCCGACGATGATCCCGACGACGGGACCTGCGAGGGGCCTGACGACGGAACCGACGACGGAACCGAAGACGGAACCGACGGCGAGGCCGACGACGGAACTGACGCATTGACGTTACGTTCTGTAATCGCCGGCCGGACGAGATCTGCCGCGGGCGCCGGCCCTTGGGACGTTCCGCTCACCGTTCGCTCCCGCAGTGCACTCGTTTTCGTACGGATCTCATGTGTCTCGTCGGAGCGGCCGAACCAAGTACGTAAGGGCGCTCAAGCCGTGTCCGTGCAGGAAAGTGTGCCGATCATAGAGGCTGACCCCAGGGCCTTCTAGCCACTCTCCAGTCTCCCTGAACAACGACCTGATCTGACAGATCGTTTCTGCCCCGGAGTGAACGGCTTCCCCGCTCCGTCGACCACTTGTGACGTTCCGTGAGTGCCCGGGGTGTCGGTCATCGGAGGCCATTCGACTCCTTCTCGCCCGTCGTCAGCCCGTCTCTCACTCTTCTGGTGCAGACAAACAGGGCAAAGTACTACTAATTCGGAAAATCTGGACGCGGTGTCCCCAAGATCCGCATCCGGAGGTCTCCGTGCAGCGTCCGCTCCTCTGGAAGGAACTCCTCGGCGACCGGGCGCCCGCGCTGCGCAGTACAGCGGCCATGCTCACCTCTCTCACCGCACTGGCCGCGACCTCCCTGATCGCGGCCCCCTCCGCCGTACCGCTGTCGGAGCCGTGCACACTGCGGCGCACCCAGGCCCATCACTCGGAGGGTCTCGACACCTGGAATTCCGCGTATCCACGGCCCACCCGCGACCTCGACGCCGTGCTCGTATTCTTGTCATTCCCGGACGCGGCCCCTCTCACCACACCGGCCGAGCTGACCGCGGATCACTTTCCGGCCACCAGCGAGTTCTTCGAACGCGCCTCGTACGGCAAGTTCGCGCTCCGCCCCCATCCGCGCCGGGAGTGGCTGGAGATGCCCCAGCCGTCGACGGCGTACGCCATACGACGTGACTGGAAGGCGACGCACCGGGCCGCCTACCTCAGGGACGCGCTCGCCACGGCCGACCCGCACGTCGACTTCTCCCGCTACGACATCGTGTACTTCGTCGCCGACCCGCACGCGCCCGGCGTCGACTCGGACGCGACGAAGGTGGTCAACCTCGAATCCCCGCTGGAGGTCGACGGCACGGGCCTGCACCGGGTCGTCACCGTGTTCGAGCGGCACCCCCCGGACCGTCTCGTCCTCGCCCATGAGACCGGCCATGTCTTCGACCTCCCCGACCTCTACCACCGCCCCGTCGACGGCAAGGGCGACTGGGACACCCATGTCGGCGACTGGGACCTCATGGGCAGCCAGTTCGCCCTGGCCCCCGACCTGTTCGCCTGGCACAAGTGGAAGCTGGGCTGGCTGGAACCGCGCCAGGTGACGTGCGTACGGGGGGCGGGCACCACGCGGTTGACGCTGGAGGCGGTGGGGGCGGGGCCGCGGGGGGCGTACGAGGGGGAGGCGGGCGACGTCGGGGGTGGCGAGGTCGTCGGGCGTGCGGGTGGTGAAGGTGGGCGTGCCGATGCTGACGGCAGCGGTAGCGGCAATGGTGGAGGTGTGGCGGCCGGTGTCGGGCCTCGGGCCTTCGGGGCCGGGCGGGGCGCGAAGCTGGCGGTCGTCCGTACCGGGCCCGACAGTGCCCTCGCGATCGAGGCGCGGGGCGCGGTCGGCAACGACAGTGCCGTCTGCACGCAGGGCGTCCTCGTCTACCGCATCCGCAGCGGCGCCGAGTCCGGCGGCGGCCCCATCGAGGTCCTCGACGCCCATCCGCGCACCGAGGCCTGCTGGGAGGAGTCCGTGTACCCGCCCCTCGCGGACGCGCCGGTGGGTGTGGGCGAGAGCTTCACGGTGCCGGGGGAGTCCGTGCGGGTGGCGGTGGAGGGGCGCACGGCGACCGGGGCGTGGACGGTACGGATCACGACGGGGCGGTGAGCGGCGGAACGGGTGAGCGGGTGAGCGGGGGAGCTGGGGCGTGGGGGAGTGGGGGGGCGTGAGTGGTGGAACGAAGGAAGCCCCCCGCTTCCGCGAGGGGCTTCCTTCGTGTCGTGCGCCGCCAGGGACTCGAACCCCGGACCCGCTGATTAAGAGTCAGCTGCTCTAACCAACTGAGCTAGCGGCGCCTGCTGACGTCGTAGACCTTAGCACCCTGATCGGCGGGAGGAAAAATCGATACGCGCACGGTCTCGGAGGCGCTCGCCCGGGCCGCCCGGACCGCTGCCCAGAGCAGTACGTCGGGCCCCGGAAGCCAAGGTCGGCGGGTGTCCGGAGCGACGAGCCAGCGGGATCCGAGGCGGGTGATTCCGGGCGAGTCCAGCGCGCCCGGCCCGGCTTCTTCGGCGCCCTTCTCCCCGGTGTCATCAACCCCTCGGCTCTCTCCATTGGGGAGTACGGCCGGGACGGTCACCGCGTCGCCGATGCCGTGACAGAGGAGGGGCGGCACGGCGCCGGTGCGGCCGGGCGAGCCCCACTCCTCCCACTCCAGGAGGGTGGGCAGCCGGTGGGCGGTGCCGGGGGAGGCGAACAGCAGCATGCGTCCGCGGTAGACGGCGACCGGGCCGGAGCCGGGGCCCTCGGCCCACAGCCGGTCGAGCATCCGCCGCCCGAAGATCGCCGGCACGCTGACGACGTCGAAGACGGTCCCGCACGGCAGCACCACCGGCGCGGCCGGCCGCTCCTCCCACAGCGCCAACGCGCTCCGCGGATACGTTCCTGCCGAGGCCAGCCAAGCGACCCCCTCCACCGTGACCCCCGCGACATCGACCCCGTCCTGCGGGTACCTGCCCGTCCCCACTCCACCGCTCATACACCTAGATCTACCGCCCGTACCCACCCGACCCCGAGCAGTTACCGGAAACCGGTACGGGAGATAGGCAAGTGGGGTATCTTGCCCACCCGGCATATGCCAAACGCCATTTCGACCGGCACCCCGCCCCGGTCCCCCGCCCGCCCACGAGCGGCCACACCGCAGCCCCGACGCCGGTCCACACGCCCGCCCACCCACGAGCACCGCGCCCCTGAGGCGAAGCCCGCCGGCCCGCCCAGCCCCCTCGCCTCACCCAACTGCGGCCAATCGCGCCGCTGTGGCGGAGCCCGACGGCCCACTCAGCCCCCTCGCCTCACCCAACTGCGGGCAATCGTGCCGCTGGGGCGGCACGGGTGGGCGCAGGCGGCACCCCGCGAGCGCCGGTGAGCGAAACCCCGCCCGAGCCCAGCCCCAGCACCGGGCCACCTACCGCCCCCGGATCACCACAGCACCCCCGGCCGCACACCGCCGCTCAGATGGACTCCGGCCCACTGACATCCCGCCCCCGAGCCAGCTCCCGCCCGTACTCGACCATCTTCTTGGCGTAGTCCTCGGTCCACTCCGCCCGCTCCGCGATATCCGCCGGCGTCAGCCGATCGAACCGCCGAGGATCCGCGAGCTGCGCCGCCGCGATCGCCTGGAACTCCACGGCCCGGTCCGCCGCCGCCCGAAACGCCTGCGCCAACTCCGTCGCCCGCGACAGCAACGCCCGCGGATCGTCGATCGACTCCAGATCGAAGAAGTGCTCGGGATCGCCGGCCGCCTCCGCCGGCTCGAAGAGCAGGGGCGCGGGGCGTAGCCGCGGTTCGTTCCGACGCGACGTGGGCTCCGCCATGTCTTCTCCTCCTCGTACGACGGTTCAGTGGGCCGGTCCCCGGGGACGTCCCGGGAGGAGGGCCACCGTCCATTGTCTCGTGACCGCGCAAGTAGGCATCGAGCCCACCCAGCGCCCCACACCCCGCCCCTCACACACCCGCGCCCCCGAAGGCGCCGCCCCGCTCCCACCCACCGACGGCCACCCCGAGCACGAGCCGCCGCCGCACACCCTCGGCCGCAACCCCGCACCGGACACCCGAGGCCGAACCTCACCGGACACCCGAGGTCACAAACCCGCCGGACACCCGCGACCCCACACCCCCGGCCGACACCCGTGCCAGGACCCCGCCGCCAGACCCCCTACCCCGCCCCCGCCACTAGGGCCGCCAAGCCACCCGATGCTCCCCCAGCTCCGCCAGCACCGCGTGGTTCGCCTCCCAGCCGTCCGGGAACTTCACGGTCACCCCCAGCTGCACGGGCTCGGTCGACGGATGGTCGTCGAGGAGGTCGGTGACCCCCGCCCGGCACACCACGATGCAGGCGTGCCGGTGCCGGGAGGCGAGCACGCACAGCCGCCCGGTCTCCAGGTGGAAGGCCGTCGCGTCGGGCCGCCCGGACAGCGGATGGAGGACGACCGTGACGTCGTACTCCCGCCCCTGGAGCCGGTTCGCCGTGTCCACGACCACGTCCGCGACACCCAGCTCGGCCAGCGCGGAGCGCACCGCGGCCGCCTGGTCCCGGTGCGCCGTGCCGACGGCGATCCGGTCGGCGGTCAGCGGCACGGGCTCCTCGGACCGCTCCGAGGTCGCCGCCCCACCCCGGTCGAGCAGCCGCCGTACGACCTGGGCGACGGCCCGTACCGCCTCGGGATCGGTCCGGGGCGTGTGCCGGGCGGGCAGCTCCAGCAGCCCCCACCCCGACTCGGCGGCCTCGTCGATGACCCGGTCGGGGCCGGAGCCGTCCGACGGCACCGCGAACCCGAGCCGCCGGTCCCCGTGGTCCGTGCCGCTGCGGAACGGGGTGAAGGGATAGAACGCGTCGGAGACCAGCGGCGCCGCCGACGCCGGCAGCCGCCACGACACCGGCAGCCGGTGCTGGGGCAGCTCGGGGTTGTGGGCCAGCAGTGTCGTCACCGCCGAGGCCGACGGGTCGTACGACAGCCCCGCCCACTGCTCGCTGCCCACGATCGCGAACGGGTCCAGCTGCCCGGGGTCACCCACGAACAGCGCCCGCTCGAACAGCCCCGCCACGGCCAGCAGCGCGTCCGACCGCATCTGGTACGCCTCGTCGACGATCGCGTGCCGCCACGGCTCGACCCCCTTGACATGCGCCCACTTCGCGGCCGTGGAGATCACGACGTCCAGCCCCGCCAGATCGGCGGCCTTCGTCGACTTCCGTACGTTCGCCAGCTCGTCCAGCGCCTTGTCGTACGGATCGCTGTCGCTGCTGTGCAGCCGGCCGACCGGGAGGTCGGGTTCCTTCTCCGCGAGGCGGATCACCAGGTCGTCGACCTGTGCGTTCGTCTGTGCGATGACCATCAGCGGGCGCCCGGCGGAGGCCAGTTCGAGCGCGGCGCGGACCACGAGCGTCGACTTCCCGGCGCCGGGCGGCGAGTCGACGACGACACCGCGCGCGTCGCCATGCAGCGTGTCGCGCAGGATCGCGTCGGTGGCACGGCCGGCCGCCGCCCCGGGATCGAGCACCGTCTCGGTGGCGGTCACAGGACATCCTCCTCGGTCACCGGGTCCGGCAGCGGTACGGCGTCGGGCTCACCCGGCGGCCCGCCGTGCGTCCACGGTGTCTCCTCCGGGTCCGGCAGCTTCGCCCCGCCCCGCTGGTCGTGCTCGAAGAGGGTGAAGCAGAGCAGGTCCCCCTTCTCGGGGACGGACCCCACCTCCGGCTCCTTGCCGCGCCCCATCTTGTCCATGATCCGCAGGACGAGGAGCACACAGCCGTCGCCGTCGTCCCCCTCGGCCCCCTCGTACCGCACGAACTCCGCCGTCTGCGGCTTCCCGCCCAGCGAGCGGTACGTCTTCGCGCGCTCCCCGAGATGCGGCCGGTCCCGCGTCCGTACGGTGACCAGCGGCCGCGGGCTGGGCCGCTTGCCCTCGCTGTACGCCATCACGACCTCGGTGACCTCACCGGCGAACGCTTCCCCGGCCAGCCGCCGCCCGGCCATCACGAGCGGGTCGTCCAGGGCCTCCTGGGCGTCGAGGCGGGCCTGTTCCCGCTCGCGCGCGGCCAGTTTGTTCGCCGCCGTGACCGCGTCGTCGATACGGGGCTGCGGGGGTTCCCCGGCGACGATCCGGTCCCGGTGGCCGGTGAAGGACCAGCGGTCGCGGGTCCACCGGTCGGCCGCGTGGGCACCCTCCGGCAGGGCGCGCAGCAGATCGAGGCCGTGCCAGACCGCGTCCCAGGTGGGCCGGGTGCGGCTCTCGACCAGGGCGCGGATCTCCCGCTCGGCGGCGGTCAGCGCGCCCAGCCGGTCGTCGGCCTCCAGGCCGTCCTCGGCGGCGGCCAGGGCGAGCCGTGCCCGGTCGTACCGCTCGATGGCCGGGGCCAGCAGCTTGTTGTCGAACGCGGGGTCGGTCGCGGGCCCGGCGGGCGGGCACAGCAACTGGCCCTCGGCGTCCCGCGCCAGCTCGGCCCGCCGCGCCGCCGCCTCGCCCGCTTCCCCCTCCGGAGGATCGATCCAGGCGAGCAGCGACCCCAGATGCTGGTCCTCCACCCCGGACTGCCCGGTCGCCCAGTGCCGTGACAGCAGATCGGTCAGCGCGAGCAGCAGCGAGGAGCCCGGCACCCGGGCCCGCTCCCCGAAGTGCGTGAGCCAGCGCCCGAGCAACGGCACGCGCGGGGGCGCCGGATGCGGTGCCTCCGGGTCCTGCTCGGCGGTGCGCCGGAACCGGGTGGAGCGGCCGAGGAGCCGTACGAGGTCGATGCCCGTCCGGCTCGGCAGGATCAACTGCGGGGCGTCCGCGCACAGTTCGACCTCGACCTTGACGCGTTTGCCGGTCTCCGGGTCGGTCTCGTTGCGCTCGGCGGCCTCCACCACGTCGGCGTACGAGTCCACGTACGGCAGGACGATGTCCGCCAGTTCGGCGAGGAACGCGAAACGCAGGTCGCGGTCGCGGGGCTGGGGCACGACCAGCAGGCGGGGCGCGTCACGGTCGGTGCCGACGAGCGCGCCGAGCGGGGCGCCGGCCTCACCGGCGGTGGTGAGCGGCACGAGGACGAGCGGGCGGTCCGAGAGATGCCGGTGCAGGACGGTGGCGGCGGGCTGGGCGCGGCCCGTGCTGACGGCTTCGAGACGGGCGAGCGTGGCGATCAGCGACACGGAACCCCCTCCGGGGCCGGACCGGGAACGGCGGCCGTCTGCGGGGACGCATGCCGCCCGGCCGCCGTCTGCCGGGGCGCGCCCGCGACGGCCAGCGCCTCCGCCCGCAGTTCCGCCGCCCTGCGCAGCGCGGCCACGGCTGGGTCGTCCGGGTCGCCGGCCCGGCCGTGGGCCGCCGCCAGGACGTCGTCGACCGTGGTGAGGCCGCCCAGCTCGGCGCGGGTGGCACGGCCCAGGGAGGTCACCGCGCCGTCCGTGCGGGAGCGGGCCCGGCAGTGGAAGGCCAGCTCGCAGGCGGCGAGGCACTCGGGGGCGTAGGCGGCGGACAGTGCCTCGACGGCCGTCGTCAGCTTCTCCTGGGGGAGGTCCGTGGCGAAGCAGGTGCCCTCGGGGAGGGTGTCCGCGATCTCCTCGATCCGGGTCAGCCGGGTCAACTGGCGGCGGGTGACCGCCCGTTGCTTGCGGATGTCCACCGCGGCGGCCGTCGGGAGGTTGGTGAAGTCCTTGGGGCAGACCAGCAGCACCCGGTGGCGGACCTCGGGCGCGGGGGCGCCCTTGCGGGTCTCGCCGCCGAGCCGGGCGGCGACCTCCTCCAGCGCCAGTACGTACACCGCCGACTGGCGGGCGGCCGCGCCGACCTTCGCGGCGTCCGCCGAACCGTCCAGCATCGGGAAGGACTTGATCTCGACGACCGACCAGCTGCCGTCGGGGTGGACCACCACCGCGTCCGGCTCCAGGAACGCGGGCGTGCCCGCGACGTCGAGCGCCAGCATGGGGTGGTCGAGCAGCGCCCAGCCGCCGGAGTCCGTGGCGTCGCGCAGCGCCAGGGCCGTACGGGCGGCGCGGCCCTCGGGGCCCACGGCGGTGAGGTCGGGGACCTTGGCCGAGGTGGGCGGCTCGGCGCCGGGGTCCAGTCTCTCGTGCACCAGGCGCAGCAGCTCGGCGCCGCCGTCCGCCTTGACCTTGGCCTCGAAGGCGTTGCCCCGCATGAAGGCGAACTGGGACTGGCCGAAGGCGGAGGGCGAGCCCAGCGCGTCCGCCAGCACCGCCTTGTTCACGCCCGCGCCGTCCAGCAGCGCGCGGCGCTCGCAGCCCGGGTTGGCCGCGAGCGCGGCGAGGGCGCGCGCGTCCAGCGCCTTGGGTGGGACCTCGGGTCCGCGCAGCTCAGCGAGCCGCTGCCGGAGCGCCGTCCCCTGCTTCCGAGGGGGCGGCACCCGGCTCGGGTTCGGTGATCCGCTGCCGTGGGAATCGCTCACCCGGGGAAGTCTGGCACTCACCACTGACAATTGGGGAAACCGAGCCCTGAGAGACCCCCGTGGCAGGAACGACGGCCTCCTCCACGCGCCGACGCTCGCCGCCGCCGAACCGGCCCTCCGCCGCCGTCGCCAGCCCGAGCGAGACGCGCCACTGGTCCGCGATCCGCAGTACCACCGGGGTCAGCAGCAGGCCCACCCCCATCACGGCGGCGCCCGCCACCGCGTCGAGGAAGTAGTGGTTCGCGGTGCCCATCACCACGATCGTGGTGATCAGCGGATAAGCGACGGCCGCGGTCCGGACGAGACGCGAGCCGCCGCCGAAGCGCCAGAGGATCACCCCGCACCACAGGGCCCAGCCGACGTGCAGGCTCGGCATCGCCGCGTACTGGTTCGTCATACCGCCCAGGCCCCGGGGCGCGCTGGCCTCGCCGCCCCACCAGCCCCACGAGCTGTAGTGGGCCATGGTGTCGACGAAGCCGTGGGACGGGGCGAGCAGCCGGGGCGGGCAGGTGGGGAGCAGGGTGAAGCCGATGAGGCCGATGAAGGTGGAGGTCAGCAGCCAGGTGCGGGCCGCGCGATAGCGCACCGTACGGGATCTGAAGAGCCAGATCAGGAGCGCGGGGGTGACCAGGTAGTGCAGCGACGCGTACCAGAAGTCGGCGGGTATCCCTATCCAGGGTTCACGGGTGAACAGGCGGTTCAGCGGATGCTCGGCGTTGAGCCACAGGGCCTTCTCGATCCGCAGGATCGACAGGCCGTGGTCGACGGCGTGGGAGGTGTCGCCGCGGGCGAGGAGCCGGCCGATCGAGTACGCCCCGTACACCAGCAGGATCAGCGGAAGCTCGGTCCACCAGCGCAGCCGCGCGCTCGGCGCCGCCTCGGTAACCGGTGCGCCGGTCCTTCTGGTAACCGGTGCCTCGGTCGCCTCGATCTGCGGCATCCGAACGTCCTCCCCCATCGGTCATCTGCCCTCTGTCGTCCGGCAGGTGTCTGCGTCGATGTTCATCTGTGTGTGGTGCTGCTGTGGCTCTTGAGCAAGACGATGTCCAAGACGCTGGGATCGTCTGTCGGGTTGCCCCACGACAGCGTGAGCGATGATGGAAACATCCGCCTCCGATTTCTCCCTTCTCCCTGAAGGCCCCTGGAAAGGTCGCTCATGGCACCGCGCATCCTGCTGGCCCGCCACGGACAGACGGAATGGTCCCTGCTCGGGAAGCACACCGGCAGGACGGACATCCCGCTCCTCGAAGAGGGCCGGCGCGGCGCCAAGCTCCTCGGGGAGCGCCTGCACCGGGCACCCCTGGACGGGCTGCCCGGTGTCGACGTCCGGACGAGTCCCCTCTCCCGCGCGCGTGAGACGTGCCAACTGGCCGGCTTCGGCGACCGGGCCACCGAGTGGGACGCGCTCATGGAGGCGGACTACGGGGCGTACGAGGGACTCACCCCCGCGGAGATCCAGGCCTTCCGCCCCGGCTGGCTCATGTGGCGCGACGGCGTCCCCGAGGGGGAGACCCTTCAGCAGCTCTCCGCGCGCGCGGACGACGTGGTCGCGTGGGCGCGGAGCGAGGACCGCGATGTGCTGGTCTTCGCCCACGGGCACATCCTGCGGTGCATAGCCGCGCGCTGGCTGGGCCTGGACCTCGGCTTCGCGGCCCGCATCCGCCTCAACCCGACGTCCCTGTCGGTCCTCGGCTGGGCCTACGGCGACCCGGCGATCGAGTCCTGGAACGACACGGGGCACCTGGCGGGCTGACCATCGGGCAGCCCGTCACGATCTGCCCGCAGCTACGACAGGCGGCTGTCTACGCCGTCCGCGCGACCCCCGCGTGCCGTTCCAGGAACGCCGACACGCCCGCCGCCCGCCGGTGCGGCAGCAGGACGCGGGCCGTGCCCGCCAGCATCTGCTGGACGCGGGAGGACTGGACCTCGTCGAGGAGGTCGAGGACGCGCATACCGGCCGCAGCGGCCTCGTCGGGACGCCCCCCGCGCGCGAGGTCGTCGGCCAGCTCGGCGGTGTAGAGCGCGATGTTGCGGGTGAAGTGCGGGTTCTGCAGACCGGCCGCCCGGCGCGCGTGCCGGGCCGCCCGGGGCCAGTCGCCCAGCGTGGACCAGCACTGCGCCTCCAGGCCCTCCAGCTCGGCCTCCCCGTAGAAGCTCATCCACTCGGGGTCTGCCTCGCCGGCCCCCCGCCCGAACAGGGCGTGCGCGCGGGCCAGCGCCTGCGCGCACCCGGTGCGGTCGGCGAGCCCGGCCCAGCCGCCCGCCTCCCGCAGCGCCAGCAGCGACATCAGCCGCGGCGACCCCAGCGGCCGGGCCACCCGCTGCGCGGCCTGCGCCGCCCGTACCGCCTCGCGCGGCCGGCCCGCGTCCCGCGCGAGGAACGCCGTGTTGCAGAACGCGTGCGCCTCCAGCCCCGGGTCCCCCGACATCCGGGCCGTGGCGAGGGCCTCCGCGTAGTGCGAGCGGGCGTCGTCGAACCGCCCCGAGTCATGGGCCAGCCAGCCCACGGAGATGGCCAGTTCCCCCGCCCCCGCGTACAGCCGGTCGGCGGTGGCCTGCCGGGTGGTGCCCGCGTCGAGCAGCGCGTACGCGGCCCGCAGCGGCGCCGAGGCCCTGCGGTACAGCCCGTCCGCCCCGTGCCGGTCGTCGAGCAGCCGGATCTTGCGTACGGCGGCTTCGAGGGCCCCCGCCTCCCCCGTGCCCGCCCGGTGGACGGGACGGCCGGCGGCCGAGGCCGTGCCCCCCAGGGCGAAGGGGCCGAGCGAGGCGGCCGCCACCGCGGCGGTACCTCCGGTCATGAACGCGCGACGTTGCACGTCGCTCTCCTCGTGGTTCTGGTACGTGTGCTGCGTGCCCCGCCGGCCGCGCACATAGCCCGTGTCGCCCCGCGGGTCCTGCATGTCGTACATCTCTTGCGTGTCATACGGCTCGTACGCCTCCTCCGTCTCACCCCTCATTCCGTGGGAGGAGTGCGTGCGGCTCTTGTTGCGCGGTGAGGGCGCCTCGTCGGCGGGGCGCGCCCCCCTACCGCGTACCTCCGCGCGGGGCGCGAAACCCAGGTCGGTCAGTGTTCGGCCGGGGAACATGTGCAGGAACACCCGTTCGTACGCGTAGTTGGGGCAGCGGATCTCGCCCGCCTCGACCCGTCCGACGTACCGCGCGTCACAGCTCACCCGCTCGCCGATCTCACGCGCGGCCCGCCGTACCGCCGCGGCGAACTCGCCCGGCGAACGGTGCCCGCGCAGCCGCCTGAAGGCGAGGTTCGGCCGCTGTGGACGGGGGAACTGGGACGAGGTCACCGATGACGACGTCATGGCCGGGCCCTCTCTCGCGAAGCCGTCGAACCATGCCGGATTCACCAGGACTTGTGTGCGTGCTGCACGGTTGGTTCCGCTGTGTCCGGCGGGGCAAGAACGTACCCGCCCCGTCGGTGCCCCCACGCGAGGTTTGGCTACAAACCGGATATCTCATCCTGGATCTGCCATGAACTGCCATCCTTTGCGGCGCAGTTTCGCCGTAGCCGTTGACGGAGTGGCGCGTTGGGCAGGGGGCTGGAAGGCGTGGGAGGCCCGGATGAAGAACCTCGAACCCCGTTCCGAGTGCGATTTGGTGACCGTGCCCGCGCGGCAGGGGCTGGAGGCGGTCGACATCCTCCGCCGGGGGGCGCTCGACGCGGTGGGGCCCGTCATGACGGTCGGGCCCGTGCTGCATGACGACACCTGCGACACCCTTGGGTTCCTGGTGCCGCCCGGTACGGCTGACGGGTGGGACGTGCCGGGGAGTACGTGTACGCAGAGCGACGGGCGGGGGGCGGTGCTGGCCCCTGCGGAGGGTTCGGGCTGGTTGTTGCCGCCCGGGGAGGCGGACCTGGCGACGGATCCGACGGTGCTTCGGGCCGCGCTGGACGAGGCGGCGCGGTTGATCGAGGCGGCGGACAACTGTCGGTGAGGTGCGCCCAGCCGACGTAGGGGTTCTGTTCGTCGGCGGCTGCGGGTCCGTCGTGGCTGATCGCGCGGTTCCCCGCGCCCCTATAGGGGCGCGCCCTGGTGCCCCGCGTTCGATAATGGGGCAATGGGCAGGTCGAAGCAGGGGCGCGCGCGGCGTGGGCAGGATGTCGGGGCCGTGGTCGAGGAGGTCGACGGGGGGCTCGCCGAGCTGCTTCCGGATCGGGACCGGGGCCGGGCGTGGACGCTGCTGGTCGACGGGGCGCCGCAGTCGCATGTCGATCTGGACGATCCGGCGTACCTGTCGTTCGAGTACCAGCGGCGGCTCGGGCATGTGATCGATCTCGTCGCCCCGGCCGGGCGGCCCGTGCACGCCGTGCACCTCGGCGGGGGCGCCTTCACCCTCGCCCGGTATGTTGCCGCCACCCGCCCCCGCTCCACCCAGCAGATCGTCGAGCGCGACGCGGCCCTCGTCCAACTGGTCCGGCGGGAGCTGCCGTTGGACCCGAACGCGCGGATACGGGTGCGGTCCACGGACGCGCGCGAAGGGCTCGCGAAGATGCCGGACGGGTGGGCGGACCTGGTGATCGCGGATGTGTTCAGCGGGGCGCGCACCCCGGCGCACCTGACCTCGACGGAGTTCCTCACGGACGTACGGCGGGTGGTGAAGCCCGGCGGCTGCTACGCCGCCAACCTCGCCGACGGCCCGCCGCTGACCCATCTGCGCGGCCAGATCGCCACCGCCGCCGTCCTCTTCCCGGAGCTGGCGCTCGTCGCCGACCCCACCGTGCTGCGGGGCAGACGATTCGGCAACGCGGTCCTCGTCGCCTCCGACCAGCCGCTCCCCGTCGCCGAACTGACCCGTCGCGCCGCCTCCGACCCGCACCCCGGCCGCGTCGAACACGGCCGCGCGCTCACCGACTTCACGGGCGGCGCGGTGCCGGTGACGGACGCGGGGGCGGTCGCCTCACCGGCGCCGCCGCCGTCGGTGTTCCGCTGAGGCCACCGGCACCCGGAGGCTCAGAAGTTCTGGACGTCCACCCGGGGCGCGCTGTCGTGCCAGGTGCAGAACACCGACACCCGGTCCGAACCGGCGGCGAAATCGACCCGGATCCAGGTCTCCGTCTTCCACACCTGCATCGACCAGCCCGAGCCGGGCGTCGCCGAGACGAGGGTCGCGTACTCCTCGCCGAGCGAGAAGACCACCCGGCCGCCCTCGGTGTCGTACGCCTTGATCTCGCCCGAGGCGGCGGGGGCGCCGGTGTTCGAACCCGGGCCGGGCTCCGCGGACTTCGACGGCTTCGCGGGGGTGCCCGAGGGGGTGGGGGACGGCTCGCCGCCGTCGTCCTTCCCCTGCCGCTCCCGCTCCTCCGGATCCTCCGCGCTCTTCGACGGCTCCGGGAGGGCCGTCGCCGTGATCGGCGTGGGGGCTCCCTGGGCCCGGGCGTCGGCAGCCGTGATGGGCAGGGCGCGGGGCGGGTCGTACGCCGTGCCGGCCATCACCGTGTGGACGCCCCACCACGACAACGTGACCGCCGCGCCCGTGGCGAGCAGCCAGGCCAGTACGTGTAGGAGTCCTCTGCGCATCGCGGCCATACTGCCCCACGAGCCCCGGCGGTGTCGTGGGGCGGCGCGTGCGGGGCCTCGGCGCGGGCCCCTGGACAGGGCCTCCGCGTGAGTTATCCACAGGCCCCGACCGGCCCGTCCCGTTTGGCGTACGGTGCGGCGCATGGCAAGTGTGCTCGTGGTCGAGGACGACCAGTTCGTACGCTCGGCGCTGATCAGGCATCTGACGGACGCCGCACACACCGTGCGCAGCGTCGGTACGGCCCTGGAGGCGCTGCGCGAGGTCGCGCACGTCCGCTTCGACGTGGTCGTCCTCGATCTCGGGCTGCCCGATCTCGACGGCTCGGAGGCGCTGAAGATGCTGCGCGGTATCACCGACGTCCCGGTGATCATCGCGACCGCGCGGGACGACGAGTCGGAGATCGTCCGGCTGCTGAACGCGGGCGCGGACGACTACCTGACCAAGCCGTTCTCGGTCGAGCACCTGTCCGCCCGGATGGCCGCCGTACTGCGCCGCTCCCGGGCCGCCGCCGGCGAGGCATCTCCGCCCACGGTGATCCGCGTCGGCGGCCTCGCGATCGACCCGCTGCGCCGCCAGGCCGAGCTGGACGGCGTACGACTCGACCTCACCCGGCGCGAGTTCGACCTCCTCGCGTTTCTCGCCGGGCGGCCCGGCGTCGTCGTCCCGCGCAAGGAGCTGCTGGCCGAGGTGTGGCAGCAGTCGTACGGGGACGACCAGACCATCGACGTTCATCTGTCGTGGCTGCGGCGGAAGCTGGGGGAGACGGCGGCGAAGCCCCGCTATCTGCACACACTGCGGGGGGTCGGCGTGAAGCTGGAGCCGCCGGGGGCGGGGGCGCGGCCATGAGGTGGGCGCTGGTCAAGGTGTGCCTGGCGGTGACGGCGATGGTCGTGGTGGCCTTCGCGGTGCCGCTCGGGCTGGTCATCAAGGAGATGGCGCGGGACCGGGCCTTCTCCAACGCCGAGCGGGAGGCGGCCGCGATCGCCCCGGCGCTGTCGATCACCACCGACCGGGAGCAGTTGGAGCGGGTCGTCGCCTCGGCGGGGTCGGACGACGGGATGGCGGTGCACATACCGGCGGACGGCGCGGGGGCCGCCGCGCTCGATCTGGGCCGGCAGCGGGCGTCCGACCGGGACATCGCGACCGTGCGGAAGCTGGGCCGGGCCTCCACCACTCAGGTGCCGGGCGGGTCCACGCTGCTCCAGCCCACCGCGCTCAGCTCCGGCGAGATAGCGGTCGTCGAGGTGTATGTGCCCGAGTCGGAGGTGAGCAACGGGGTCGCGACGGCGTGGGCGGTGCTCGCCGGGGTGGGCCTCGCGCTGATCGTGGGCTCGGTGGCGGTGGCCGACAGGCTCGGGGTGCGGATGGTCCGGCCCGCGCGGCGGCTGGTGGAGAGCGCGCACGAACTGGGGGAGGGGCAGCTGGGCGCGAGGGTGCCGGAGAAGGGGCCGAAGGAGCTGCGGCTGGCGGCGGTGGCGTTCAACGCGATGGCGGACCAGGTGGTCCAGCTGCTGGCGAACGAGCGGGAGCTGGCGGCGGACCTGTCGCACCGGCTGCGGACACCGCTGACCGTGCTGCGGCTGAACGCGGCCTCGCTCGGGGACGGGCCGGCCGCCGAGCAGACGCGGGCGGCGGTGGAGCAGTTGGAGCGGGAGGTCGACACGATCATCCGTACGGCGCGGGAGGCCAAGCCGCAGACGGCGGTGGCGGGCCCCGGCGCGGGGTGCGACGCGGCCGAGGTGGTCCGGGAGCGGATGGCGTTCTGGTCGGCGCTCGCGGAGGACGAGGGCCGCAAGTGGCGGGTGGCCGGGGTCGAGCGCCCGGTCCGCATACCCGTGGCCCGAGCCGACCTGGCCGCCGCTCTGGACGCTCTGCTCGGCAATGTCTTCCGTCACACGGCGGAGGGCACGGCGTTCGCGGTGGACGTTCACAACGGCGAGGACGCGGTGATCGTCCTGGTCTCCGACGCCGGGCCGGGCATCGCCGATCCCGAGGCCGCCATGGCGCGCGGCCGGGGCTCCGGCAGCGACGGCTCCACCGGTCTGGGCCTCGACATCGTCCGCCGACTCGCCGAGTCGACCGGCGGCGATGTGCGCCTCGGGTCGTCGGTGCTGGGCGGCACCGAGGTGCGGATCTGGATCCAGCTGAACGGGGGCGCGGGCCGGGACGGCGGGCCGTCGGCGCGCCGGGGACACCGGGGCGCGTCCATACGCCGGCGCAAACACACGAAGGCACTCTCCGCCTACGAATGATCACGCGGAGGGGGACGTTCGGGCTTGTGCGGTCACGGTGTCCCGTATGTGGGTGCATGTCCGTGAGTGATGTGGCTCACGTGTGTGACGGTCACGTTTCGACAACCAGGGATTACGTTTCAACAAAGGGGGACAAGAAGTCTTGACGTATGACATGACATAGAGCTGTTATGGCGGCCAACGTGTTCGGTCGAGTTGGTTTCTGATTGTTTTCGATCAGTCACCGGCGAGGGCCATTGAGACCGAACGACCTGTCCCCCAGGGAGCCGTACATGCATCTCACACCTTCTGGTCTCGCCGTGCCCGGTCCGAGCCGCCGTACCCTGCTGCGTGGCATAGGCGGCGCCGCCGCACTCGGCGCAGGCATCCCCCTGCTGAGCGCCTGCGGTGGCAGCGGCACGGCCGCCGACCCGAAGACCGTCACCCTCGGCTCCAAGGCGTCCGACCCGGTCCCGAAGAAGGCGTTCGCCGAGATCTACGCGGCGTACAAGAAGAAGTCCGGCATCGCGGTCGACGTGAACACCAAGGACTCCAACACCTTCCAGGAGCAGATCAACTCCTACCTGCAGGGCACGCCGGACGACGTGTTCACCTGGTTCGCCGGCTACCGGATGCAGTTCTTCGCGGCCAAGGGCCTGGCCTCGCCGATCGACGACGTGTGGAAGACCATCCAGGGCAACTTCCCCGAGGCGATGCAGAAGCTCAGCAAGGGCGAGGACGGCAAGTACTACTTCGTGCCGCTGTACACGTACCCCTGGGCGCTCTTCTACCGCAAGAGCGTCTTCGCGGAGAAGGGCTACGAGGTCCCCACCACGTGGGACCAGCTGATCGCCCTGTGCAAGCAGATGAAGAAGGACGGGCTCACCCCGATCGCGTTCGGTGACAAGGACGCCTGGCCCGCGCTCGGCACCTTCGACCAGATCAACTTCCGGAAGAACGGCTACGACTTCCACGTCGAGCTGATGGCGGGCAAGGCGTCCTGGACCGACGCCAAGGTCAAGTCCGCCTTCGACCTGTGGGCCGAGCTCCTTCCGTACCACCAGGAGGGCGCCGTCGGCCGTACCTGGCAGGACGCGGCACAGACCCTGGTGTCGAAGAAGGCCGGCATGTACCTGCTGGGCACCTTCGTGGCGCAGCAGTTCACCAACAAGGACGACCTCGACGACCTCGACTTCTTCGCCTTCCCGGAGATCGACCCGGCGTACGGCCAGGACACCGTCGAGGCGCCCACCGACGGCTTCATGATGAGCAAGAGCCCCAAGAACAAGGCCGAGGCCGTCAAGCTCCTGGAGTTCCTGGGCACCACGGAGGCCGAGGACATCTACCTCAAGGCCGACCCGAGCGTCGTCCACGCCGCCTCCGGCGCCGACACCTCGTCGTACACCCCGCTGCAGAAGAAGGCGTACGACATGATCGCGGGCGCCAAGAGCCTCACCCAGTTCATGGACCGCGACAGCCGCCCGGACTTCACGTCCACGGTGATGCAGCCCTCGCTGCAGAAGTTCATCCGTGACCCCAAGGGCATCGACAGCCTGCTCTCGTCGATCGAGCGCCAGAAGAAGACGATCTTCGCCTCCTCATGACGACGACCGACACCCCCGAGAAGTCGGGCGACCCGGAAGCGGCCAAGGCGCCGCTTCCGGGCTCTGCCCATGTCCCCGCCAAGAAGCCCGCGACCGGCCACAAGCGCCTGCTGACCAGGCGCGACCGGCTGGTCCTCGGCGTGATGGCGGGCCTGCCGACGATCCTGCACGTGCTGCTGGTGTGGGTGACGGCCCTCGCCTCGATCCTCCTCGCCTTCACCACCTGGGACGGCATCGGCTTCGACTCCATCAAGTGGGTCGGCCTGGAGAACTTCAAGGAACTCTTCACCAACAACCCGCAGTTCTGGCCGGCCGTCGAGCACAACGTGGTCTGGTTCGTCGTCCTGATCCTGATCCCGACGCCCATGGGCCTGTTCCTGGCCGTGCAGCTGGACAAGAAGATCCGGTTCAGCCGGGTCTACCAGACGGCGTTCTTCCTGCCCGTCGTGCTGTCCATGGCCGTCATCGGCTTCGTGTGGCAGCTCGTGTACAACCCCGACACCGGCCTGATCAACAGCCTGATCGGCGCCAACGAACCGGGCAAGTACATCGACTGGATCGGCGACCCGGACCTCAACCTCTGGGCCATCCTCATCGCCGCGTCCTGGCGCCACACCGGCTACATGATGATCCTCTACCTGGCCGGCCTGAAGGGCGTCGACCCCTCGCTGCGCGAGGCCTCCGCGCTCGACGGCGCCAACGAGTGGCAGACCTTCAAGAACGTCATCTTCCCGACGCTGCGGCCCACCAACACCGTCGTCCTGGTCGTCACCATCATCGAGGCACTGCGCGCCTTCGACCTGGTCTTCGTCTTCAACGGCGGAGCCCAGGGCACCGAGCTGCTGTCGATCCTCGTGACCAGCAACATCATCGGTGAGTCCAGCCGGATCGGATACGGGTCGGCGATCGCGGTCGTCCTCCTGCTGATCTCCCTCGTCGTGATCATTCCGTATCTGATCAGCACCTTCCGGAAGGAGCGCCGCGCATGAGCGCCTCCACCGCCCCCACCGTCGCCGACGGCATCGTGACGGGCCCGCAGAAGAAGCGCACACCCGTCCGCCCCGCCCGGATCCTGCTGCACGTGTTCCTGGCCGGCACCGCGCTGGCCTGGCTCGCCCCGCTGCTCTGGGCGATCTACGCGGCACTGCGGCCGTACTCGGAGACCAGCGAGAAGGGCTATGTCTCCTGGCCCGACAAGCTGACCTTCGAGAACTTCACGAACGCGTTCACGCAGTCCGACATGACGCACTACTTCGTGAACACGCTGATCATCGCCGTCCCGGCGGTGCTGCTCACGCTGTTCCTGTCGTCGATGGTCGCGTTCTACGTCAGCCGCTTCGACTTCCGCCTCAACCTGGCACTGCTGCTGGTCTTCACGGCCGGCAACCTGCTCCCGCAGCAGGTCATCATCACCCCGCTGTACCGCCTGTACCTGCTCATCGACCTGCCCGGCATCACGATGAGCGGCAAGCTGTACGACTCGGCGCTCGGTCTGGTCCTCATCCACATCGCGTTCCAGTCCGGGTTCTGTGCCTTCGTGCTCAGCAACTACATGCGCTCGCTGCCGCACGAACTGACCGAGGCCGCGCTCGTCGACGGTGCCTCGGTGTGGCGGATGTACTGGCAGATCGTGCTGCCGCTGTGCAAGCCCGCGATGGCCGCCCTCGCCACGTTGCTGTCCATCTGGATCTACAACGACTTCTTCTGGGCGCTCGTCCTGATCTCCACCGGCGAGAACATGCCGATCACCTCGGCGCTGAACAACCTCTCCGGCCAGTTCTTCACCGACAACAACCTCGTCGCCGCCGGGGCCCTGCTCACCGCGATCCCGACCCTGATCGTCTACTTCCTGCTCCAGCGGCAGTTCGTGGGCGGTCTGACGCTGGGCGCGAACAAGGGCTGACACCAGGCCTCGTACAGGTCCGGCGCCGGGTCCGAGCGGGCCCGGCGCCACCCGTTTCCGCATCTTTCCGAGAGAGAACCACCGTGTCCCACCCCTTCACGCCGGTCGCCTCCGTGCCCGTGGACCTCGCCACCGCCAGGGTCCACGAGGAGGGCTGGCAGTCCTGGAGCCCCAGCGGCTCCTACGCCCTCGGCGACGCCCCATACCGGCCGACCAACGCCAACTGGGCGACCGTCTGCTACCGCCCCGGCCACACCGTGCCCGCCGGCACCTTCCAGGGCGAGGGCCTGCTCGCGCTCGCCCCGACGGGGGAGGACGGCCCGATCTGGCTGTTCGTGGCCGCCGATCCGACGGGCGAGGTGCCGTCGATCCGGCTCGTCGTGCGGGACGGCAGAGCCGAGGTCAGCGCCGACGGGAAGGTGGACCACTGGACGTACCTGGGTCCCGGAGGCATCCAGGGCGCCCTGGCCGACTGGGCCGACAGCCTCGGCCTCACGGCCCCCCGCCCGGCCCCCACCGTCTGGTGCTCCTGGTACGAGTACTTCACCTCCGTCACCGAGGACGACATCCACGAGAACCTCCGTGCGATGGACACCCTCGACCTCCCCATCGACGTCGTCCAGATCGACGACGGGTACCAGAAGGCCCTGGGCGACTGGCTCACCCTCTCCGGCCGCTTCCACTCCCGTGAGGGCATCGCGGAGGCGATCCGGGCGCGAGGCCGCCGCGCAGGCATCTGGACGGCGCCCTTCCTGGTCGACCCCGCCAGCACCCTGGCCGCCGAGCACCCGGAGTGGCTGGTGCGCGACGAGGACGGCGGCCTCACCCACGGCGGCCGCAACTGGGGCCACGACCTGTACGTCCTGGACACCACCCACCCCGAGGCGGCGGCGTACCTCACCGAGGTCTTCACCACCCTGCGCGCCGAGGGCTACGACTACTTCAAGGTCGACTTCCTCTACGCGGGCGCCCTGGACGGCGTACGCCACGCCTCCGTGGACGCCCTGACCGCGTACCGCCAGGGCATCGAGCTGATCCGTGACGCCATCGGCCCCGACGCCTACCTCCTGGGCTGTGGCGCGCCGATCCTCCCCTCCATCGGCCTCTTCGACGCGATGCGGGTCAGCCCCGACACGGCCCCGCACCGCCGCCCCGAGGCGGACGACTACAGCCAGCCCGGCCAGGACCCCGCCGAGTTCACGGGCGTCGGCCGCCAGTGGCAGCACGGCCGCCTCTGGGTGAACGACCCCGACTGTCTGATGGCCCGCCCCGCCGTGGAGACCCGCGAGCGCTGGGCGGCGCACGTCGAGGCCACCGGTGGCCTGATGGCCTCCAGCGACCGCCTGCTGTCGCTGGACGCCTGGGGCGTGGACACGACTCGCCGACTGCTGAGCAAGGGCACGGCCAAGGACACGGAAGCCGAAGGGGCCCCCGAATGAACCGCGACGCGAACCGCGAAGCCAAGCGCGAACTGAACGTCCCCGGGATCGCCTACGGCGGTGACTACAACCCCGAGCAGTGGCCCGAGGAGGTCTGGGCCGAGGACGTACGCCTCATGCGCGAGGCGGGCGTGAACATGGTCAGCGTCAACATCTTCGCGTGGGCGCTCCTGGAGCCGCGCGAGGGCGAGTACGACTTCTCCCGCCTCGACAAGATCCTCGCCCTCCTCCACGAGAACGGCATCGCCGCCGACCTGGCGACCCCGACGGCCGCCCCGCCGGCCTGGTTCTTCGTCAAGCATCCGGAGGCGCTGCCGGTCGACAAGGACGGCCGCACCCTCTCGTACGGCAGCCGGCAGACCTTCTGCCCGTCGAGCCCCGCCTACCGCGAGGCGGCCCTGCGGATCGCCCGCGTGCTGGGCGAGCGGTACGCCGACCACCCGGCCGTCGTCATGTGGCACATCCACAACGAGTACGGCTGCCACAACGGCGAGTGCTACTGCGACACCAGCGCGGCGGCGTTCCGGGTCTGGCTCCGCGAGAAGTACGACGACGACCTGGCGGCGCTCAACCACGCCTGGGGCACGACGTTCTGGAGCCAGTGGTACTACGACTGGGACGAGATCATCCCGCCCCGCCCCACGGGCGCCGTCCCCAACCCGACCCACCAGCTCGACTGGCGCCGCTTCTGCAGCGACGCGCTGCTGTCGCTGTGCAAGGCGGAGCGGGAGGTGCTGCTCGAAGCGTCCCCGTCGACCCCCGCTACCACCAACTTCATGGTGATGTACAACTTCGACAAGCTGGACTACTGGCGCTGGGCGCCGGAGCTGGACATCGTCTCCAACGACCACTACCTCCAGTCGACGGACCCCGAGTCCGAGATCGACATCGCGCTCAGCGGCGACCTGGTGCGCTCGCTGGCGGGCGGCCCGTGGCTGCTGATGGAGCACTCGACGGGCGCGGTGAACTGGCAGCCGGTCAACCGCGCGAAGACGGTGGGCGAAATGCGCCGCAACGCCCTCTCCCATGTGGCCCGGGGCGCCGACGGCATCGCCTACTTCCAGTGGCGGGCCGCCAAGGCGGGCGCCGAGCAGTGGCACTCGGCGATGCTCCCGCACGCGGGCACGGACAGCCAGATCTGGCGTGACGTGGTCCGACTGGGCGCCGATCTGCGGTCGTTGGCGGAGGTGCGGGGCAGCGAGGGCGTCGCCGAGGTGGCGATCGTCTGGGACTGGAGCGCATGGTGGGCGGTGGAACTCCCGTCCCAGCCGAGCGAGAAGCTCCGCTTCCAGGACCTGGTGCGGGCCTGGTACGAGCCGTTGTGGCGCTCCGGCGTGGCCGTGGACTTCGTACGCCCGGACGCGGACCTGTCCGCCTACAAGCTGGTGCTGGCGCCGAGCCTGTACCTGGTGGACGACGCGGGCGCGGCCAACCTGACGGGCTTCGCGGAGGCCGGAGGCACCCTCGCCGTCGGCTTCCACAGCGGCGCGGTGGACGAGAACTGCCATGTCCGGCTGGGCGGTTACCCCGGCGCGTTCCGCGAGGCGCTGGGCGTCCGCACGGACGAGCTGTTCCCGCTGCTGCCGGGCGAGTCGGTGGGCCTGAGCGACGGCGGTACGGCCGAGCTGTGGTCCGAGCGGGTCGCCCTGGCGGGCGCGGAGGCGGTCACGTCGTACACCTCCGGCCCCCTGACCGGTGTCCCGGCGGTCACCCGCCACGCACACGGCACGGGCACGGCCTGGTACCTGGCCACCCGCCCCGACCCGGCTACCCTGGCGTCCCTCCTGCACCGCATCCGCGCCGAAGCGGGTGTCGAGCCGGTCCGCAGCACCCCCGACGACGTGGAGGCGGTCCTGCGCCGGGGCCCGGACGCGGACTACCTCTTCCTGATCAACCACGGGGACTCACCCGCCGAGATCGAGGTCGCACCCGACGCCGTCGAACTGCTCACGGCCAAGGCGATCGCCACGGACGGCACTTCGGCGACCGTGCTGGTGACCCCCGGCGAGGTGGCGGTCGTACGCGAGCCCCGCTGACGACGCCCGCGAGCGAACAGGGCCGTGACTCCTTCGGAGTCGCGGCCCTGCCGCTACCGTGTCCCGGGTGAGCGCGCGGGGACGGAGTCACCGGTACGTCGGACCGGCCGAGTTGAAGGCCGTGGTCCGACCCGGCGGTGAAGGCCGCCCGATCACCTCGGCGGCCGACCTCGACGCGTGGCTCGCGGGGCGACCGGCGGCGGAACTGCTCGAACCGTTCACGTTCGTGGTCGACATCGAGGGCCTACTGCGTCTGGCCGCGCGCCGGAGCGAGCATGTGGCCTGCGCCGGTGGGGAAGAGGTGCTGAGCGCGGGCGAGATCGGCTTCGAGCGCGACGCGGACCGCTGGGCGGTGCACTACGTCAGCAACCAGTCGACGGGCTACTGCCCGGACGTCACGTCCTGGCCGGCCGTCGCCCGTGCTCTGGACGGCGCCGGCCTCCCGCACCCCGACGGCTTCGTCCACGAGGTGATCTTCCGCCGCTGTCCCGACTGCCGGGAGCACAACATCGTGCGCGAGGACGACTACGTCTGCGTCTTCTGCGGCGGCGACCTGCCGGCGGCCTGGAACCTGGGACCCGCCGACTGAGCCCGACCGGCTACTCCCAGTCGTACAGGGACAGCCGCGGCCCCCCGGCGAGGTAGCCGTGGAGTGCTCCGGCGTCGCCCTCCACGAAGTCCTCGGGGAGGGAGGCGGTGTCGACCCAGCGGGCCTGCGCGTGTTTGTGCGGTTCGCGGTTCTCCAGTTCGCCGGTCCACTCGTGGGTGGCGAAGACGACGGTGAGGAAGCCGTCCGGTGCCTCGACGCCCCGGGCCGCGTGGACGAGGTGCACGACCTCCAGCGCCTCCGGCTTCACGGTCAGCCCGGTCTCCTCGTGCAGCTCGCGCACCGCGGTCCCCGTGACGGACTCCCCGGGTTCGTTCTTCCCGATCGGCAGATGCCACCTCCCCCGGGCGAACCTGGCGTTCTCGCCCCGCTGGAGCAGCACGACCCGGCCCGCGGCCCGGTCGTGGACGATGACGGCGGCGACCAGCAAAGTCATATGACCTGTCCTTTCGTAGGCCGCTAGCATGCCGTGTATGGAGTGCTTCGCTTCCTGGCGCACGCGCCACTGAGGGTCGGCCCGCCGACACGTCCCACGTGATCGGTGGGTCGGTCGTGCCCTGCTCCCCTCAGTCGACGAGGTCACCGAGAGGTCCACTCCATGCTCATCCGCGCGTTCGTCCAGGACGATCTGGCACGACTCACCGAACTCACCATCGACACGTTCCGGCCCTTCTACGAGGACTCAGTCGGCCGGCTGCTGGACGGGCTCGTCCTCGCCACCCTGCACCCCGACTGGCGAGACGACTACCGCGAGCAGCTCCCCACGCTGCACGACCCGGCCCGGCACAAGTACATCGCGGTCGCCGAGACCGCCGACGGCGTCCTCGCCGGCCATGTCGCCTGGCGGGCCGACCCCGACCGGCACCACGGCGAGATCACGCTGCTGGCCGTGGACGCGGACCACCGGGGCGACCGTACGGGCACCGCCCTGTGCGAGCACGCCTTCGCCGACCTGCGCGAACGCGGCGCGAAGCTTGTCGAGATCGGCACCGGCGGCGACGCCTTCCACACCCCGGCCCGCGCCCTGTACGAGAGCCTCGGCTGCACCCCGTTCCCGACGGTGTACTACTACCGGCAGCTCTGACACCCACACCCGGGGCGCGGCGCTCCCCTAGCCGCGCCGCGCCCCGGGCCCCCGCTCCCCCGTCCCCCAGGGGCTCCCCAACCCCCGGTCCTACGGCCGTACGGCCCCTATGCCGAGGTCGTCACCAGCGGCGGCAACGCCCCCGTCTTCGCCGCCTGCCCGTACCAGTACGCGCTCGACTTGGGCGTACGGGCCAGCGTCACGTAGTCCACGTACACCGCCCCGAACCGCTTCCCGTAGCCGTACGCCCACTCGAAGTTGTCCATCAGGGACCACAGGTAGTACCCGCGTACATCCGCCCCCTCGGCGATCGCGCGCCGGACCGCCCGCAGATGGCCGTGCAGATACGCGATGCGCTCGGGGTCGTGGACCCGCCCGTCCGCGTCCATCTTGTCGTCGTACGCCGCCCCGTTCTCGGTGATGTACAGCGGCAGCCCCGGCGCCTCCTCGCGCGCGTACCGCATGATCAGCTCGTGCAGGCCCGTCGGGTCGATGGTCCAGCCCATCTCCGTACGCTCGCCCGGAGTCTGGTGGAACAGGACGTCGTCCGCGCCCGGCCACGGCGAGTGGCTGCTCGCCCCGTGGCCGTCCGCACGCGGCCCGCTCGCGTCCGCGTCCGCCGCGCCCACCAGCGTCGGCGTGTAGTAGTTCAGGCCCAGCGCGTCCAGCGGCTGGTTGGCCGTCGCCACGTCCCCGTCCTGCACGAACGACCAGTCCGTCAGCGACGAGGTGGCGGCGAACAGGCTCTCCGGGTACGCCCCGTGCAGCATCGGCCCGTGGAAGACACCGTTCGCGAGGTCGTCGATCTTCCGGGCCGCGGCCAGGTCCTCGGGGGAGTTCGAGATCGGCCGTACGACCGACGAGTTCAGGCTCACCGCGATCGAGTTCCGCGCCGGCATCGCCGACCGGAGCGCCGCGACCCCCAGCCCGTGCGCCACGTTCAGATGGTGGGCCGCGCGCAGCGACGCCACCGGGTCCGTACGGCCCGGCGCGTGCACCCCGGAGCCGTAGCCGAGGAACGCGGTGCACCACGGCTCGTTCAGCGTGATCCACTGCTCGACCCGGTCGCCCAGCGCCTCGCCCACGATCCGCGCGTACTCGGCGAAACGGTGCACGATGTCCCGCTCGGGCCAGCCGCCCGCGTCCTCCAGCTCCTGTGGCAGATCCCAGTGGTAGAGGGTGACGGCCGGCTTGATGCCCTTCTCCAGCAGCTCGTCGACCAGCCGGCGGTAGAAGTCCAGACCGCGCTGGATCGCCGGGCCCCGGCCCGTCGGCTGCACCCGCGACCAGGAGATGGAGAAGCGGTACGAGTTGAGGCCCAGGTCCGCCATCAGCGCCACGTCGTCGCGGTAGCGGTGGTAGTGGTCGACAGCGATGTCACCGGTCTCACCACCGGCGGTCTTGCCCGGGGTGTGGCTGAAGGTGTCCCAGATGGAGGGCGTACGGCCGTCCTCCCGTACCGCTCCCTCGATCTGGTAGGCGGAGGTGGCCGCGCCCCAGAGGAAGGCGGGAGGAAAGGTCACCGGCGTTGTGGGCTCAGGCATGGAAGCGCTCCCATAGGTGGTCGTTCAGACCGACGGAGGTGGGTGGGGGGAAGAGGAACAGGCACGGAAAAGGAGAGGGGAGGAGAGAAAGGGGGTCGAGGCGGCGGTGACCCGACCCCCGGTGAGGAGAAGACGTACGAGGGCGAACCGGGGCCTCAGCCCTTCACCGCGCCCTGCATGATGCCCCCCACGATCTGCTTGCCGAAGATCGCGAAGACCAGGAGCAGCGGAAGCGTGCTCAGCAGCGCGCCCGCCATGATCAGGGCCTGGTCGGGGGTGTACCCGCGGCCCAGGCCGGCCACCGCGACCTGCACGGTCGGGTTGCCCAGTTGGGTCAGGACGAGGAACGGCCACAGGAAGTCGTTCCAGGTCTGTACGAACATCAGCATGCCCAGGACGGCCATCGCGGGCCGCGCGGTCGGGAACACCACGTGCCAGATCACCCGCCAGCTGCTCGCGCCGTCGACGCGGGCCGCCTCGATGATCTCGTCGGGCAGCGCCTGGATCAGGTACTGCCGCATGAAGAACACGCCGAACGCGCTGACCAGCGAGGGCAGGATCACCGCCTGGAGCTGGTCGGTCCAGTCGAGCTTGGCGACCATCATGTACAGCGGGATCACCTGGAGCTGCGGCGGCACCATCATCGTGCCGATCACGATCAGCATCAGGGCGCCCCGGCCCCGGAAGCGCAGCTTGGCGAAGGCGAAGCCGGCGATCGTGGACAGGAAGACGATGGTCAGCGAGGAAACGCCCGCCACGATCGTCGTGTTGAGGAACGCCTCGCCCAGATTGGCGTCGCTCCAGGCCACTTCGAGCTTGTCGAAGAGGTTCGCGCCGAACCAGAACGGCGGCGGGGTCTCCGCCAGCCGCGCGTTGTCACGCGATGCCGCGACCGCCGTCCAGAACAGCGGGAACAGCGAGACGAGGGTGAACACGGCGAGGATGACGTACGCGACGGGCCCGGCGTGGTGCTGCCCGCCCGCGCGCGCCGCCTTCAGGCCGCGCCTGCGCTTGCCGTTCTTCGGCGGCTCGGGGACCGCGTCGGCCGGGGGTTTGGTGAGTGTCGTCGTCACGGCCGGTCTCCTAACTACTGGCGCGCAGCCGGCGCGAGATGACGTAGTTGATGATTCCGACCACGATGAGGATCAGGAACATCGTCCAGGCGATGGCGGAGGCACGGCCCAGGTGCTGGTTCACCCAGCCCTGTTCGTACATGTACAGGCCGAGCGTCTGGAACTGGTGCTGGGGGCCGCCGGAGGCACCCTTGTTGGCGTCGAACATCAGCGGCTCGGCGAACAGCTGCGAGGCACCGATCGTCGACACGACGATGGTGAACAGGATCGTCGGACGCAGCGACGGCAGCGTGACGTGCAGGAACTGCTTCCAGCGGCTGGCGCCGTCGAGGGCCGCCGACTCGTACAGGTCCTGCGGGATCGCCTGCATCGCGGCCAGGTAGATCAGCGCGTTGTAGCCGGTCCAGCGCCAGATGACGATGGACGAGACGGCGAACTGCGCGTACCACTTGTCGTTCTGCCAGTCGATGTTGTCGACGCCGAACAGACCCAGGAACCAGTTGATCATGCCGTAGTCACGGCCGAAGAGCAGCACGAAGACGAGGGACGCCGCGACGATCGACGTGGCGTACGGCGCGAGCATCACGACCCGGTAGAAGGTCGAGGCGCGCAGCTTGTAGTTGAGGATGTGCGCGATGCCCAGCGCCATCATCAACTGCGGGACGGTCGAGATGATCCCGATGGTGAAGGTGTTCTTCGCCGCGTTCCAGTAGAACTCGTCGTCGAAGATCCGGGTGTAGTTGCGCAGCCCCGCCCACTCCATGTCGGTGGGCGCGGTCAGCTCCACCGTGTGCAGCGAGGCCCATGCCGTGTAGAGCAGCGGGAACATGCCGAACGCGAGGAAGAGCAGGAAGAACGGTGAGACGAAGGCGTACGGGCTCCAGCGCACGTCGCGCTGCCAGCGGCGGGACAGCCGGGCCCGCTTCCGACGCGTCTCAGGGGACTCGACGGGCGGACCGGCCGGGGCCGCGCCCCCCTCCTTGGTGGGGGGCGCGGCGGCGGTGTCGTGCCGGGTGGCCATTACCGGTCACTTCTCCAGGTTGTTGTCGATGGTCTTGACCGCGTTCTCCCAGGCCTCCTTGGGCGACTTGCCCTGGGTCACGAGGATGACGCCGTTGTCGGTCAGGCCCTGCTGGATGATCTGGTCCTTCGGGCCGACCACCTGCACCGGGAGCTCCGCGGCCAGCGGCGCGTAGATCTGGCCGATCGGGGCGTCACCGGTCATCTTGTTCTTCGCGTCCTTCACCTCCGGCAGATCGTACGCGGCCTGCGCGGTCGGGAAGCTGCCGCGCTTGGCGAAGAGCTTCGCCTGCTGCTCGGGCGCCGTCAGCCAGGCGGCCAGCTTCGCGGCCTCCTCGGCGTTCTTGCCCGACTTCGGCACGGCGAGGAAGGAGCCGCCCCAGTTGGCGGCCTTCGGGGGCACGGCCACGTCCCACTTGCCGGCGCTCTCCGGCTTCGACTTGCTCTCGATGTAGCCGAGCATCCACGGCGGGCAGGCCATCGCGGCGAACTTGCTGTTGGAGATCGTCGTCTCCCAGGCCGGCTGGAACTGCGTCTGGTTGCCGACCAGACCGTCCTCGGCTGCCTCGGCCGTCAGGTCGAACGCCTTCTTGACGGCCGGGTTCGTCTTGTAGATGACCTTGCCGGAGGCGTCGTAGAACCGCTCGTTCTCACTGCCGATGATGGCGTTGAACAGGCCGCCGGGCGAGTCCATGAAGGTGGTGCCCTTGGGGGCCTTCGCCTTGTAGTCCTTGCCGGTCTCGACGAGCTTCGCCCAGTCGCCGGTCCACAGCTTGCCGACCTCTTCGCGGTCGGTGGGCAGGCCGGCCGCCTCGAACAGGTCCTTGCGGTAGCAGATGGCCATCGGACCGACGTCGGTGCCGAGCCCGATCGTCGAGCCGCTCTTCGCGGTTCCCTGCTGCCACTTCCAGGGCAGGTAGTCGCTCTCCTTGCCGTACTTCGACAGGTCGACGAACTTGTCGGAGTAGTTGTTCACCACCTCGGCGATGTTGCCGACCTCGATGCCCTGGATGTCCTGCAGGCCACTGTTGGTGGTGAGGTGGTTGACCAGCGGAGGGTAGTAGTTCTCGTTCCGCTCGATCACGGTCTGGTCGATGTCGATCTTCGGGTTCAGCTTCTCGTACTCGGCGTAGAGGCCGGCCTCCTCGAAGCCGAAGCTGCCGAAGAGCCCCAGGGTGATCTTGGTCTTGCCACCGCCACCGCCGTCCGACGACGAACCGTCCTCGTCCTTGCCGTCGTCAGCACAGCCGGCCAGCAGCCCGGCGCCCAGCGCGGCGACGGCCGCGATGGCCACCGTCCTGCGCGTCCTGCGGGCGATACGGGTGCCCCCGCCCGACCGGAGCCGGGAGTGGGGGAGGGTACGTGCTCGCATTGCGTCCTCCTGATGCCCTGACGTGCCGACCCCCCGGCCAACTGCGTTGTTGGGCCCTTTGGTTCATGCTGCGGCTCGGGCGGGGAACGTGCGGGATGTGTAAGTGCCAGGTACTGTGGGAGCGCTCCCACGAGTGATGTGTTGAAGAGTCGTCGGTTCGTGCGGGGGTGTCAAGGGAGCGGGCGCGGAGAGATGTCTTCGGTTATCGGGCTGTTAACTAACCCGGGGACCGACGGTCGGGCATGCCCGGAAGAGGGTGGGCCGGGTGAGGGTGGGGCTTCAGAGGTCGGCGGGAACAGGGGGTGGGGTGAGGGGTGGGGGCGGGGGTCGTCGGGTTCGGTTCGGGTGCTGTCCGGGGCCGGGGCTCGGGTGGCGCACTGTTGGACTCGTGTAACCGGTTGGCCCGGAGGAGGCGTGGTCGACGGCGATGGTCGACGCTGGACGGACCGATCACCGACCGGCCGAGGTCGGGCCACCGACCGGTCACGGGTGGGTGGCCCCCGGCGGCGTCGAAACCCGAATGACCACTTCCCGGACGTCGTACGAGGATCAGGACTGTTAGATTCCACGCCAGCGCGGTGTGAACGGGAGGCGACCATGGTGGCAGGCCACGGAGCACGGGGCCGGAGCGGTGGGCGGCCGACGTTGGAAGAGGTCGCCGCTCGGGCCGGGGTGGGCCGGGGGACGGTGTCCCGGGTGATCAACGGTTCGCCCCGGGTCAGCGACGCGACCCGCGCGGCGGTCGAGGCGGCCGTCGCGGAGCTGGGCTACGTCCCGAACACGGCGGCCCGCGCCCTCGCGGCGAACCGCACGGATGCGATCGCGATGGTCGTGCCCGAGCCGGAGACCCGCTTCTTCGCGGAGCCGTACTTCTCCGACATCCTCAAGGGCGTGGGCGCCCAGCTGTCCGACACGGAGATGCAGCTCCTGCTGATCTTCGCGGGCAGCGACCGGGAGCGCCGCCGCCTGGCCCAGTACCTGGCGGCCCACCGCGTCGACGGCGTCCTCCTGGTCTCGGTCCACGCGGACGACCCGCTCCCCGATTTGCTGTCACAACTGGAAATCCCGGCGGTCATCAGCGGCCCCCGCTCGGAGCACGAGACGCTCCCCTCCGTCGACTCCGACAACTACGGCGGCGGCCGCTCGGCGGTGGAGCACCTGATGGAACGGGGCCGCACCCGGATAGCCACCATCACCGGCCGCCTGGACGTCTACGGTGCCCAGCGGCGCATCGAGGGCTACCGGGAGGCCCTGGAGGACGCCGGCCGCGAGGTCGACGAGCGCCTGATCGTCCCCGGTGACTTCACGGAGGAGGGCGGCCGCAGGGCGATGAAGGAACTCCTGGCCCGCTGCCCGGACCTCGACGCGGTCTTCGCCGAGTCCGACGTCATGGCCGCCGGTGCCCGCCAGGTCCTCCGCGAGGCCGGCCGCCGCATACCCGACGACGTGGCGTTGGTCGGCTACGACGACTCGGCCATCGCCCGCCACATGGACCCCCCGCTCACCAGCGTCCGCCAGCCCATCGAAGAAATGGGCCGAGCCATGATCGACCTCCTCCTCGACGAGATCGCGGACCGCCGCCCGGCGGTGTCACGGGGGTTGGAGCGGCGGCAGGTGGTGCTGCCGACGGAGCTGGTGGCGCGGGCTTCTTCTTGAGGGATGATCGGGCGGTTGATGTCGGACCGCCCACGGTCGTGTACGGCGGCGGGCGTCACGGGCGGTGGTCGCGGCCGTCCCGTGGGGCGAAGGCCGCCAGGGCGTCGGCGTCGGTCGCGCGAGCGTGCAGGAAGTAGTCGGCCCACTCGTGAGGACGATGCGATCGGCGGCACCGACGTCCGGCTCGGCGAGCACCGCCTCCAGGGCCGGCAGGACTCCATGGATGTCGGACAGCACGGCAACGCGGTTCGGCATGGTCACCACAGTGAGGCGAAGGCAGCCGAGCCGCGCGATCTTTCGCCCGCCGCGTACACCGCCCACAGCCGCGGCTCGGCCTCCGGGCGCCGCCATCACCGATGGACTCGTGAACTGCCTGGGGGTGCGTGCGATCGGGCGAGTGGGGGAGCGTCAGCCGGTGGGTTCGTCGTTTTCGCGTTCGATCACGAAGGACCCCTTGCCGACGACTGTCCGTACGTAACCCATCTCGGCCAGCAGCACCAACGTCTTGCGGGCCGTCCCCCGCGCGATTCCGAACTCCTGCATCAGCCGGTCGACGCCCGGCACGGCGCGGCCCAGTGCGTATGTGCCGTTGCCGATACGGGAGATGAGGACTGCCGCGAGCTGCAGGTACAGCGGGTCGGCCGCTTCCGGGTCCAGTTCGGCGGCCATGAGGCGCACCTCTGCGTACCACGGTCTACGAATGGGGTCCGCAGTGATCGAGTGCGGCACGGACCTGGTTGAGTCCCTCCAGTCTCCAGTGGCGCCGGGCGGGCATGTTGTCGTCGCGGCGCCAGCGCCAGGCTGAGAACATCGCCCAGTTCAAAGCGCGGCACTGGTGAATCAGGTCGTGGTCCGCCCCCGGATAGTGCTGTCCCACTTCTTCGGGTGCATGGCCGAGGTCGAACTCGATCGGCCCGCGGCAACACGTGGCGAGGTCTACGAAGAGCGGCCCTCTCCTCGTGTTCAGGAGGTTGCCCGGATGCGGCTCGCCGTGCAGCAGTTGGTCGCCTGTTCTGTCGGCGCTGATCGCGGCGCTGAGTCCGCGGAGTGTCTCGGCGAGCAGTTCCCGGTCGGAATCGGGCAGTTCGGGGGAGTGCTCCCGGTCGTTCACCTGTCTCAGTGCCACAGCGACTCGTTCGGTGAAATGCGGTGCGTCCAGATCGATCCGACGCAGGGCGGCATGGTGGCGCAGGAGCACGTCCGCGTAGTCGGCCGGTGAGATCTCTGATCGCACCGGTTCGTAGTAGGTCCAGAGCGAGACGGCGAAGGCGTCACGCACATGGACGCGGGCCTCGACCCGAGGGTCGAGCCCGGCCACCGGAGCGTCGACGTCGGCGAGACGGCGAGCGACCTCCACCTCGAACGCGGAATCAGCCAGATGCCCCGAAGGCGCGACCCGAGCCAGAACATCGCAAGGGGCCAGGTGCAGCGCGACGCGGTCCGAGTTCTGGATGACGGTCGCGTCGTCGACCTGAAGGCCCAGCTCCGAAGCGGTCGCCCGCCCTGCCTCGACCGCGAGGCGGAGTTCCACCGGCTCCATCCCGTCCTCCCTCGTTGTTGCGTGCACATGGCCATGGGCGTCACTACACCGGACCTGTGGCGCCCAACGCTACGTGGAAGTACGGGAGTTCAACGGGCGCATGCCATGGCTGAGAGGCTCGCCGCTGCCATGCTCCTCACGCATCGGTGCCCGCGCTGTCGGCCTGACATCTCCGAGGACGCGGCCCGCGTCCGGCGCTACGGCTCCTGCTGACGGCCATGGCGGGTCAGGAGACGTTGCCGCGGAGTGGGTCGCCGATGAGGCCGTCGGTGTAGGTCACGTACTTCGGGGTGAAGGTGCCCTTGCCGGTGATGGAGCCGGAGACGTTCTCGCCCGGGGCCAGGTCCACGGTGTCGATCTGGTTCTGGTCGACGGCCAACTCGGACGCGTGCTTCGTGCCGTCGGTGTCAGTGATGGTGAAGTAGAGCGGGTTGACGCTGATCGTCTCGTCGCCGTCGTTGGTGATCGTCACCTTGACGCTGGTGTAGTCGCTGCCGTCGGCGAGGACACTCGCGGAGAAGGCCGCCTTCTCCGCAGAGACCTTCACGGGTGACTCGGGCGCCGCCTCCTCGGCCGGCTCCTCCTCCTGAGCCGCCACGTCGCCCTTCTCGGCCCGGTCGCCCTTGACGCCGCCGTCACTGCCGGCCGAGCCACCCTTGCCGTCGTCCCCGGCGGTGGAACCTCCGCCGGCGACGGCACCGAAGACGCCGATCAGCACGAAGAGCACGACCACGCCCAGACAGCCGAGCCCGACGATCATCCCGACCGGCGTCTTCTTCGGCGGCTGCGGAGGCGGCCCACCCCAGCCCGGCTGCTGCTGTGGTCCTCCCCAGCCCGGATGCTGCGGCACTCCCGGTCCGGACTGTTGTGGGTACTGATGACTCATGACGCCCCCCTTGGCGGTGATTTGCGCGTGAGGCGTGAACTTAGTGGATTTCAGGGGCAGATGAGGGCGATCGGATGGTTATGTGACCCGGGAGAGTGGTGGTCGCCCGCACAGGAATCCGAGAGCCCCGATGCCGGCCATGGGGGCAGTCTGGCCACCATGGAGAACTTCCGTGGCAAGGACGGCGCGAGCGCCCACCCGCTGGTGGGCGTGGATCTGATCGAGGGCCCGCCGGAGGCGTATCTGTCCCGGATCGGTCATGTGTTCCGGGTGTACGAGAAGCAGGACTCGGGGTGCAGGGCCTACGGCGTGCGGCTGCCGGACCACGACGAGCGGTGGTTCGTGAAGACGGCGGTCGCCACCGAGGGCCGACGCTCGCTGGAGGCCTGGCGGGGCGTGGCGCCCGCTGCCTGATCCCGCGATGCGTGGGCCGGTGGGCCTGCCGTCAGTCCTGGTCCCGCTGGGGCAGATGCCGCAGGCACTCGGCGACCGCCGCGCTCACGGCGTTCACCGTGGCCGGAGCAGGAGAGCCGCCGGCCGTCCGAGGACGTTCGGGGACGTCCGGTCATGTCCGGGACGCTGCGGGACCGTTCGACGGCATGAGCATTCCCACTCGGCCCGGCTTCACTGGCGGCATGACCGATAAATCACATGCCACGAAGCGTTCGACCGGGCAGGGAGCGCGTGCGACGGCTCGTGCCGCGCTCGCGGAGCGCGCACTCGATTTCATCGCCCTGGTGGGCTTGCTCACAGTGGTCACGGCGGTGTTCCTGCTGGCCGGCCACGAAGCCTTCGCCGCTGTCACGTCTGTCGGCACAGGCCTGTTCGCGGCCTGGCGAGGCCACCGCCGGCAGACTTGACGGAACAAGTGGCGGATCAAGTGAAGAAACAAATCCGGCCCCGGTCCGCTTTCGCGGACCGGGGCCGGACTCTCAGGGTGAGTGACGGGACTCGAACCCGCGGCATCCTGGACCACAACCAGGTGCTCTACCAGCTGAGCTACACCCACCATGACCGGCGGTTCGTCCGAAGGTTTCACCGACCGGCCGAGAAAAAGTGTACAGGGTCTTCAGGGGTGCCCGCGCACGCGTTTCGGTGGGGGGCCGGCCGGGGCCCTGGGAGGCCCCGGTGCGGGGTCACCCCGCGGGCAGGACGTGCTTCGCGGCGATCGTGCGGGCCGTGTCCGAGTCGGGGCCGGGGTGCGGGACGAAGATCGCCTCGCGGTAGTAGCGCAGCTCGGCGATGGACTCGCGGATGTCGGCGAGGGCCCGGTGGTTGCCGTTCTTCTCGGGGCTGTTGAAGTACGCCCTCGGGTACCAGCGGCGGGCCAGTTCCTTGATCGAGGAGACGTCCACGATGCGGTAGTGGAGGTAGTTCTCCAGGGCCGGCATGTCACGCGACAGGAAGCCGCGGTCCGTGCCCACCGAGTTGCCGCACAGGGGGGCCTTGCCCGGTTCCTTCACGTGTTCCCGTACGTACGCCAGGACCTGCGCCTCCGCGTCCGCCAGCGTCGTGCCGCCGGGCAGGGCGTCGAGCAGGCCGGACGCGGTGTGCATCGCGCGCACCACCTCCGGCATGGTCTCCAGTGCCGAGTCCGGCGGGCGGACGACGATGTCGACACCTTCGCCGAGCACGTTCAGCTCGGAGTCGGTGACGAGGGCGGCCACCTCGATGAGCGCGTCGTCTGACAGCGAGAGGCCGGTCATCTCGCAGTCGATCCACACCATGCGATCGTTCATGTGTCTCACCTTACGGCCCGTGACAGCCGTACGGCCCGGTCCTGCACCAGGGTGATCACAGGGTGATCAGGTGCGGGACCGGGCCGTCACACAGCCGTGCGGGCTACGGCGCGCTGCGCTGCCCCGGCAGCCGGCCCGTCGCGTACAGCTCCGGCTTGGCGCCCTCCGTGGAGAGGGACGCCGACGGCGCCAGGGCGCTCGCCGCGGCCGTGCGCCGGGCCTGGAGCGGCACCGGGGCGTGCTCCGGCGACACCGGGGACGGCCCCGGGACGCCGTGCGGGCCGTCGTGGTGGTCGCTGTGCTTCTCGCCCTGCGGACGCCGGGCCCGGTACGCCGCCCGGTACGCCGCCGGGGACGAGCCCAGCTGCCGCCGGAAGTGCCCGCGCAACGCCACCGGCGAACGGAAGCCGCAGCGCCCCGCGACCTCGTCCACCGAGTAGTCCGACGTCTCCAGGAGCCGCTGCGCCTGCAGCACGCGCTGAGTGATCAGCCACTGCAGGGGAGCGCTCCCGGTGAGCGAGCGGAACCGGCGGTCGAACGTACGACGGCTCATGTACGCCCGTGCCGCGAGCGTCTCCACGTCGAACTGCTCGTGGAGGTGCTCCAGCGCCCAGGCGACGACCTCGGCGAGCGGGTCGGCGCCGATCTCCTCTGGTAAAGATCGATCGAGGTAGCGCTCCTGGCCGCCCGATCGACGTGGTGGGACGACGAGTCGACGGGCCAGGGCCCCTGCCGCCTCGTTCCCGTGGTCGGTCCGCACGATGTGCAGACATAGATCGATTCCGGCCGCGGTGCCGGCCGATGTCAGTACGTCGCCGTCGTCCACGAAGAGTTCTCGTGGGTCGACGTGTACGGACGGATAGCGTTTGGCCAGCGTCGGCGCGTACATCCAGTGTGTCGTCGCGGGCCTGCCGTCCAGCAGACCGGCGGCGGCCAGCACGAAGGCGCCGGTGCACAGCCCTACGATGCGGGCCCCCTCTTCGTGCGCTCGGCGCAGTGCGTCGAGCGCTTCCTCCGGCGGCGGTGAGGTGATCGAACGCCATGCGGGCACGACCACCGTGCCCGCCCGCGAGATCGCCTCAAGGCCGTTCGGTGCGGTGAGTTCCAGGCCCCCTGTGGTCCGCAGTGGGCCGTCCTCGCCCGCGCACACCAGCAGGCGGTAGCGCGGTACGCCGGCGTCCTGGCGGTCGATCCCGAACACCGACAGTGGTATGGAACTCTCGAAGATGGGGCCGCCGCTGAACAGCAGCACCGCGACGATCTCCTTGCGGCGTCGCCCGGACAGCTTCCGGGCCGCGGCTTCCGGCGCGGCGGTGGAGTCGTGGCTCATACTGCTAAGCCCCCCTCGGTGGTCGCGGCTCCTCGGTTGTGTCGCTCCTGCACGTTTCCCCTTGGTCCTGCACGAGTCCCCCGCCGTAAGACAGTCATGATCGAATCTACTGTGTCCCGTGGTGCCGGCGTGACCAGTTCGCCATCCGGCACATTGTCGACATGGCAACTTGGCGTGAAGCATTCGATCACGAAGCGTTGCACTCGTGGGCCGTGCAGGGAAGTACGCCTCGTCCCAGTGGCCGGTCCACGTAGGGTGCGCGCGGCCCCTGGACCCCTTTCAGCGCAGGTCGAACGGGGGGTGGAGGGGTGTTCGGCCAAGGGATGTGCAGGTGGCCGAAGTTGGCTGAAAAGATACGGGGGTGTGCGCGGAAACCGGTCAGTCGACCGGCGTACTCGGGCCGGAGTTCCGTCCGCCCCTGTGCGCCCCGGAAGCGGGGCGTCCGCGTCGGCCGCGGTGGGGGGTGCGATCTTCGGCCATCGAACGGGCCGCGCGGGCCGCTCCGCGTTCGGACTGGCGGAGGAGGACGCGGCAGACGCCGGTGACAGCGGCGAGGCCCAGGGCCGCGCCTGTCGCGCCGGCGAGGGAGGTGCCGTACCAGACGAGGACGACCGGGACGAGGACGCAGCTGAACGCCGCCCAGCGGACCACGTCCGTGGCGGTGTCGGTGGGGTGGGGTGTGGGTGCGGCCGTGGGTGCGGGTGGCTGGGGCGTGCCGGGGGAGGCCGGGGGGATCTCGTCGGTTTCGGGGGCGGATCGGGGCGCGCTGCGGTGTGCGGACACTGCGGGCTCCCTCCTGGCTCCCTCGGGTTCGGCTTACCGGGGTTCAACGCGTGTTCGACCTGTCGGTCACTGGTACTGCTACTGCTTGATCGGATTGCCGTGGGGACGGGCACCCCATCGTCCCCAGCGGCACGGCTGCCCACAGCTACGACGGCCATGCGTGCGCGCCCCTGAAGGGCTGCGCCCTTTCGGTTCCGCCGGTCCGTCCTCCCGTGGAAACCGGCTGTACGTGGCAGCAACCATTGCGTTACGGGGCGGTGCTCGTGCATGCTCCCTGGAACCCCGCGCAGCCGGTGCGGGATCTGGGCGGAGGAGGCGTGCGGTCGTACCCTTGGGGGTATGGGGTTGGGAAGATGATTCCCGGACACGGCTCCGCCGCACACTGACGTCCCATCCACGTCGTCCCACACGAGGATCCAAACGCCGAGACACCCATGGCCGGTCAAGAATTCTTCGACTCCGCGGACCGCAAGCGGCGGCCCGTCGCCGATCACACGGCGGCCGAGCCCCTTGCGGCGGAAGAGACACGCCCCTCCTGCGATCCCGCGTTCAAGCACGGCGTCGTCGTCGGCTTCGACGGTTCGACGTCCAGTGAGCGCGCCCTCGCGTACGCCATCGGCATGGCCCGCCGCTCCGGTTCGGGCCTGATCATCGTGCATGTGGCCAACCGGCTGCCCACGACCGTCTGGGCCGGCTGCGAGCCACCCGTCTTCGTCGACGTCCCCGATCACCGCACCGAGGTCCTCGGGCTGGAGCTCGCCTGCGCCGACTATCTCGCCGAAGTGCCCTGGATCCTCGTCGAGCGTGGTGGCGACATCTGCCATGAACTCGAAGAGGTGGGGCGGGAGTACGAGGCGGACGCGATCGTCGTCGGGTCGACGCACGGGCTCGTCGGGCGGCTCTTCGGGTCGGTCGCGGGGCGGCTCGCCAAGCGGGCGCAGCGGCCGGTCATCGTCATTCCGTGACGTTCCGGGTCACTTCCGGAAACGTATAAGTCTACTGGCGCGTAGGGGTGTTTGTGCTCTTGTGAAGGGCATAACCCGCGTGATGCCGGACAGAGTGGTGTGACGGCCACGGTAGTTGGCAGCGGCGCTCGGGTGTTGGGCGAACCCGGTGTTGTCGAACGGACCCCTTGGTGATGGGTGGCATCACCAAGGGGTCCGTCTTCGTTGTGTGGCCTCCGCGGGTGCGTGGGGGTTGCTCGCGCAGTTCCCCGCGCCCCTTAAAGGCAAAAGCCCGTCCGCACCCTTTCCCGGAAAGGCGCTCCTACTCCACCGTCACCGACTTCGCCAGGTTCCGCGGCTTGTCGATGTCGCGGCCCAGGGCCAATGCCGTGTGGTAGGCGAGGAGTTGGAGGGGGATGCCCATGAGGATCGGGTCGAGTTCGTCCTCGTTCTTGGGGACGACGATCGTCTGGTCGGCCTTTTCCTGCTCGCGGTGGGCGACGGCGAGGATCCTGCCGCTGCGGGCCTTGATCTCCTCCAGGGCGGCGCGGTTCTTCTCCAGCAGGTCGTCGTCGGGGACGATGGCGACCGTCGGGAGGGCGGGCTCGATGAGGGCCAGGGGGCCGTGCTTCAGCTCGGAGGCGGGGTAGGCCTCGGCGTGGATGTACGAGACCTCCTTGAGCTTCAGGGATGCCTCACGGGCCACCGGGTAGCCCCGGACGCGGCCGATGAAGAGCATCGAGCGGGCCTCGGCGTACTCCTGGGCCAGCTTCTTGATCTCCTCCTCCTGTTCCAGCATCTCGGAGATCTGGGCGGGGAGCCGGCGCAGGCCCTCGATGATCCGCTTGCCGTCGCGGACGGAGAGGTCGCGGGTGCGGCCCAGGTGGAGCGCCAACAGCGCGAACGCCACGGTGGTGTTGGTGAAGCACTTCGTGGAGACGACACAGACCTCGGGGCCCGCGTGGACGTAGATGCCGCCGTCCGCCTCACGGGCGATCGCCGAGCCGACGACGTTCACGACACCCAGCACCCGCGCGCCCTTGCGCTTCAGCTCCTGGACGGCCGCCAGTACGTCGTACGTCTCGCCGGACTGGGAGACCGCGATGTAGAGGGTGTCGGGGTCGACGACCGCGTTGCGGTAGCGGAACTCCGAGGCGGGCTCGGCGTCCGCGGGGATACGGGCCAGCTCCTCGATCATCTGGGCGCCGATCATGCCCGCGTGGTACGAGGTGCCGCAGCCGAGGATCTTCACCCGGCGGATCTGGCGCGCCTCACGGGCGTCCAGGTTGAGGCCGCCGAGGCGCACGGTGGAGAAGCGGTCGTCGATCCGGCCGCGCAGCACACGGTCCACGGCGTCGGCCTGCTCGTGGATCTCCTTGTGCATGTACGTGTCGTGGCCGCCCATGTCGTACGAGGCCGCCTCCCACTCCACGGTGGTGGGCTCCGCCGTGGTGCGGGTGCCCTCCGTGGTGTAGGTGCGGAAGTCGTCGGCCTTGAGGGTGGCCATCTCGCCGTCGTCGAGGGTGACGATCTGGCGGGTGTGGGCGACCAGAGCGGCTATGTCCGAGGCGACGAACATCTCCTTCTCGCCGATGCCGAGGACGACGGGGGAGCCGTTGCGGGCGACGACGATACGGTCGTTGAAGTCGGCGTGCATGACGGCGATGCCGTACGTGCCCTCGACGATCCGCACCGCCTGGCGGACCTTCTCCTCCAGGGTGGTCGCCTGGGAGCGGGCGATGAGGTGGGTGAGGACCTCCGTGTCGGTCTCGGAGAGGAACTCGACGCCGTCCGCTTCGAGCTTCTTCCGCAGCTCGGAGGCGTTGTCGATGATGCCGTTGTGGACGACGGCGACCTTGTTGTCGGCCGACATGTGCGGGTGGGCGTTCACGTCGGACGGGGCGCCGTGGGTGGCCCAGCGGGTGTGGGCGATACCGGTGGTGCCCTTGAAGCGCGCGGGGACCTTGGCCTCCAGGTCACGCACCCGGCCCTTGGCCTTCACCATCTTCAGGCCGGCCGTCTTGGGCGAGGTGACCACTATGCCCGCGGAGTCGTAACCCCGGTACTCCAGGCGCTGCAGACCCTCCAGGAGCAGCGGCGCCACATCGCGCTTGCCGATGTAACCGACAATCCCGCACATATATACGTATCCCCTAGCCGTAGACGATGCGGCGCAGCTGCCTGAGCGTGAGCTCCGGTGGTGCGACCGCGCGGTATTTCAGGTCCGCCTCGATCTGTTCGAAGATCGCCGCGTTCACCAGGCCCTGGGCCTGGAGTTCGCGGTGGCGGCGACGGACGTACGTCTCGGTCGTCTCGTCGAAGTAGGCGAGCACGTCCTGGATCACACGCAGCGCCTCGCCCCGGCTGAGGGGCGAGGATCGCGTCAAATGATCAACAAGTTCGTCGTGCACTCGGTAGATCCTGGGGGACGGGAGAGGGTTTCGCAAGAAATCTGCCCGATATCGGGCAGGGTGCTGTTACTGCCCCTTGGGTGAACGTTGAATGTGTTATGAGGGGCTGTTCGTGAGCTGTCCATGCGGAGGCCCGTATCCCGTCGCCTGAGGCGACGACTTTCGGACGCTATGGACATACCTCGCATGGGCGTACCCGAGCGGCTGGCCGAGCGCATGAGCATGGCCGAGCAGCACGAGTACCTGCGCTCCAAGTTCTCCCGGCGCTCGATGATCAGAGGCGGCGCCGTCACGCTCGGCGCCGTCACGGGTGGCGCGTTCGTCCCGGCCACCGCGGCCCGGGCCGCCACCCCGGCGGCCCTTCGCACCTCCGTTCCGACGCAGGCCGGTACGGGCACCGAGCGCGTCGACGGCTCCTTCGTCGCCCCCTTCGGCCGTCACCTCGCCTTCGGCAACGACCCGCGTACCGAGATCACCGTCTCGTGGCAGGTCCCGGTCGCCGTCAAGAAGCCCTTCGTCCGGATCGGCGCCCACCCCCAGGACCTCTCCCGCAGGATCGACGCCGAGGTCCGCACCCTCTACACCCCGGCCGGCGTCGGTGCCAGCGGCGACCACACGCAGTACTACGTCCACGCCGAGCTGACCCACCTCAAGCCCGGCCGCACCTACTACTACGGCGTCGGCCACGCCGGCTTCGACCCGGCCGAGCCGCATCTGCTGGGCACCCTCGGCACCTTCACCACCGCCCCCGCCCACAAGGCGCCCTTCACCTTCACGGCCTTCGGCGACGAGGGCGTCGGCTACCACGGCCTCGCCAACAACAGCCTGCTGCTGGGCCAGAACCCCGCCTTCCATCTGCACGCCGGTGACATCGCCTACGCCGACCCGGCCGGCGCCGGCAAGACCGCCGACACGGGCTTCGACTCCCGGGTGTGGGACCAGTTCCTCGCCCAGACCGAGTCCGTCGCCAAGTCCGTGCCGTGGATGCCCGCCTACGGCAACCACGACATGGAGGCCTGGTACTCGCCCAACGGCTACGGCGGCGAGGAGGCCCGCTGGAACCTCCCCGACAACGGCCCCGACCGGAAGAACCTGCCGGGCGTCTACTCCTTCGTCTACGGCAACACGGCCGTCATCTCGCTCGACGCCAACGACATCTCCTTCGAGATCCCGGCCAACCTCGGCATCTCCGGCGGCACCCAGACCAAGTGGCTGGAGGCGCAGCTCAAGAAGTTCCGCGCCTCCCGTGACGTCGACTTCGTCGTGATCTTCTTCCACCACTGCGCGTACTGCACCTCCACCGCGCACGCCTCGGAAGGCGGCGTGCGACAGGAGTGGGTCCCGCTGTTCGAGAAGTACTCGGTGGACCTCGTCATCAACGGCCACAACCACCAGTACGAGCGCACCGACGTCATCAAGGGCGGCGCGGTCAGGAAGAAGCTGCCGATCGGCGGCACGGCGTACCCGGAGACCGAGGGCGTGGTGTACGTCACGGCGGGCGCGGCCGGCCGCAGCCTGTACTCCTTCACCGCCCCGCTGTCGTACGAGGGCCACGAGAACGACGTCGAGTCCGTCTCCTCCTACATCAACACCAAGGACGGCAAGCAGAACGAGACCGTCACCTGGTCGCGGGTGCGATACCTCGACTACTCCTTCCTGCGCGTGGACGTGAAGCCCGCGCCGAAGGGGCACTACGCCACGCTGACCGTGCGCGGCATCGCCGAGACGGGTGCGCGGGTCGACCACTTCACGGTGGCGCGCCGGGCCAAGTGACCGTCACCGGCCGGCGTTGAACCGTCGGGGAGCCGTCGGTGGCCGTCGGTGGCCGTCGGGGGTCAACGCGGGCGGTCCTCATACCCGTCACAGACGCTTGAGGACCGCCTGCTTGGCCATCGTGAACTCCTCGTCCGTGAGCACCCCGGACCGGTGGAGGTCGCCCAGCTCGCGCAGACGGCGCAGCAGGGCGTCGTGGTCCTCCCCCGGGGCGGGCCCGTCCGGAGCCGCCAGGGACGGGGCCGGCTGCTTCGGCGCCGGGGCCGGGGCCGACGGATGCGGGAGCCGCGCCTGTACGGCCGCCGCGACCAGGGCCATCAGCGGGTCCTTCTTGAAGCCCCACAACTCGACGGAGTTGGGGTCGTACTTGGGTGGAGCCTTCGTCGGCGCGTTCCGCACGGTGAAGCGGAGGTGGCCGTTCTCCAGGCCGACCGAGGGCTGCCACTCGACGCCCGCTATGTCCGCCAGCGCCAGCGTCCGCGCGCCCGCCGCCGCCTTCGCGTCCTCCGTCTTCCAGTTCCACTCCAGGCGTACGACGTCGCCGTCGAAGCTCGCGGTGCCGTCCCCGGCGGAGACGGAGAGCGGGACGGCGGGGCCGGCGAGGAGGTAGGAGTCCACCGCGTCGGCCGGCACCTCGTCCAGGAGCAGGGCGTTGCGGATCTCGTCCACGACGTACTCGGCGACGCCGTACCGGTCGGAGTCGACGCTCAGCTGGTACGGGTCGTGGGAGTCGGTGAGCCGGCCGCCGGTCGCCTGGAGGAGCGGGTCGGCGCCGTCGCGCAGCCGTAGCCGCAGCCGTCCCGACTTCTTGCCCTGTTCGAAGGAGATGCCCGCCAACGCGCCCAGCGGGACGGAGAGTTCGCCCAGGGTCTTGCGGAGCAGGCTCACGTTCTTGTCGCGGCCAGGGGTCAGCCGCAGGGTGTCGCCGTCGAAGGTCCACGTGCCGTCGCGCTGGAGGATTTCCGCCATGAAGAGGATTGTTCCACCGGCCGGAGGGGAGATGGTCTAGACCTGACGGCCCTCTTGGGGGGATGGTGGTGTCGTCAGTTCGGTTGGTGGAAGGGAGCACCTCGTGAGACCGCCCCACAGATCGACCCGCCTGCTCGGTTCACTGCTGCTCGTGGTGGCCGGGATGTTCGCCGTGGGAGCCGCACCCGTGTCCGCACCCGAGTCCGAGAACGCCGACGCCACCGTGATCCCGCTCGGGCGGGTGATCCCGGCCCCCGCCTCGGTCCGCGCCGACGGATCGCCGTACCGGCTGACGAGCGGTACCCGCATCGTCGTGTCCGGCGGGCCCGAGGCACGCCGGGTGGGGGAGTATCTCGCCGGGATCCTGCGGCCCTCGACCGGGTACCGGCTGCCGGTGACCGAGCGCCAGGAGGCCGGAATCCGCCTGCGGTTGGCCCCCGGGGAGACGGGTCTCGGCCAGGAGGGCTACCGGCTGGAGAGCGGACGCTCCGGCGTCACCCTGACCGCACGCGCGCCCGCCGGGCTCTTCCACGCCGTCCAGACCCTGCGCCAACTCCTGCCCGCCGCCGTGGAGAAGGACACCGTGCAGCCGGGCCCCTGGCTGGTCGCGGGCGGCACGATCAAGGACACCCCGCGCTACGGCTGGCGCGGCGCGATGCTGGACGTGTCCCGGCACTTCTTCACCGTGGACCAGGTCAAGCGGTACGTGGACCAGCTCGCCCTCTACAAGTTCAACAAGCTGCACCTGCACCTCTCCGACGACCAGGGCTGGCGCATCGCCATCGACTCCTGGCCGCGCCTCGCCCCGTACGGCGGCTCCACCCAGGTCGGCGGCGGGCCCGGCGGCTTCTACACCAAGGCCGACTACAAGGAGATCGTCCGGTACGCCTCCTCGCGTCACCTGGAGGTCGTCCCCGAGATCGACATGCCCGGCCACACCAACGCGGCGCTCGCCTCCTACGCCGAGCTGAACTGCGACGGCGTCGCGCCACCGCTCTACACCGGCACCGAGGTGGGCTTCAGCTCCCTCTGCGTCGACAAGGACGTGACGTACGACTTCGTGGACGACGTCGTACGGGAGGTGGCCGCGCTCACGCCCGGGCGGTATCTGCACATCGGGGGCGACGAGGCGCACTCCACCAGCCATGCGGACTATGTGAAGTTCATGGACCGAGTGCAGCCGGTCGTCGAGCGATACGGGAAGACCGTGATCGGCTGGCACCAGCTGACCGGGGCGACGCCCGCGCGGGGCGCTCTCGCGCAGTACTGGGGGCTGGACAGTACCGGCGCCGAGGAGAAGGAGCGGGTCGCCGCCGCCGCGCGGAACGGGACCGGGGTGATTCTGTCTCCGGCCGACCGGATCTACCTCGACATGAAGTACGACAAGGACACGCCGCTGGGGCTCGACTGGGCCGGGTATGTGGGGGTGCGGCGGGCGTACGACTGGGATCCGGGGGCGTATCTGGCGGGGGTGCCGGCGGCGGCTGTGCGGGGGGTCGAGGCGCCGTTGTGGACGGAGACGATCACCTCGTCGGCGGATGTGGAGTACATGGTGTTTCCGCGGTTGCCGGGGGTTGCGGAGTTGGGGTGGTCGCCGGCGTCCACGCATGGGTGGGACGGGTATCGGGGGCGGCTTGCCGCGCAGGGGGCGCGGTGGGAGGCGCTCGGGATCGGGTACTTCCGGTCGGCTGAGGTGCCGTGGCCTGCGCGGTAGGGGGTGGGGGGTTCGGTGCGTCGGCGGGTGCGGGTGCGTGGGGGCTGGTCGCGCAGTTCCCCGCGCCCCTGAAAAGCCGGGGCTGCGCCCCGCGCTTTTCGGCCCGCCGAACCGTCGCCTTCCAGGCCCGCCGGCCGTCGCTTTTCAGGCCCGCAGGGGCCTGAATCTTAGGGGCGCGGGGAACTGCGCGAGAAGCCCCACCGGGCCGCAGCTGGACCATCGGCGGAAAAGAGACGGGCACCTCGGAGGACCGTACTCCGAGGTGCCCGTCTGTTCGGGGGGCCTAGAGGCCCGCGATGGGGTTTTTCAGGGTGCCGATGAGCTGGAGCGCACCCGCGGGGTCTGCGAGGTCGACCATCTGCTTGTTGTTGCGCAGTTGGAGGCGGTTGAGGCAGGAGAGGGCGAACTCGGGGGCGAACATGTCGTACTGGGCGAACTTGTCGGCGAGTTCGGGCATCCCGTGCTGGTAGTCGCGGACGGTCTCGGCGACCGTGCGCCAGAACTCCTTCTCGTCCAGCACCCCTTCCTCCGCGAGGTTCGCGGCGAGGAAGCGGAAGAAGCAGTCGAAGACGTCCGTGAAGAGGGAGAGGAGTTTCTTGTCCTCGGGGACGTCCACGCGGAGGCGTTCGACCGTCGGCGGGAGGACCGCCTGCGGGTCCATGACCGCGATCTCCTCGGCGATGTCCTTGTAGATCGCCCGCTCGACGACACCGTCCTTGAGGACGAGGATGACGTTCTCGCCGTGCGGCATGAAGACCAGGTCGTAGGCGTAGAAGCTGTGGAGGAGGGGGGTGAAGTACGCCCGCAGGTAGCGGCGCAGCCACTCCTTCGGGGGCAGGCCCGAGCGTTCGATGAGCGCCGCCGCGAAGCCGTTGCCCTCGTGGTCGACGTGGACCAGGGAGGCCATCGTCGCCAGCGACTCGCCCTCCTGGAGCGAGGGCACCGGGCTCTCGCGCCACAGCGCGGCCAGCATCTTGCGGTACGCGGAGAACTTGTCGGTGGCCGCCTCGTACTCCAGGTGCCGGTAGCCGACGGCGGCGCGCTCGCGGATGATCGACAGACCGGTGGACTTCAGGACCGGGTCGCTGTCGATGAGGCCGGCCAGCCAGTCGTTGATGGCCGGGGTCGCCTCCATGTACGCCGCCGAGAGGCCGCGCATGAAGCCCATGTTGAGGACGGAGAGGGCCGTTTTGACGTAGTGCTTCTCGGGGGCCGAGCTGTTGAAGAAGGTCCGGATGGACTGCTGGGCCACGTACTCGTCGTCGCCCTCCCCGAGGCACACCAGGTTCCGCCGGGCGATCTCGGCGGCGAAGGTGACGGTGAGCTTGTTCCACCACTGCCAGGGGTGGACCGGGATGAAGAGGTAGTCGGCGGGGTCCAGCTCCAGGTCGGTGAGCACGGAGTGGAAGCGGTCGACCGTCTCCGTGCCCAACTCGTCCCGCAGGAACGCCTCGTACTCGATGCCCACACCCGCCGTGAACGCCGCCCGTGAACGGTGCGCGGCCAGCCAGACCAGCCGGACCGGGCTCGCCGTCTCGGGGGCGTACGACAGGTACTCGTGGACGCCGAAGCCGAGGCGGCCGTTGTTGGCGACGAAGCAGGGGTGGCCCTCGGTCATCCCGGTCTCGATGGCCTGGAAGCCGCCGTCGACGAGTTCGGCGACCGGGGTCTGCGGCTTGGTGAGCTTGTAGCAGGTGCCGGCGAGGGTGGAGGAGATCTCCTCCAGGTAGACCGGGAGGATCTCGTCGCTCAGGCCGAGGGACCCCTTCAGCTCGATGAAGAAGTCCAGGGCGGCCAGAGGGAGGTCGACGCCGTCTCGCTGACGGGTGATCGAGTCGGCGTCGACCTGCCAGTGGTCGAGGGCGCGCCGGACGGCGGTGAACCCGTAGCGGGTCAGACCGTCGTCGCTGCGGACCTCGAAGCCGCCGTCGGCCGTGGCCTCCGGCGTGATGAGCCGTTCATGGGCGAACTCGGCGAGGGCCTTGCGGACGAGCAGGCGGTTGGCCCGGGCCCAGCGGTGGGGGGACAGATGCGCCACGGCATCGGACAGGGTCATACGGCTACTCCTCGGGCAGCCTCGAAGAACTGCTCTCGTGTGCAGAAGCTCAGCAGTGCGCGCTTCTCCGGCTTGTCGATCTCGCCGTGGGGGACGAAACCGACGACTTCGTTGAGGGCGTGGACGGCCTTGTTGGACACGTCCGGCTCGACGACGACCCGGACGGTGGCCGGGTCCTCGAAGAGATGGGCCATCACGGCGGTGATCACGGCCCGGGTGAAGCCGTGCACCGGGGTGTCCGTCGGCGGCACCAGGAAGTGCATGCCGACGTCACCCGGCTCGGGCTCGTACAGGCCGACGAGTTCACGGTGGACGGGGTCGTACCGCTCCATCAGGAAGACGGGCTCGCCGTCCAGCAGGCCGAGCAGGGCCTCTTGGTGCGGGTCGGCCGCGACCTCCATGTAGGCCCGCTCGACGTCCTCCAGCCTGGCGTCCTGCATCATCCAGTACGCCGCTTTGGGGTGCGTCACCCAGCGGTGCAGCAGCTCGGCGTCGCTCAGCGGGTCGAGGGGACGGAAGGTGAAGTCCGTGGCGCCCACACCGGTCCCGCCGCTCATACGGCGAACTCCTGGAACGCGATGGTCTTCTCCACCGGGTAGTACTCCGTGCCGAGCAGCTCGCGGATGATGTACGAGTTCCGGTACGGGCCCATGCCCAGGTCGGGCGAGGTGATGCTGTGGGTGTGGACGCCCGCGTTCTGCAGGAAGACGCCCCGGCCGGTGGTGTCGATGGCGTAGTTGCGGGCCACGTCGAAGTTGCCCCGCGCGTCGTAGACCAGGCGGTCCCGGACGGGCTTCAGGAACTCCGGCTCGGCGTACTTGTAGCCGGTGGCGAGGATCAGGCCCTGCGAGTCGATCGTGTAGTCCTTCTCCTGCTCCTCCTGCCGCAGGCCGAGCGAGTACGTGCCGTTCTCGTAAGTCACGCTGTTCAGCGCGGAGTTGGTGAGCAGCCGGGTGGGCAGCGGGCCGCCCAGGCTCTTCTGGTAGAGCAGGTCGAAGATCTCGTTGATGAGGTCTCCGTCGATGCCCTTGAACAGGCCCTTCTGCTCCTGGGTCAGGCGGTAGCGGGTCGGCTCCGGCAGCTCGCGGAAGTAGTCGATGTACTCCGGGGAGGTCATCTCCAGCGTGAGCTTGGTGTATTCGAGCGGGAAGAAGCGCGGGGAGCGCGTCACCCAGTTCAGCTGGTAGCCGTGGACGTCGATCTCGCTCAGCAGATCGAGGTAGATCTCGGCGGCCGACTGCCCGGAGCCGACCAGGGTGATCGACTTCTTCCGCTGCAGCTCCTGCTTGTGCCGCATGTAGCGGGAGTTGTGGATCCAGTCGCCGCCCAGTCCCTCGACCGCCTCCGGAACGTACGGCGGCGTGCCGGTGCCGAGCACGAGGTGCCGGGCGCGGAACACATCACCGTCGGCCGTCCTCACGACGTACAGCTCGTCCTCGTACGTCACCTCCGTCACCGTCGTGCCGAAGCGGACGTTGCTCAGGCGGTTGGCGGCCCAGCGGCAGTAGTCGTCGTACTCGACCCGCAGCGGGTAGAAGTTCTCGCGGATGTAGAACGAGTACAGACGGCCCGAGTCCTTCAGGTAGTTGAGGAAGGAATACGGGGAGGTCGGGTCGGCGAGGGTGACCAGGTCCGACATGAACGGGGTCTGGAGGTGGGCGCCGTCGAGGAACATGCCCGAGTGCCACTCGAAGGCCGGCTTCGAGTCCAGGAAGATCCCGTCGAGTTCGGCGATGGGCTCGGTTAGGCAGGCGAGGCCGAGGTTGAAGGGTCCCAGCCCGATGCCGATGAAGTCGTGGGTTTTCACGGCGGATTCCGCGGATTCGGCGGGCTCAGGAAGCGACGCGGTCAAGGGATTCTCCCAGGTACTGCTCGGCGTGGCCGGCGATCAGATCGAGGACGACGGCGATGTCCTCGGCCGTGGTCTCGGGGTTGAGCAGGGTGAACTTCAGATAGTGGCGACCACCGACCTTGGTGCCCGCGACCACGGCGTCACCGGAGGCGAACAGGGCCTTGCGGGCGTACAGGTTGGCGCGGTCGATCTCGGCCGGGTCGGTGACGGCCTCGGGGATGTAGCGGTAGACCAGCGTGGACAGCTGGGGCCGTACGACGACGTCGTAGCGCGGGTCGGCGGCGAGCAGTTTCCAGCCCTCCTCCGCCAGGTCGCAGACCTCGTCGAAGAGCTGGCCGACGCCGTCGGCGCCCATCGTGCGCAGCGTCATCCACAGCTTGAGCGCGTCGAAGCGGCGGGTGGTCTGCAGGGACTTGTCGACCTGGTTGGGGATGCGCTCGGTGACCATGCGGCGCGGGTTGAGGTACTCCGCGTGGTAGGTCGCGTGGCGGAGCGTGGACGCGTCCCGGACGAGCACGGCGGACGAACTCACCGGCTGGAAGAAGGACTTGTGGTAGTCCACGGTGACGGAGTCGGCGCGCTCGATGCCGTTCAGGAGGTCGCGGCGTGTACGGGAGACGAGCAGGCCGCAGCCGTACGCGGCGTCGACGTGCATCCAGGTGTCGTACTGGGCGCACAGCTCGGCTATCTCGGGCAGCGGGTCTATGGAGCCGAAGTCGGTGGTGCCGGAGGTGGCGACGACGGCCATGGGGACGAGGCCGTCGTTCCTGCAGCGCTCCAGCTCACGGGCGAGGGCCATCGTCTGCATCCGCTTGTCGGCGTCCACCGGAATGGAGACGACGGCGTCCGGGCCGAGGCCCAGTAGTTTCGCCGACTTCTTCACACTGAAGTGGCTGACCTCGGAGGCGAAGATCCGCAGTTTGGCGGAGTCGGCCGAGCCTTCCCAACCGCCCGGCGCCGGCTTGGCCTCCTCGCGGGCGAGGAGCAGTGCCTGAAGGTTGGACTGCGAGCCGCCGGAGGTGAACACACCGTCGGCGGACGGTCCGAAGCCGATGCGCTCGTTCGTCCAGTCGATGAGCTTGCGCTCGATCAGGGTGCCGCCGGCCGACTGGTCCCAGGTGTCCAGGGAGGAGTTGACGGCGGAGAGGACGGCCTCGCCGAGCACGGCCGGGATGACGACCGGGCAGTTGAGGTGGGCGAGATAGCGCGGGTGGTGGAAGTAGACCGCGTCGCGCAGATAGACGTCCTCCAGCTCGTCGAGGACGGCGGCCGTGTCGTGCAGCGGCTTGTCGAGGTCGATCTTCTCGATGTGGGGGGAGAGGGCGTCGACGGTGACACCGGTGAACGGTCGGTCGGTGGTGGCGAGTTTGGCCGCCACCCGCTCCACGCCTTCGGTCACGGTGCGGCGGTACCGCTCCGCGGTCGTGTCATTGAGCAGGTGCGAGCGCATGGGGAGGTCCTCCGAGCGGGGCGGTCCGGGTGGGACGGAGAGGTGAGTGGGGGGGGTGACATCACGTCGTCCAACTTAGGTAAGCCTAACTTAACTAACTTGGGTGGAGCCCGGACTCAGCCGTGACTGTGGTCACTTGGCTGTCGCTGGCGGTCCGGTGTCGCTTGGGTCGCTGGTGTCTCTGGGCTCGCTTGTGTCGCTGGTGACTCGGCCTACTCGCCGCGCTCCCGCAACTGCTCCTCCGTCAGACCCTCACGCCAGTACCCGACGAAGGTCACCCGCCGCTTGTCGATCCCGCGCTCCCGCACGAGATGGCGGCGCAGCTCCTTCACCCGGCCGGACTCACCGGCGATCCAGGCGTACGGCAGTTCGCTGGGCGGCAGTTGGGCGGCGCGGACGGTGTCGAGGGCGGTGGGCGCCCCCTCCGTCCGCACCAGCCAGGTGATCTCGGCGTCGGCGTCCGTGGCCAGGTCCTGGATGTCCCCCGCGTGGTGGACCTCCAGCCAGACCCGGGCCCGGGTGCCGACCGGCAGCGACTCCAGGATCGCCGAGGCGGCGGGCAGCGCCGTCTCGTCACCCCAGATCAGCACCAGATCGGTGTCGGCCGGCGGACGGAAACGGATCGCGCGGTTGTCGGCGATCGCGGGCCCGAGCAGGACGACCCGGTCCCCGGCCCGCGCCGCCGACGCCCACCGGGACGCGGGCCCGGCGGGCACGGCGGCCCCCGGCTCGACCCCGTGCAGCACGAAGTCGATGTCGATCTCGGCGGTGTCGCCGCCCGGGGCGCACCGGAGCCCCCGCAGGGTGTACGAGCGCATCACCGCCCGCACGTCGTCCGGCAGTTCCCGCCAGGCCTGCCACCAGCCGTCGCCCAGTTCGTACGGGACGGCCGGGGCGTCCTGTCCCGGCTGCGGCAGGAAGAGGGACAGTGACTGGTCCCGGCCGTCGGAGTGGAAGTACCGCAGGTCGTCCCCCGCGAACGAGACACGCACGAGAGACGGGCCCAGCCGCTCCGTTCGCGAGACCTGAAGAGAGAAGAAACGGAAAGGGGCGGCTACGGCCGTCGTCATGGGGTGCCTCATGGGTCGGGGGCTGGGGTGCGTTGGCGGGTGCGGGTCCGGTGGGGGCTGGTCGCGCAGTTCCCCGCGCCCCTCAAGGCAACGGCCCCTGCGGGCCGCTGAAAAAGCAAGGGGCGCAGCCCCTGCTTTTTCAGGGGCGCGGGGAACTGCGCGAGAAGCCCCACCGGACCCGCAGTCGACCTACGGCCGAAGCCCTAACTGACCTTCTTCGCCTTCTCGATCGCCTCGGCCAACTCCTCAAGCAGCGGCGCGCACTTGTCGTAGGAGAGAATCGGCTCGGGGTTACGCCCGATGACCTGCCCCGCCTTCACCGCCGGCAGCTTCTTCCACGTCGCCTCTTCGATCGCGTCCGGCTGGATCGCCGACGTGCGGTTGTCCATGATGATGACGTCCGCGCCGTACTTGTCGACGTTCTCCCAGCTGAGATTCTCGAACCAACCCCCGCTGGCCTTCAGCGCCGCCGCGCTCGGCTCGACGAAGTTCACGCCGAGGGCCTTGTAGTACTCCAGGTCGATGGAGAGGTTCGAGCCGGAGACATAGAAGATGTCCTGGCTGGCGGAACCGGCGAGCACCTTGATGTCGGGCTTTGCCTTGGTGGCCGCGCGCAGCCGGGCGGCCGCGTCCTCGAACCGCTTCTTGGCCGTGGTGATCTTCTCCGACCCGGTGTCCGCGCCGAGGGACTTGGCCAGCTCCAGCATGCGCTGCAGCGGCTCGGTCATCTGGCGGTCGTACGCGGAGATGCCGACGCTCGGGGCGAGCTTGGCGATCTTGTCCTTGGAGGCCTCGGGCACGTACCAGAGAGTGCCGGCGTCGTCGAACAGGGTGGTGATGAGGACGTCGGGGGCGAGGGCGGCGTACTTCTCGACGCTGAACTCGTCCCAGACGTTGCCGAGGATGGTGACCTTGCTGATGTCGAGGTCACCGGCCTGGACATCGGCCTTGCCGTCGGTGGTCCTGGTCGGGCCGAACACGCCCTTGACGTCGATGCCGTAGTCGTACAGCGCGGCGGCGACACCCACGAAGGCGACGATGTTCGCCGGGACCTTGTCGGTCTTCGCGGTCACGCCCCGGTCGTCCTTGAACGACCAGGGGCCGGACTTGGCGGCAGCCGTCTCCTTGTCGGAGCCAGTGCCGCCGCTCGTCGAGTCCTCGTCTCCACAGGCAGCGAGCACGGCACCGAGACCGAGTGCGCCACCGGCGGCGAGGATGCCACGGCGGGTGAGGTGAGCGGCTCTGGCGTTGGACATGTGTATGGCTACTTTCGAACGGGGCGGAGTACCGCCCGAGGGTGAGTTCGAAGGTAGGTTAGCCTAACCTCACCACTTGTCCAGCGGGTGGTTCCAGGAAGTGGACTGCCCGGGTCCACCTCCGCCCTAACCTTTGAATTACCTGTGAATCAAAGGTTGGTGGGGTGTGCGGGGATCGGTTGAAGCGTAAACCTGTGCTCGCGTCGCTGATGTGCAGGACGCGTGAAGTGGCCAGGTGGCGCCCGTCAAGCGGGCAAAAAGGCACCCGGCTCGCCTGTGGCGAACCGGGTGAGAGCGTGTGGGAGCCGTGCCGTCATCGCGGATTCCGGCCATCATTCGAGCATGTGCCGTCGGTCAGCCGACGAGCCCCATCTCCCTGGCGATCAGCATCCGTTGCACCTCGCTCGTCCCCTCGCCGATCTCCAGGATCTTGGAGTCACGCCACATACGGGCGACCGGGTACTCGTTCATGAAGCCGTAGCCGCCGTGGATCTGGGTGGCGTCGCGGGCGTTGTCGACGGCGATGGTGGAGGAGTAGAGCTTCGCCAGGGCCGCCTCCTTCTTGAAGGGCTCGCCGGAGACCAGGCGGGAGGCCGCGTCGCGCCAGGCGAGGCGGGCGGTGTGGGCCTTCATCTCCATGTCGGCGAGCTTGAACTGGATGGCCTGGTTGGCGCCGATCGGGCGGCCGAAGGCGTGGCGTTCCTTCGCGTACTTCACCGACTCGTCCACACACCCCTGGGCCAGGCCCGTGGCGAGCGCCGAGATGGCGATACGGCCCTCGTCGAGGATGCGCAGGAACTGGGCGTAGCCACGGCCGAGTTCGCCGAGCAGGTTCTCCGCCGGGACCCGGACGTCGGTGAAGGACAGCTCACGGGTGTCGGAGGCGTTCCAGCCGACCTTCGAGTACGGGGCGGCGACAGTGAAGCCCGGGGTGCCGGACGGGACGATGATCGAGGAGATGAGGGGCTTGCCGTCGGGGGTGCGGCCGGTGACCGCCGTGACCGTGACCAGGGCCGTGATGTCCGTGCCCGAGTTGGTGATGAAGCACTTGCTGCCGTTGATGACCCATTCGTTCGTCGACTCGTCCAGGCGGGCCGTCGTACGGGTCGCGCCCGCGTCCGAGCCGCCGTCCGGTTCGGTGAGGCCGAACGCGCCCAGGATCTCCCCCGAGCACAGGCGTGGCAGCCACTCCTCCTTCTGTGCGGGGGTGCCGAAGAGATGGATCGGCATCGCGCCCAGGGAGACACCCGCTTCGAGGGTGATCGCCACGGAGGAGTCCACCCGGGCCAGCTCCTCCAACGCGATGCCCAGCGCCAGATAGTCGCCGCCCATGCCGCCGTGCTCCTCCGGGAACGGCAGCCCGAACAGCCCCATACGGCCCATCTCGCGCACGATCTCGTACGGGAACTCGTGCCGCTCGTAGAAGTCGCCGATCTTGGGGGCGACGACCTCGTGCGCGAACTCCTCGACCGTGCGGCGGAGTTCTTCCAGCTCGGGGGAGAGGCGGTGGTCCATGAACCTCAGTGCTCCTTGTGGTCCTCGGGGCCCTCGTCGTCCTTGTGGGACAGGGCTCGTACGGTGCGGGACGGGCTGGGCCGGCCCAGGTGTCCGGCCATCCACGCGCTCGTGGCGACGAGGCGGCCGAGGTCGACGCCCGTGTCGATGCCGAGGCCCCGCAGCATCCACACGAGGTCCTCGGTGGCGAGGTTTCCGGTGGCGGACTTCGCGTACGGGCAGCCGCCGAGGCCGCCGGCCGAGGCGTCGACCGTGGTGACGCCGTGGCGCAGCGCTTCGAGGGTGTTGGCGAGGGCCTGGCCGTAGGTGTCGTGGAAGTGCACGCCGAGGGAGGGGGTGGGGACGCCTGCCTCGTTCAGGGCGGTGAGCAGGGCCTGGACATGGCCCGGGGTCGCCACGCCGATCGTGTCGCCGAGGCTCAACTCGTCGCAGCCCAGGTCCAGGAGCGCGCGGCAGACCCGGACGACCTGGGGGACCGGGACCGGGCCCTCCCAGGGGTCGCCGAAGCACATCGAGAGATAGCCCCGGACGTGCCCGCCCTCCGCCTTCGCGCGGCCGACGACCGGTTCGAACATCGCCAGTGCCTCGTCGACCGTGCGGTTGAGGTTGGCCTTGGCGAAGGACTCCGTGGCGCTGGCGAAGACGGCGACCCGGCGCGCGCCGAGGGCGAGGGCACGGTCGAGGCCGCGTTCGTTGGGGACGAGGACCGGGAGATCCACCGGGAGGTCGGCGACGAGGGGGAACAGGGCCTCCGCGTCCGCCAGTTGGGGCACCCACTTGGGGTGGACGAAGCTGGTCGCCTCGATGGTGGTGAGGCCCGCGTCGGCCAGCCGGTGGACGAACTCCGCCTTCGCCTCCGTCGGGACGGTCGCCTTCTCGTTCTGCAGGCCGTCCCGGGCGCCGACCTCGTGGATCCGGACGCGGGCGGGCAGCCCTTCGGCCGGCACGGTCATGGGGAGACCCTGATCCTGGTGGACGGTCATACGGCCGCCTCCTCCGGCTCGTGCGGCGCGACGACCGCCAGCACCTGGTCCATGGCGACGGTCGTCCCGGGCGTGACGTCCAGCTCGGTGACCGTCCCGGCGTGCGGCGCGGAGACGACGTGCTCCATCTTCATCGCCTCCACCACCAGCAGGCTCTGCCCGGCGGCCACCTCGTCACCCACGGCCACCTTCACCACGGTGACCGTCCCGGGCATCGGCGCCGTCAGCGAGTCCACTCCCGCGCGGGCGGCGCCGGAGAGGGAGGCGGCGACGGGGTCGTGGTCGCGCACCTGCCAGGCGTCGCCGTCCCGGCCCAGCCAGTCGGGGGCGTGGTGGAAGGTGTGGGTGAGGCCGTCGAGGTGGAAGGTGAACCGGCCCTCGGCCCCGGGACGCGGGGGCACGCCCCCGGACCCCCGCAGGGGGGTTTCGGCGCCGTCCGGCAGCACCTCGGTCCCGCCGTCCGGTGTGGGCCGCACGCGTACGGTCACCGGCTCGTGGCCCGGCAGCCGCAGGTGGTGTGCCGTCCAGGCCCGTTCGCCGCCCAGCCGCCAGCCGACCGCGGAGTCGAACGGATCGGTCCAGCCGGAGCCGTCACCGGTGCCGTCACCGGCGGCCGGGGTGAGCGCGGCCTGGCGCAGCAACGCCGCCGCCGCGTGGACCTCCACCGGCACCTCGTCCGGGACCAGCCCGTCCACCTCCCGCTCCACCAGCCCCGTGTCCAACTCGCCCGCCACCACCGCCGGATGGGCCAGCAGCCGGCGCAGGAACCCGGCGTTCGTCTGCACGCCCAGCGTGACCGTCTCCGCGAGGGCAGCCCGGAGCCGCCGCAGGGCGGTGGGCCGGTCGGGGCCGTGGGCGATGACCTTGGAGAGCATCGGGTCGTACAGCGAGCCGACCTCCGTGCCCTCGGTGAGGCCGGAGTCCGTACGGACGCCGTCGCCGGCCGGCTCGCGCAGGCGCAGGATCGTGCCGCCGGAGGGGAGGAAGCCCCGGGAGGGGTCCTCGGCGCAGATACGGGCCTCCACCGCGTGCCCCGTCAGCGTCACGTCGTCCTGTCCGAAGGACAGCCGCTCGCCCGCCGCGACCCGGAGCTGCCACTCCACCAGGTCGACACCCGTGACCAGCTCGGTCACCGGGTGCTCGACCTGGAGGCGGGTGTTCATCTCCATGAAGTAGTACGAGGAGGGGTCGCCGCCGGGGACGATGAACTCGACCGTGCCCGCGCCGGAGTAGCCGCAGGAGCGGGCCGCCTGGACGGCCGCCTCGCCCATCGCGGCACGCGTGGCCTCGTCGAGCAGGACGCTGGGCGCCTCCTCGATGATCTTCTGGTGGCGGCGCTGGAGGGAGCACTCGCGCTCGCCGAGGTGGATCACGTTCCCGTGGCCGTCCGCCAGGACCTGGATCTCGATGTGCCGGGGGCGGTCGATCCAGCGCTCGACGAGGAGGGTGTCGTCGCCGAAGGAGGCACGGGCCTCGCGGCGGGCGGCGGCGATCTCGTCGGCCAGCAGGCCCGCGTCCCGGACCAGCCGCATGCCCTTGCCGCCGCCGCCCGCGCTGGGCTTCAGCAGCACCGGCATACCGATCTCGCGTGCGGAGTCGGCGAGTTGGGAGTCCGTGAGGCCGCTTCCGCTCGAACCCGGCACCACCGGTACCCCGGCCGCCCGTACCGTCTCCTTGGCGCGGATCTTGTCGCCCATCAGGGAGATGGCGTCGGCGGGCGGGCCGATGAAGACCAGGCCCGCGTCGGCGCACGCCCGCGCGAAGGCGGCGTTCTCCGCGAGGAAGCCGTAACCGGGGTGGACGGCCTGGGCGCCGGTGCGGGCGGCGGCCTCCAGCAGCCGCTCCACCGACAGATAGCTCTCCGCCGCCGGTGGCGGACCGATCCGTACCGCCGTGTCGGCCTCCCGGACGTGCCGGGCGTCGGCGTCCGCGTCGGAGAAGACGGCGACGGAGCGGACGCCGAGGGCGCGGAGGGTGCGGATGACGCGGACGGCGATCTCGCCCCGGTTGGCCACCAGCACTGTGTCGAACATGGTCACCTTCAAAGCCCCCTCACATCCGGAAGACGCCGAACTGGGGGTCACCCAGGGGCGCGTTGGCGCAAGCGGTCAGGGCGAGGCCCAGGACCTGGCGGGTGTCGAGGGGGTCGATGACCCCGTCGTCCCAGAGCCGGGCGGTGGCGTAGTAGGCGCTGCCCTGGCGCTCGTACTGGGCGCGGATCGGGTCCTTGAAGGCCTCCTCGTCCGCCGCCGGCCAGTCCTCGCCGCGCGCCTCCAGCTGGTCCCGCTTGACCGTGGCCAGGACGGACGCGGCCTGCTCGCCGCCCATCACCGAGATCTTGGCGTTGGGCCACATCCACAGGAAGCGCGGTGAATAGGCCCGGCCGCACATCGAGTAGTTGCCCGCGCCGTACGAGCCGCCGACCACGACCGTCAGCTTGGGGACGCGGGTGCAGGCCACGGCCGTCACCATCTTCGCGCCGTGCTTGGCGATGCCACCGGCCTCGTAGTCCCGGCCGACCATGAAGCCGGAGATGTTCTGCAGGAAGACCAGCGGGATGCCGCGCTGGTCGCACAGCTCGATGAAGTGGGCGCCCTTCTGGGCGGACTCGGAGAAGAGGATGCCGTTGTTGGCGACGATCCCCACCGGGTGGCCGTGGATCCGGGCGAAGCCGGTGACCAGGGTCTGCCCGAACTCCGCCTTGAACTCGGCGAACCGCGAACCGTCGACCACACGCGCGATGACCTCGCGCACGTCGTACGGCGTGCGGGAGTCGACCGGCACGGCGCCGTACAGCGTGTACGGGTCGACCTTGGGCTCGACGGCCGGCTCGACCGACCAGGGGAGCGGGCCCCGGGAGGGGAGCGTGGAGACGATGGTGCGCACGATGCGCAGGGCGTGCGCGTCGCTCTCCGCGAGGTGGTCGGTGACGCCGGAGATCCGGGAGTGGACCTCGCCGCCGCCCAGCTCCTCGGCGGTGACGACCTCGCCGGTGGCGGCCTTCACGAGCGGCGGGCCGCCCAGGAAGATGGTCCCCTGCCCCCGGACGATCACGGCCTCGTCGCTCATCGCGGGGACGTACGCGCCACCGGCCGTGCACGACCCGAGGACGGCGGCGATCTGTGGAATGCCCGCCCCGGACATCCGCGCCTGGTTGTAGAAGATCCGGCCGAAGTGCTCGCGGTCGGGGAAGACCTCGTCCTGCATGGGCAGGAAGGCGCCGCCGGAGTCGACGAGATAGAGACAGGGGAGGCGGTTCTCCAGGGCCACTTCCTGGGCCCGCAGATGCTTCTTCACCGTCATCGGGTAGTACGTGCCGCCCTTGACGGTGGCGTCGTTGGCGACGACGACGCACTCGCGCCCGCTGACCCGGCCGATCCCCGCGATGACGCCGGCGGCCGGGGCCTGTCCGTCGTACAGCCCGTCCGCCGCCAGCGGCGCCAGCTCCAGGAAGGGCGAGCCGGGGTCGAGGAGGGTGTCCACCCTGTCGCGCGGCAGCAGCTTGCCGCGCGCGGTGTGCCGGGCGCGCGCCTTCTCGCCGCCGCCGAGCCGCGCCGCCGCCAGCTTGGCCCGCAGCTCCTCGCCCAGCGCGCGGTGCGCGGCCTCGTTGGCCCGATACGCCTCCGCCGCGGGATCTGCCGCGGTCGTCAGCTCCGGTGCCTGGTCCATCGTGCGGTCCCCTCACCCAGTGGTCACGTGCGGTCACCTGTTAATGAGCGTTAACCCGTTTCCATCAGGTTAACGACCGCTAACCTCCCTGTCTAGAATTGGCTCCATGGCCACGAGAACCGACGCGCCCACCCGCCGCGAGCAGATCCTCAAGGAAGCCGCCCGCCTCTTCGCCGAGCGCGGCTTCCACGGTGTGGGCGTCGACGAGATAGGGGCGGCGGTCGGCATCAGCGGGCCGGGCCTGTACCGGCACTTCGCGGGCAAGGACGCGATGCTGGCGGAGCTGCTGGTGGGGATCAGCGGACAGTTGTTGACGGGGGCGAAGCGGCGGCTCGCCGAGGCCGACGGGGCAGGCGGGCCGGGCAGGGCTGGTGGGCCGGGTGGTGCGTCCGCCGGGCGCGATGCCGAGGCGATCCTCGACTCGCTCATCGAGGGACACATCGACTTCGCCCTCGACGACCGGCCCCTGATCACCCTGCACGACCGCGAGCTGGACCGCCTCCGCGACAGCGACCGCAAGCTGGTGCGCCAGCTCCAGCGGCAGTACGTCGAACTGTGGGTGGCGGTGCTCCGCGAGGCCCACCCAGGGCTCGCCGAGCCCGCCGCCCGCTCCGCCGTGCACTCGGTGTTCGGCCTGCTGAACTCGACGCCGCACCTGGGGCGTCCGGGGTCCCTGCCCGGGCGGGCGGCCACGGCGGAGCTGCTGCACCGGATGGCCCGGGGGGCGTTCGAGGCGGCCGCCACCGGCTGACGGCCGGTTCCGCCGACCGGTGTGCGGCAAAAGCGTGACGAGCGTTACGGGGGTGGGCATCTGGACGGGTGTCGCTACCCGCCGGTACGGTTTGGTCTGAGCAAGCGCTTAGCCGAGGTGGGCGGTGCTTGGGCACATCCGAAAGTACTCAGGTGGAGGTGGCGGCGGTGCGTCGTACGGTGTTCAACGAGGATCACGAGGCGTTCCGGGAGACCCTGCGTGCCTTCATCGAGGCCGAGGTCGTGCCCGTGTACGACGAGTGGTTCGCCGCCGGCCAGGCGCCGCGCGACTTCTACTACAAGCTGGCCGAGCTGGGTGTCTTCGGCATCCGCGTGGACGAGGAGTACGGCGGCGCCGGCATCGACTCGTACAAGTTCGAGGCCGTCCTGTACGAGGAGACCGCCCGCGCGGGTGTGCAGTTCGGCGGCTCCGGCGTGCATGTGCTGCTCGGTCTGCCGTACATCAAGATGCTCGCCACCGACGAGCAGAAGAAGCGCTTCCTGCCGAAGTTCGTCTCCGGCGAGGAGATGTGGGCGATCGCGATGACCGAGCCGGGCACCGGCTCCGACCTCGCGGGCATGAAGACCACCGCCAAGCTCAGCGAGGACGGCACGCACTACGTCCTCAACGGCTCCAAGACCTTCATCACCGGTGGCGTCCACGCCGACCGCATGATCGTCTGCGCCCGTACCGCCGCGCCCAGCGCCGAGGACCGCCGCCACGGCATCTCCCTCTTCGTCGTGGACACCAAGGCCGAGGGCTACTCGGTCGGCCGTAAGCTGGACAAGCTCGGCCTGAAGACCTCCGACACCGCCGAGCTCGCGTTCGTCGACGTCAAGGTGCCCGTCGAGGACCTGCTCGGCGAGGAGAACAAGGGCTTCTACTACCTCGGCCACAACCTCGCCTCCGAGCGCTGGGGCATCGCCTACGGCGCCTACGCGCAGGCCAAGGCCGCCGTCCGGTTCGCCAAGCAGTACGTGCAGGACCGCGTCGTCTTCGGCAAGCCCGTCGCGCACTTCCAGAACACCAAGTTCGAGCTGGCCGCCTGCCAGGCCGAGGTGGACGCGGCCGAGGCCGTCGCCGACCGCGCGACCGAGGCCCTCGACGCCGGTGAGCTGACGCCCGCCGAGGCCGCCAGCGCCAAGCTGTTCTGCACCGAGGTCGCCCACCGCGTCATCGACCGCTGCCTCCAGCTGCACGGCGGCTACGGCTTCATGAACGAGTACCCGATCGCCCGCCTGTACGCGGACAACCGCGTCAACCGTATCTACGGCGGCACCAGCGAGATCATGAAGTCGATCATCGCCAAGGACATGGGGCTGTGACACGGGCCCGTAAGGTTTCGGAAATTACTGTCCAGTACAACTGACTTCATGAGTCAGGTACCACTGCAGTCCCTCCTCGATCTGCTCGACCTGGAGCAGATCGAGGAGAACATCTTCCGCGGCCAGTCCCGGCCCGCCATCGTCCCCCGGGTCTTCGGCGGGCAGGTCGCGGCCCAGGCGCTCGTCGCCGCCGGGCGGACCGTCCCCGCCGACCGGCTGCCGCACTCCCTCCACGCGTACTTCCTGCGCATCGGCGACGCCGGCGCGCCCATCGTGTACACCGTGGAGCGGATGAACGACGGCCGCTCCTTCACCGCGCGCCGCGTCGTCGCCGTCCAGCACGGCCAGCCGATCTTCGCCCTCTCCGCGTCCTTCCAGCGGTACGAGGAGGGCCTCGACCACCAGGCCCCGATGCCGGCCGCACCCGACCCGGAGTCCCTGCCCACCGCCGAGCAGCGGCTCCCGGCGTACGGGCTCGACCCGGCCGTCGTCGAGAAGATGCTCGAAGCGCGGGCCGCCGTCGATCTGCGGTACGTCGACGACCCGCCGTACGGCCGCTACGGCGAGCCCCGCGAACCGCACTCCCAGGTCTGGTTCCGCGCCAACGGCAAGCTCGACGACGATCCGCTGCTGCACGTCGTCCTCGCCACCTATGTCTCCGACATGACGCTCCTCGACTCCATCCTGCTCGCGCACGGGCGCGGCGGCTGGGCCGTCGGGGACGTCGTCGGGGCCTCGCTGGACCACGCCATGTGGTTCCACCGGCCGTTCCGCGCCGACGAGTGGCTCCTGTACGACCAGGAGTCGCCGTCCGCGTCGGCCGGCCGCGGCCTCGGGCAGGGCCGGATCTACACCCAGGACGGGCGGCACGCGATCTCCGTGATCCAGGAGGGTGTCGTCCGCGTGCCGAGGGAACGGCCGAGGGAACAGCCGGGGGAGCCGGGGGCTACGCCTCGCTGAGCCCCGCCTGCTCCAGCAGGTAGGCCGACATCGGGTCGTAGTAGCGCGGGCTGACGACGTGGTCGTCGAGCGGGACCACGGCCTGGAGGGTGCCCTCGGACTCGCCGAGGAAGAGGGCGGGGTCGTTGGAGTCCGCGTAGCCGACGGAGTCGACGCCGAGCTGCCCCGCGCAGCCCGCCCAGCCGTGGTCGGCGACGACCAGGTCGGGCAGCGGGCGGCCGGCGCCCTCCAGGCCCCGGAGGATCGCGCGCATCGGCTCGGGGGAGTGGGTGTGCCAGAGCGTGGCGCCGTGTTCGAGGACGGCCACGTCCGCGAACTGCATCACGTACCCCTCCTCCGTCTGCAGGCCGTCCGGGATGACGACGATCTCGCAGCCGGCCGCGCGCAGCGCCCGGGCCGTCTCGTTGTGCACCTGGAGCAGACCGCCGGGATGGCCGGTGGCGAACAGCACGCGCTGCCCGCCGTCGGCCGCCTTGCGCAGCCGGGCCGCCATGCGCTCCAGCGCGTCGACCGTCAGGTCCGGGTCGATGGTGTCCTGGCCGTAGCGGTACCCCGGGTCGTCGTTCACACCGACGCGCTCCGCCATCACGGCCAGCACGTCCTGCTCGTCGGTCCAGCGGTCCCCGAGCTCCAGGCCGAGCCAGTAGTGGCGGTTGCCGTTGGCCAGTTCGCGGTAGTGGGAGAGGTTGTTCTCGCGCGGGGTGGCGACATCGCCCGCGATACGCGTCTTCACAAGGTGTTCGACGAGCTCGGCGCGGCTGGGGGTCCCGGGTATCGGCATGCGTCCATTGTGAGGCAGACGACTGCGGGAGTCGCGGGCGTACCGCCCGCTGCGACCTGCGTCACTCTCCGGCGGCGGCCCCGGACCGGGTGGTCGGTTCACTCCTGCCGCAGCGCGAACCACAACTCCATGCGTACGTCCGGGTCGTCGAGGTCCAGGCCGAGCAACGCCGCGCACCGGCCGACGCGTTGGCGGACCGTGTTGCGGTGAACGGCCAGCGCGACGGCCGTACGGTCCCAACTGCCGTGCAGGGAGAGCCAGGTGCGCAGGGTGTCGGTGAGGGCGGGGGAGGCGGCGAGCGGGGCCAGCAGGGTGTGGGCGTGGGCGGTCGCGTCCTCCGCCGGCACCAGGTCGGCGAGGGCCGTGCGGGACCCGTGCCGGACCAGCGCCGTCCGGGTCGCCCCGGCCCGGGCCAGCGCGCGGGCGGCCTGGACGTCGGCGGCCGGCCACGCGTGCGGCTCGGCGGGGGCGCTCACCCCGCACACCCAGCCGGGCTGCTCGGTGACCTCGCGGCCGGCGGGGACGAGGACGCGGACGATCTGGCCGTGGGCGTCGACCAGGGTGGAGCCCAGGGCGGCGCCGAGCGCGGCGGCGGCCAGGGCCTCCGGCCGGGGGCCGCCCTCGGAGGGCCGGGCGTGGACGACGTGCCAGTGGGTGCCCTCGCCCAGGAGGGGGGCCACCTCCTGCGGCCCGGCGCCGAGCAGGAGCCGTACCAGTGCCGAGGTGCGGGTCGCGCCCGTGCCGCTCTGCTGTTCGCCGGTGAGGAGGGAGAGGAGGACGGCGGCGACGGAGGTGATCGTGTGGTCGCCGGGGGCTCGGTGGGGGGTGGCGATGCCGAGGGTGAAGCCGTGGCCTCCGGAGGTGAGGGCGTAGGCGGCGAGGTGGGTGCCGTCGGCTGTGTCCGTGGCGGAGGTGGGGGTGGAGGTGCGCGGGGAGGGGGTGGGGGGTTGGGGTGCGTCGGCGGGTGCGGGTTCGTTGGGGCTGGTCGCGCAGTTCCCCGCGCCCCTTTTGGGGCGGCCGGGGGGCGAAGTGGTGCTCGGTGCGGTGGTCGGCGCGGGGGTCGGTCGTACCACCGTCGTCAGGGTGGTCAGGGCGGTTGGTGTCGGGCCTCGGCCCGCTGATGCCAGCTCCGTTCCGTCCGGGCCGTACAGGACCGCTCGGCCGGAGACGCGTTGGGCCAGCTGTCGGAGGACCGCGTGGACCGGGTCGGGGCGGGAGGCGGCCGCGGCCAGGCCCTGTTGGGCCTCGGTCACGCGGCGGAGTTCGGCGTGTCTGGCCCGGGCCATGAGCTGCCAGACCGCGCGGGCCACGCCCGAGAAGGTGGTCCTGGGCGGGACCTCGATCAGGGGCAGGTCGTAGGCGTCGCAGGACGCGACCAGGGCCCTGGGGACGCTGTCGTGGACGGGGGCGACGCCGAAGCCGAGGGCCGCGCCGCCCGCCGCGACGATACGGGAGACGTAGTCGTCGAAGTAGGTGCCCGACCCCGCCGCCTCCTGGATGTGGACGCCGGCCGTCAGCAGCAGTTCGCCGCCGAGCAGATACGGATACGGGTCCGACATCTCCGAGGTGTGCGCCCAGTGGATCGCGGTCCCCGCGTCCCGTGGCCCGGCGATCTGCCGCAGGCCCAGATCCTCACGGGCCAGCAGCGCGGAGAGCGGCACGGGCGGGGTCGGAGGGACCGCCGGGGCGGGTGGTGCGGCCGGGTCCGGCATGGTGTGCGTTCCTTCCATCCGGCACGGCTCGAATGGATGAAACGTACACTTCGCAGTCGCTTTCCGGCCACCTAATGTCGGTGCCCATCACCCGCCACCGAGTGTGCGCGAAGGAGGCCACCGATATGGCCGTCGACTACACCGTCATCGTCGTCTATCTGGCCGGAATGCTGGCCATGGGCTGGTGGGGCATGCGCCGCGCCAGGTCGAAGAGCGAGTTCCTGGTCGCCGGGCGGCGCCTCGGCCCGACGATGTACTCCGGCACCATGGCGGCCATCGTCCTCGGCGGCGCCTCGACCATCGGCGGGGTCGGGCTGGGGTACCAGTACGGGCTGTCCGGCGCGTGGATGGTGTTCACCATCGGCCTGGGTCTGCTCGCCCTCTCCGTCTTCTTCTCGGCCCGTATCGCCCGTCTGAAGGTCTACACCGTCTCCGAGATGCTCGACCTGCGCTACGGCGGCCGGGCGGGCGTCATCTCCGGCGTCGTCATGTGGGCGTACACCCTGATGCTCGCGGTCACCTCGACCATCGCGTACGCCACGATCTTCGACGTCCTGTTCGACATGAACCGCACGCTCGCCATCGTCCTCGGCGGCTCGATCGTCGTCGCGTACTCGACGCTCGGCGGCATGTGGTCCATCACGCTGACGGACATGGTCCAGTTCGTGGTGAAGACCATCGGCGTGCTGCTTCTGCTCCTGCCGATCGCCGTCGTCAAGGCGGGCGGCTTCGGCGAGATGCGGGACGCCCTTCCCACCTCGTACTTCGATCCGCTGGGCATCGGCGGCGAGACGATCTTCACCTATGTCCTGATCTACACGTTCGGCATGCTCATCGGGCAGGACATCTGGCAGCGCGTGTTCACCGCCCGCAGCGACCGCACGGCCAAGTGGGGCGGCACGGTCGCGGGCACCTACTGCCTGGCGTACGCCCTCGCCGGCGCCGTCATCGGTACGGCGGGCAAGGTCCTCTTCCCGGACCTCGCGAGCGCCGACGACGCCTTCGCGACCATCGTGAAGGAGGAACTCCCCATCGGCGTACGGGGGTTGGTGCTCGCCGCCGCCCTGGCCGCCGTGATGTCGACGTCCTCCGGCGCGCTCATCGCCTGCGCGACCGTGGCCAACAACGACATCTGGTCGCGGGTGCGGGGAGCGGTCGGCGCGGGCGGCTCCTCGGGTGACGACGACCACGACGAGGTCCGGGGCAACCGGGTCTTCATCCTGGTCATGGGCATCGCGGTGATCTGTACGGCGATCGCGCTGAACAACGTCGTCGAGGCGCTGACCGTCGCGTACAACCTCCTCGTCGGCGGCCTCCTCGTCCCCATCCTCGGCGGACTGCTGTGGCGGCGGGGCACGGCGCAGGGCGCGCTCGCCTCCGTCGTGGTCGGCGGTGTCGCGGTGATCGTCCTGATGGCGACCCACGGGATCCTCGCCAACGAGCCCGTCTACTACGGGCTGCTGTCCTCGCTGGCCGCGTATCTGATCGTCTCCCTCGCCACCCCGGCCACCGACGCGGCCGTCCTCGCCGCCTGGCGGGAGCGGCTGGCCGGGCGGGCACCCGAACCCGTGTCCGAACCGGCGCCGGCTCACCAGTAGAGTCACCTACGGCAGTACATATCAGTGCATATCGATGCATGTGCGATGAAGCGTATGCAGGAAGTAGGCAGTCCCCATGAGCAGCAACGAGACGCCCCGCGGCCCCGTCGACGCGCCCCGAGGCCCGGTCGACTCCTCCCGCATCCCGCGGTACGCCGGTCCGGCGACCTACGCCCGGCTGCCGCGCCTCGACGAGGTGGGCCGCGCGGATGTCGCGGTCGTGGGTGTGCCGTTCGACTCGGGTGTCTCGTACCGGCCGGGCGCCCGCTTCGGCGGCAACGCGATACGCGAGGCGTCCCGGCTGCTGCGCCCCTACAACCCGGCCCAGGACGCCTCCCCCTTCGCCCTCGCCCAGGTCGCGGACGCCGGTGACATCGCCGCCAACCCGTTCAACATCAACGAGGCGGTGGAGACGGTCGAGGCGGCGGCGGACGAGCTGCTCGGGACCGGGGCCCGCCTGATGACCCTCGGCGGCGACCACACCATCGCGCTCCCGCTGCTGCGGTCGGTCGCCAAGAAGCACGGCCCGGTGGCCCTGCTGCACTTCGACGCCCACCTCGACACCTGGGACACGTACTTCGGCGCCGAGTACACGCACGGGACGCCTTTCAGGCGGGCCGTGGAGGAAGGCATCCTGGACACCTCCGCCCTCTCCCACGTGGGCACACGCGGCCCGCTGTACGGCAAGCAGGACCTCACCGACGACGAGAAGATGGGCTTCGGGATCGTCACGTCGGCGGACGTGATGCGGCGCGGTGTCGACGAGATCGCCGACCAGCTGCGCCAGCGCATCGGCGACCGCCCCCTCTACATCTCCATCGACATCGACTGCCTCGACCCGGCCCACGCGCCGGGCACGGGGACGCCGGAGGCCGGCGGTATGACCTCCCGCGAACTGCTGGAGATCCTGCGGGGCCTGGCCTCCTGCCACCTGGTCTCCGCCGATGTCGTCGAGGTGGCGCCCGCGTACGATCACGCCGAGATCACCGCGGTGGCCGCGTCGCACACGGCGTACGAACTCACCACGATCATGTCCCGCCAGATCGCCGAGACCCGTAGGGAGAACGAGGGCAAGTGACCCACGACCACGACCTGGTACTGCGCCCGACGGCCGCCCAGACGGAGGCCGCGCTGAACCCTCCCCCCGGCCGCAACGGCGGAGACCTGGTCGTGGAGACACTGGCCGGGCTCGGCGCGACGACGGTCTTCGGGCTCCCCGGCCAGCACGCGCTGGGCATGTTCGACGCGCTGCGCCGCTCCGACCTGCGGTACATCGGCCTGCGGGTGGAGAACAACGCCGGGTTCGCGGCGGACGCGTACGGCCGGATCACGGGTGAGGCGGCGCCGCTGCTGCTGTCGACGGGGCCGGGCGCGCTGACGTCGCTGGCCGCGCTGCAGGAGGCGGCGGCGGCCTCGGCGCCGGTGCTGGCGATCAGCAGCCAGGTTCCCACCGCCGGCCTGGGCGGCGGCCGTCACGGCTACCTCCATGAACTCCCGGACCAGTCGGCCTCGTTCAGGGGTGTGGTGAAGTCGGTCCACACGGTGCGCACCCAGTCCCAGATCCCGTCCGCGATCGAGGCGGCCTGGAAGTCGGCCCTCTCCGCCCCGCACGGCCCGGTGTGGGTGGAGATCCCGCAGGACGTCCTGCTGGCCGAGACGCCGATCCCGGTGGTGACGGGCGGTGACGCGTTTCCCGAGGAGCTGCCTCCGCGCCCCGAACTGACGGCGGTGGCGGCGGACTTGCTCTCGCGTGCGGCACGCCCGGCGATCATCGCGGGCGGGGGAGTCGTACGGGCGGACGCGTCCGGCAAGCTGCGGCAGCTGGCGGAGCGGCTGTCGGCGCCGGTCGTGACGACGTTCGGGGGGAAGGGCGCGTTCCCGTGGACGCACCCGCTGTCCCTCCAGTCCTGGCTGGAGGACCGGCACACGACGGACTTCCTGGAGGACGCGGACGTATTGCTGGTCGTCGGCTCCGGCCTCGGCGAACTCTCCTCGAACTACCACACGTTCAAGCCCCGGGGCCGGGTGATCCAGATCGAGGCGGACCTCGGGAAGCTGGAGGCCAACCACCCGGCGCTCGGCATCCACGCGGACGCCCGCCCGGCCCTGCAGGCGCTGCTGGAGACGATCGAGGAGACACGGGAGGACGAGTCGGCGCCGGGACGCGTCCGCGAGGTGCTCGACCGGGTCCGCGAGCGGATCGACTCCCAGGAACTCACCCTGGAACAGGACCTGTTGGCGTCCATTCGACGGGCCCTGCCGCCCCGGGCGCCCTCCTTCTGGGACATGACCATCCTGGCGTACTGGGCCTGGTCGGCCTTCGACGCCAAGGGCCCCAACACGATGCACTCCGCCCAGGGCTCCGGCGGCCTCGGCTACGCCTTCCCGGCCGCCCTCGGCGCGGCGGCGGCCGACCCGACCCAGCCGGTGCTGGCCGTGTCGGGCGACGGGGGCGCGCTGTACTCCATCGCCGAACTGGCCACGGCCCGGCAGTACGACCTCAACGTCACCTGGCTGATCGTCGACGACGGCGGGTACGGGATCCTGCGCGAGTACATGACGGACGCGTTCGGCGAGACGACCGGCACGGAGCTGTCCCGGCCGGACTACGTGGCCCTGGCGGAGTCCTTCGGCGTCCCGGGCACCCGCACCACCCCCGAGACCCTCGCCGACGACCTGACCAAGTCCCTCGCCGCGCCCGGTCCTTCGGTGGTGGTGCTGCCGGCGGTGCTGCGGATGTTCGCGCCGACGCATATGTGACGCACGCCGTGCGGGCTGAGCCGGACGCCGCTGCCGCCGTCGGACAGGTGGATCAGGTCCATTTCGTCGCGGGCTTCCTGTGCCGTCGTGGGGGCTCAGTGATGGCGCAGGCGGGCGGTCAGGCCCTCGAAGTAGCCGCGGTGGACGGCGGCGAGGTCGACCTCGTCGGGGTCCAGGAGCCAGAGAAGGTGGGCTCCTTCCAGGAAGGCTGCCACCTCTGTGGCCAGTGTCGTCGGGTTCACGTCCGGGCGGGCCGAGCCGTCCGCCGCCGCTCGGGTGAACAGGGTCGTCAGGTGGGCGCGCAGGGCGCGGCCCCGGTCGCGGAAGTACGTGTGCATGGCCGTGCCGGGGGTCAGGTTCTCGGCCGTCAACGTGGTGTGCAGGGCGGTCAGTTCGCGTTCGGCGGCTGCCGTGTGCTCGGCGTCCCGTACGAACCAGTCGAAGGCCTCGGTGAGGGTGGGTTCCGAGGTCGGGGTGGCCGACAGGCGGGCCAGGGCGCGGCGGTCGGCCTCCTCCAGGACCGCTTGGACCAGGCCGTCCTTGCTGCCGAAGTGGTGGATCAGGGCGGAGGGGGTGACACCGGCCTTTTCGGCGATCGCGGCGACGCCGGTGCCTCGTACGCCCTGCTGGGAGAAGAGCGTGATCGCCGCGTCCACCATCGCGCGGCGGCGTTCCACGCCCCGCTTCTGCACCTGTCCCTTGACTCCGGCCATGTGATCAGGGTGCCGGGCGCGGTGGTCGGGCGTCCACTTCGAAAAACCCGTGCGGGATCCGCGCCCGGTCATTATCTTGAACGACCATGCAGGAAAATAGAGAGCTGAACCGAGAGCTGAACCGAGAGCTGAACAGAGAGATGCGCAGCGAGATGAACGACGTCCTGGTCGGCCTTGAGCGGATCGTCTCCGTGGACGGCGTCGAGCTGTGGGCCGAGGAGTTCGGCGGGTCGGAGCATCCGGTCGTGCTGCTGGTGATGGGCGCGCAGGCGCAGGGGGTGCAGTGGAACGACGGGATCGTTCGGCGGCTGGTGGATGGGGGGCGTCGGGTGATCCGGTACGACCACCGGGACACCGGGCGGTCCTCCGTCGTCGACTTCGCCGTCCGGCCGTACACCGTCGCGGACATGGCCTCGGACGCGCTCGCCGTGCTGGACGCGTTCGGCGTGGAGAAGGCGCATCTCGTGGGGGCCTCGCTAGGCGGGATCATCGCGCAGCGGATCGCCGTCACCGATCCGGAGCGCGTGCTGACCCTGACGAGTCTGTCGTCCCAGCCGCTGGGTACGGACACGGCGGCCGCGGTGACCCGGGTGATGGCGGGGGAGTCCCCGGCGCCCGGTGAACTGCCGCCGCCCAGTGCCGAGTTGCTGGCCACGCTCGCCACCACCCTCCCCGACCCGGGGGCAGGTCTGGAGGGCCACCTCGCCCTACGGCTGCCGCTGTGGCGCGTACTGCACGGCTCGGTGTTGCCGTTCGAGGAGGACGAGTACCGGGCCATGGAGCGGCGGGTGTACGAGCGGGCGCGCGACCTCGCCGCCGGGTTCAACCATACCCTCGCCGGCGCGGCCGGCGGGGACGACACGGCGGCGCTGGCCTCCGTCACCGCGCCGACGCTGGTGGTGCACGGCACCGAGGACCCGATGTTCCCGCCCGCGCACGGGGAAGCCACCGCCGCCGCGATCCCCGGGGCCCGGCTCGTCATGATCGAGGGGCTGGGGCACACCCTGCCCACGGCCCTCGACGCCCGTCTGGCCGAGGAGATCCTGCGGCATACGGCCTGACGGGGCCGAACGCCGACGTGACGCGGCGTGCCTACCCGGCACCGCCGGGAACGCACGCCGCGACCGGTCTCAGCGCAGTGCCGCTCCGAACCTCGCGTCCGTGGCCGGGCCCGCCACGTCACCCGGGCCGAAGGCCAGCGCCGACGTGGTGGTCAGGCCGGTGGTGGTGCCGGGGAGGACCCAGACGGCCCCGTTGTCGCTGTTCTCGGTGGGGGCGCCGACGGCGAGGTCGGGGTGGCCGTTGCCGTTGAGGTCCAGCAGGGCCGTGGTGGCGCCGAACTTGTCGTCCGTCTCGGCGACTCCGGGGACCCCGGCGGTGTTCTGGTGGAAGACCTTGGTGCCGGCGCCCGTGACACCGGAGGCGGTGCCGGGGACGAGGGCGACCGAGCCGGTGTTCACGATGCCGTCGACGTCCTCGTACGCGATGCCGAGGGCGATGTCGGCGTAACCGTCACCGTTGACGTCGGCGACCGAGACCGCCGAGCCGACCAGGTCGCCGTCCTCCTGGGCGCCGGGGAAGCCGGGCAGGTTCTGGTCGAAGGTCTGGACGTTCGCCTCGGACGTGCCGGTGGGCGAGCCATAGGCCACGCGGACCTGGTCGGACCAGCCCTCCGCGCCCACGACCACGTCGTCGTAGCCGTCGCCGTTCACGTCGCCGATGCCCGTGCCGGCCGGGTCGCGGCTCGTGTCGTCGCCGGGCACGAAGCCGCGGGTGAAGCCCGAAGCGCCGCCCAGGAGCAGGCGGTTGCCCCAGGTGCCGTCGCCCGTGTAGTGCCACTGGACGAGGTCGTCCCGGCCGTCGCCGTTGACGTCGCCGACCTGGCCGGAGACGACCGGGCCGGTGATGGAGGACGGGCCGTTCTCGCAGCCGCCGCCGGTCGCGCAGGAGGCGTCGTCCTCGTTCCAGCCCCACCACAGGGACTTGTCGAGGAGGTTGAGCACGGCGGCGGGCTTGCCCGCGCGGGAGACCGGGCCCTTCCACAGGGCCGCCGGGGCGCCCTCGGGGTCGTCGCCGCTGATGTCCTGCGTGGAGAAGAGCGCGAGGTCGGTCTTGCCGTCGCCGTCGAAGTCGCCCGCCTGCGGGGCCGCCCCGTACTTGGCGATGCTCGTACCGCCGGTCAGGCCGGACGCCGATCCCCAGACGATGACCGAGCCCGCCGTACCGCCCGCGATCACCAGGTCGCCGTAACCGTCCCGGTCCAGGTCGCCTTTGGTGAACGTCGAGCCGAAGCGCTGGTTCGCGGTGGCGGAGCCGGGGACGCCGCTGGTCGAGCGGCTGATCAGCTTTCTCTTCGAGGACGTCGAAGGGGAGACACCGCTCTTCGAGCCGTACAGGACGGCCACATAGCCCGCCTTGGCCTTCCCGGACACCGTGCCGTTCGGGGCGCCGACGACCAGGTCGGCGTACCCGTCGCCGTTGAAGTCGTCCGCCACGCCGACCTTCGCGGGGGCCGCCGCGGCCGGGCCGAGTGACAGGGCGGTCAGGCCGCCGGCCAGCAGCACCACCGCTGCCAGCGGCGCGCTCACGCGTGCCGTACGGGTGCCGCGGCGGGCTCCTGCTCGTACTCGTGCTCCTGCTCGTGACATGCACGTGCCTTTCGGGTCGGTGGGGTCCGGCGTGGCGGAAGCGCCGCGTCCATGTAGTCCGACTCGACCGGGGGTTCATCGGTTGTACGTCCGAATGTCATGGGTGAGTAACTGCCGAGAGCCCGAGAGCCCGAGAGCCCGAGAGCCCGAGAGCCCGACAGCCCCTGGGCGCGGGTGCGTCCAGGGGCTCTCGGGGGAGGGGTGCTGCCGTGGCTACTTCACGTCCGACGCGTCCAGGCGGTACACGCTCGCCGACTGGCCGGTGTCAGCGTCCGACGACGACGTGTCGCTCCCGCCGTACTCGCTCGCCTTCACCGCCGTGCCGTTCTTCTGCACCCAGGCGGTCACCTCGGAGCTGAGGGAGGAGTTGCCGCCGGGGCCGCCCATGCCTCCGCCCATGCCGCCGCCGAGCTGGACGTAGTGCAGTTCGCCGGCCTTGACCAGTTCCTTGAGCCTGGCGAGGGTCATGGCCTGGTCGCTGCCGGACCAGCCCCACATCGAGATGACGGGCTCGCCGCTGCTGAGGATGAGCTGCGCCGCGCTCTGCGAACTCGACACCGCGAGCAGCCACTTGGCGCCGTCCTGGTTCTTCTTCAGGTACGAGATCAGCTCGCTGCCGGCACCGCCGCCCATGCCGCCGCCGCCCATGCCGCCGCCGCCCATGGCGCCACCGCCGGGGCCGCCGCTGGGCGCGCCGCTCGGAGGCGTCCCCATCTGACCGCCGCCCTGCTGCTGCCCGTCGCCTTGCGGGCCGCCCTGCTGCTGGCCATTCGCCTGGCCATTGGCCTGACCGTTCTGGCCGCCGCCCGGGAAGCCGCCGCCACCGGGACCGCCGCCGCCCGCGCGGTTGCCGCCGCCACCGCCGAAGCCGCCCATGCCGCTGCCCGTAGTGGGCCCGGCGGTCGGGTTGGTGCCGCCCATGCCGCCGCCCGTGGCGGAGAGTTCGGTGGCGGCGTACGCGGCCGGTCCCGCGACCGAGGCGAGGACCGCAGCGGCGAGGGACGCGGCGAGGAGCCGTACGCGCTTGCCGGAGCCGCCGGAGCGGAAGGCGAGCAGCCCCGCCACCCCGGCCACCATGACCACCGCGATCGCCGGCCACAGCCAGGCGTTCCAGTCCGTTGCCCGGCGCAGCAGCACGACCGCCCACACGCCCGTGACCGCGAACGCGGCCGGCAGCACCCACAGCCACCGCCTGTCCGTGCGGAAGGCGCGTAGCAGCATCAGGCCGCCGCCTCCGCAGAGGGCCGCGATACCGGGGGCGAGCGCGGTCGTGTAGTACGGGTGCATCGTCCCCTCGGCGAGGCTGAAGGTGAGGTAGTGCAGGGCGGTCCAGCCGCCCCACAGCACCAGCGCCGCGCGCGTGAGGTCCGTACGCGGGGCGCGTCCGCACAGCACCAGCCCGCCGATCAGGGCGATGGCCGAGAAGGGGAGCAGCCAGGAGATCTGGCCGCCGAGGATGTCGTTGAACATCCGGCCGAGCCCTGCGGTGCCGGAGAAGCCGCCTCCGCCGCCGCCACCCCCTCCGCCGTTGCCCTCGCCGCCGAGGATCCGGCCCAGGCCGTTGTAGCCCATGATCAGGTTCCAGGCGGTGCCGTCGGTGGAGCCGCCGATGTACGGCCGCTCGTCGGCGGGGACGAGGGAGACGGCCGCCGCCCACCAGAAGCTGGAGACGGCGAGCGCCACCCCCGCGAGCGCCAGGTTGACGATCCGCTTCACCAGGCCCGTGTTCGCCGCGTAGAGGTAGACGGCGAAGACGGCGGGCAGGGCGATGTAGCCCTGGAGCATCTTGGTGTTGAAGGCGAGACCGAAGAAGGCGGCCGAGCCGAGCAGCGGGAGCAGCCTGCCGTTGTGCACGGCGCGCAGTGCGAGGGCCGCGCCCGCGACCATCAGGAAGACGAGGAGCGTGTCGGGGTTGTTGTCGCGGTTGATGGCGACCGTGATGGGGGTGAGGGCGAGCACGAGCGCGGCGACGGCCGCCGCCCCATGCCCCCACACCCGCTTCACCGAGGAGTGCAGGATCCAGACGGTGCCGAGCGCGGAGGCGATCAGCGGGGCCATCATCTGCCAGGTGCCGAAGCCGAAGACCCTGCACGACAGGCCCATCACCATGAGGACGAACGGCGGCTTGTCGACGGTGAGGAAGTTGCCCGCGTCCAGCGAGCCGAAGAACCACGCCTTCCAGCTCTCCGTGCCGCTCAGCACGGCCGCGCTGTAGAAGCTGTTCAGGCCGGAGGAGGACAGGTTCCAGGAGTACAGCACCCCCGCCAGGATCATGATCCCGATCAGTGCCGGGAGCGACCAGCGAGGTGCGTTCTCCGGGGGCCGTACGGGGGCGGCGGGCGGCGGGGACTCGGCGGCCGGTCCCGGCGAGGTGGGGGTCGGCTCGGCACTGTCGGGGGCGTGGGGGCGTGGGTCGGTGGCAGATGTCACCACCGCACCGTGCGGCGACGGAATGAGCGTGCACTGTGGCATGCCTGGCAGCAGCCTGTGAATACACACCGGGGGAAGTAAAGGGAGGGCCTGTGAAAACGGCGAACTCCCGGCCGCCGGACCGGGAGTTCGCCGTGTGCGTTCGTCGGTGATCCGGCGTCTACCAGATCGCCTCGACCCACTCCGGGTGGTCGATGAACGGGTTGCGGTTCTTCTGGTAGGTGTCGTAGATGACCTGGTTGCGGCGCTCCTCGAAGGAGTCCGGCGGGTCCTCGTCGTTCCATGCCTTCAGTACGGAGAGGCGGCCGTGGTAGCTGGTGCCGCCGTTGTTGACGGAGTCGTTGGGCTCCAGGTTGGGCCAGCCGTCGTCGCCCTCGTAACGGACGGCCATGTACAGGATCATGCGGGCCACATCGCCCTTGACCGCGTCGCGGGGCTCGAAGGAGTTCGAGTCGTAGAGGCTGCCGCCGCTGTTGGTGAAGCTGCTGCCGCCGTTGTCGAAGTCCAGGTTGCCGCGGATGGCGTTGACCGTCACGTCCTCCGGGCGGAGGTGGTGCAGGTCGGTGCCGGGGCCGGCGGAGGTGCCGAAGTCGCCGTGCGACTGGGCCCACACGTGCTCGCGGTTCCAGTTGCCGGAGTTGCCGCCGTTGAGGGTCTTGCTGCGCGAGATGCCGCTGTACAGCAACTTGACGTTGTTGCTGTTGTTCGGGTCCTGGTCGGTGACCTTCAGGGCCTCCCAGACAGCCGAGTACGACAGCTTCGTCTGGGGGCTGATGATTGTGTGCAGGGAGGACTTGAGGCTCGTACCGGTCTTGCCGATCGCGTTCTTGTAGTACGTGCTGTCGTAGGCGGTCGTCGTCGCCGAGGCCGGGGTGGCGGTGGCCGCCGGGAGGACGAGACCGACGAGCACGGCCGACGTCGCGAGCGCGACCGACTTCCAACTGCGTATCCGCGCAGCGGGCATGAGGGGTGTCCCTTCCCAGAGGGCCGCGCAGCGCGAGGAGTTGTTTCGGGGAGCCTCGGTCTACGCGGGTTGACTGTGTGGGTAACCGAGAGATTGGCATGGACGGGTCAGCCCATGTGTTACGAAGGGAAGGCGATTTGGTGACGTTATGGAGAATGGCGCAACCCCCGCGCCCCAACTCCCCTCCCTGTGCCTCGACTCAAGGGGATACCCCCATTGACGTGGGGATTCGGGCGTGCTGGGCCTGTGTTGCGCCGTGCAGACTTGTCCGGTTCCGAGCAACCTCGACGGGGGGTCGACCGTCTTCAATAGAGCGATCGCGTCCGTTGCGGTCCGGTCCACCCGCCCGTCATCCGCCCGCCACACGTCCGCACGTGCCCCACCCGCCATCGCCCGCCCGACCACGACAGCCCGAAAGCCGCCCGCCCGCACGACTCACCGGAAAGCCATGCTGCCCACCAAGAAGAGACCTGGCCGACCGACCAAGACATCGGCCGAGTAATTGATAGCCATAGTGTCGCGGGCCCTCCCGCGAATAAGAAACGCGTACGCGTCCACGGCCTGGCGTCGGCCGAGGGTGATTCTGTGGGCCGCGATGAGCGTCGCGGCCATCGGATTCGTTCTCGCGCTGGAGATCGCCTCACGGGGATACGGGCTGCCGGGGCCGATCACCAACCAGGCGCGCGAGGTGATATTCGCCCCCAGATCGGGGCCGTTGCTGTACGCCAGCCTGGCGCTGACGATGGTGGTGCTCACCTGGCGGCAACGGTTCATCGCGGCCGGCGTCGCGATCGGCATCGACGTCGTCTTCTTCCTGGTGCGGTGGGCGTTCGACGCCGAGATGATGTTCGGCAACGGCGCGCTGTGGGTGATCCTGGGCTGCGCGGTCGTCGCCGTCACCCGCCGCACCGGCCGCGAACGGGTGCTGCTGCTCAAGGGAGTCGGGCTCGGACTGCTGCTGGTGGCCGGCCGCAAGACCGGCGACGCCTGGCTGCTGATCACCTCCAAGACCCGCCCGACGGTGCTCGACCCGTACCTGGCGACCGCCGACCACGCGCTGGGCAACCCGTCGTGGGTGGTGGGCCGGATGCTCAGGGCCACCGGCCCGGTCGGCACGACCCTCCTCGACTGGGTCTACGTCCAACTCGCGGTCGCCGCGGTCGCCGTCGCGCTCTACCAGCTGCGCCATGTGGGGATCGAGCGCCGCTTCCCGCGCCACCACCTGGTGCGCACCTTCCTGATGATCGGCCTCCTCGGGCCGGGCATCTACATGATCTTCCCGGTGGTCGGACCGGTCTTCGCCTACGGCACGGGGGCCTTCGGCACCGGCGGCGAGCCCTGGGCCCTGGCCAACCTGTGGCCCGGCACGCCACCGCCGATCGGTACCCCGCACCCCATGCCGTACGACGAGATCACCCCACGCAACTGCATGCCCAGTCTGCACACGGCGTGGGCCACCGCGATATTCATCCATTCCCGCCGCGGCCCGCGCGCGCTGCGCTACGCGGGCACGTTCTGGCTGATCGCCACGCTCACCGCGACGCTGGGATTCGGTTACCACTACGGCGTGGATCTCATCGCCGGGGTCGTCTTCACGCTCACGATCGAGACGGCTCTGCGTGCGCACGACCGCGGCTGGGAGATGCCGGGAATCCGGCTGGTAGCCCACGGCGCGACGGTATTCGTCGCACTCCTGCTGGCGTACCGCTATCTGCCGGTGGAAATGGCCCGGCACCCATGGGTGTACGGCCCCCTTCTCCTGCTGATGATGGCCTCGGTGATCTACGGCTACGCCCGGCTCGACAGACGCTGGGCACCGCGGACCACGCCGGAGCGGCGGTCGGAACAGCACGCGGCACGGCAACCCGAACTGGTGTGACGGCGGAGTGCGGGCGTGACCGAGCCGTGGTGGGAGCGGGCCGAGGCGGCGGAGCGGCTCGGGGACCGGGAGGCGGCGATCGCGCTGGTCGCCGCCCGCGCCGAGTGCTACTCCGCCGATTCCGGCGCGCACGGCGACCATCTGTGGCACATGGATCTGCCCGCCCGCGCGGGACGGCTCCCGGACCTCACGGAGCGCGCCCTCACGGATGTCCACGCGCGCCGCGGACTCGACAGGTCGCACGAGGCGTCGCCGCACGGGTCGGGGTGAGGCCTCAGTCCTTGAGCCGCTCCCGCAGCTCGTCCACATCGGTCAGGAACCACGTCTGGCGGTTGCGGTTGCATTCGCGGACGAAGTCGCGCAGCGACGAACTGGCCGCCGTGTGACGGGAGATGTCGCCGACGACGGCGAGGCCGACGCGGTACTGGACGAACTTCTGGATGATGTCGCCGGCGAGACGGGTGCTCAGCCGGAAGAAGCCCTCGTCGAGGCGTTCGACGGGGACGACGACCCATGCGGCGCCCTGGTACCCGGCGTCGCCGATCAGATCCAGGGCGTCGCTCTCGCGGGCGATCGTCTCGCCCTCGGGGGCGCACATCAGGACGGGCACGTCGTGGATCGTCTGCAGGGTGGTGGTCATGGGGGTCGAGGCTACGTTCCTGCCCCCGGGGATGTCGCGATCAATCCCCGCCTTCCACGAACGCGTGTACAACTATCGTTCACCCTTGCGAGTCAACTGTGGTGAACCCGCCAGCGGTGGGTTCCAGTCACTCAACGGGATGGGAAGCGTTTTTATGACTCACCGGATATCGGGGGTATCCCGGGTGTCACGGACGTCCAGACGGACACGTGTGCTTGCCGCGGGGATCGGGGCGGGGATGCTCATGACGTCGGCGGCGGTGGCGTTCGCGCCGGCCGCGGCCGCCGCGCCCGCCGTCAGCTGTACGTCGAAGCAGGCGGGGCTGGCCGACAAGCTGAAGAAGGACATCACGGCGGCGCTGTCGAAGCGGAAGGGGACGGTGGCGGTCGGCGTGTACGACCGCGCGACCAACACCACCTGCACGCTGCGCGGCGACACCGCGTTCGACTCGGCCAGCGTCGTGAAGGTGACGGTGCTCGCCGCGCTGCTGTTCGACGCGAAGAAGACGAACCGGTTCCTCACCGACCGTGAGACCAAGCTCGCCACCGCCATGATCACCAAGTCGGACAACGCCTCCACCAGCACCCTGTGGAAGCAGCTCGGCGTGAAGAAGATCCAGGCGTTCCTCACGGCCGCCAAGATGACGCAGACCAAGCCCGGGGCGAACAACTACTGGGGTCTCACCCAGATCACCGTCCGGGACGAGCAGCGACTGCTCGCGCTGCTCACCGCGAAGAACACCGTGCTGAGCGACAACGCGCGGGCGTACACCCTCAAGCTCATGAACAAGGTCGTCGCCTCGCAGCGCTGGGGCACCCCGGCCGGGGCGCCCTCCACCGTGAAGGTGCACGTCAAGAACGGGTGGCTGTCCCGTGCCACGCACGGCTGGCGGGTGCACAGCGTCGGCACGTTCGTGGGTGGCGGACGGGACTACACGATCACCGTCCTGACCCATGGCAACCCGGACATGCAGTACGGGGTGAACACGATCCAGGCCGTCTCCAAGGCGATCCACAAGGATCTGGTGCCCGCGAAGACGACGGCGTCGGGGGCGACCGTGAGTGTGGAGCGGTATGTGCCCACGGAGCGGCCGCAGGAGGCGACTGTGCCGGTGCCTGAGGCCGGGGGCGCCCAGTAGCTCGGGGGTTCGGGTGCGTTGGCGGGTGCGGGTGCGTGGGGGTTCTCGCGCAGTTCCCCGCGCCCCTGAAGAGCAGGGGCTGCGCCCCTTGCTCTTCTCGGGGCGGATGACATCCGGACGTTCACGATGGGGCCATCTCCGGATCACCGGTGTCGTCCTACCGTGACGGCATGTCTCTGAGAACCCTTCTCGCCAGCCTCACCGCCGGCCTGGCGGCGGCCACGACCATCCTCGCCGCCGCCGGGCCGGTGCATGCCGACTCGCCTCGGGAGCATGCCTGTTCGTCGTCCGTGTCGATCACGGGCTACTCCGACGCGCTCGACAAGACGACGTACGAGAACACGTTCGTCGGGAACTTCTCCGGTCTCGCCGTCGACCACGACGGCTCACTCCTCGCCGTCTCCGACCGGTCCTCCCTCTTCACCCTCGACCGCCGCACGCTCCGGCCGAAGGGCGTCCTCCCGCTGGCCACGGAGACCGGCGCCGCGCTCGACTCCGAGGCGCTGGTCGTCGACCGCGACGGCACCCGGCTCATCACCTCCGAGACCGAGCCGACCGTACGGCGCTACGACCGGCGGGGGCGGATCCTGGGCAGCCTTCCCGTGCCCGGCGCGCTGAAGGTCGCCCCGGCCGGGCGGGCCACCGGCAACCAGACCTTCGAGGGGCTCACGCTCCTGCCCGGCGGGCGCACCCTGCTCGCCTCGATGGAGGGCTCCCTCTCCGGTGACACGGCCGGAATCGTCCGCTTCCAGACCTGGCAACGGCACGGCGGCGGACGGGACTTCGGGCTCTCCGCGCAGTACGGCTACCGCGCCGACACCGGCCTCGGCGTCGTCGAGGTGGCGGGCCTCCCGGGCGGACGGCTGCTCGTGCTGGAGCGCGGCTTCACCGCCGGGGTCGGCAACACGGTCCGTCTCTACGCCGCCGACCCGCGCCGCGCGACCGACACCAGCGGCGTCGACGTCCTCACCGGCCAGGACGGCGACGGCGTACGGCTGGTCCGCAAGACCCTCCTCGCCGACCTCGTGGACTGCCCCTCCCTGGGCGCCACCGCCAAGCAGCCCCAGCCGAACCCGCTGCTCGACAACATCGAGGGGATGGCCGTCACCGGGGCGGACGCGGTCGGCCTGGGACGGGGCCGGCTGAAGGTGCTGCTGGTCAGCGACGACAACCAGAACGCCGTCCAGACGACGCGGTTCTACTCGCTGCGGGTCCGGGTGGCCTGAACCCGCCCGTACGCCGGTGGGCGGACGGGCCGTCAGGCACCGCGCTCGCAGTCGCAGTCGGCCGCCTCCCCGTCCTCCAGCAGGCCGCTCTTGGCGGTGAGATAGGCGAGCTGGGCGCGGCTGTTGCTGCCGAGCAGATCACCGACCTTCTTGAGATGGCTGGCGACGGTACGGGCGCTGATCCCCAGCCGGCCGGCGATGGCGGCGTCGGTATAGCCGTCGACCATCAGGCGCAGCACATGCAGCCGGGTCTCGTCGGTGAGGAGCGGAGGGCGTTGCTGGTCGTGCTCGTAGACGACCGGCTTCGCCCGCTCCCACGCGTACTCGAAGGCGGAGACCAGGAAGTGCACCACACCGGGGTCGGTGACCTTGAGCGCGTGGGTGCCGTGGTCTTTGCCCATGTCCGGGATGAAGGCCACGGCACGGTCGCAGATGATCATCCGGTCGAACACCTCGTCGACCGTACGCACTTCGACGCCCAGCTCGGTGACCTGCTTGATGTAGTCGAGGGTCGGGCCGTGGGCGCGGACGGTGTGCTGGTAGAGCGTGCGCTGCTTGACACCCTTGCGGTGCGCCTCCAGGGTGCGCGGCAGCGCCTTGACCAGGACCTCCTCGGGACGCCGGCCGCCGGGGTGCGCGGTCAGCAGTTCGTTCCTCGTGCCCCGGATCGCCTCGTCCAGCGCGGCGGTGATCGCCGGCGCGGGCGTGAGGCGCTGCGAGGACTCGCTCTCCTGGCGGCGGGCGGTGCGGTAGACGCTCTCCGCCTGCGCCATCGACGCCCGTACGGCGGTCAGGGCCTGCTGCCGGTCCAGGATCAGCCGCTCCAGGGGGTGCGTCAGCGCCGCGGCCGCCAGCGAGGGCGGGATCGGCACCAGCGCCTCCGGGTCGTCCACCGCCGGCACCACGAGCCCGAACGCGCTCAGACACGCGGGCGCTTCCGCGCGCGGGGCCCTTCCCGCCAGCAGGGCGGTGCGATAGAACTCGATGCCTTCACCGCACACCTCCTCCCGGGTCTCGGTGCCCCCGCGTATGTCCGACTCTCCGCACATGCCCGCCCCCTTCAGATTCCTGCAGTGCACGATCATGACCCCTTCAATCACTTCCGGCAACCGGCGGCCCCCGGCATGCTCTTCCTGTGGGCAGCGGCGGAGCGCCGCGAGTCCGAGAATTCTTCAGGGGGGATACGGGAAATGAAGTACATGCGCAGACTGGCCGGGGCACTCGCTTTTGTCGCCGCCACGGCACTGACCCTTTCCGTCGCCGTCGAGACGGGCGACCGCACCGCGGTCGCCCACGCCCAGGCGTCCAACGCCCCGGGTGACCCCGGCTGGCCGTGAGCCGGAGCGGCGGCCGAGGCGGCTGGTAAAGCCCACGCAAAACGCGCGTAGAGCGGTGTGGTGCTCACGCAGTGCTGAGGCAACGCTCACGCAGTGCTCGTACCGCCGCCCGCCCGTACGGCTGTGGCCGATGAGTCGTCAGAGCGCGTTGTCGAGTGTGTGGGTTCGCAAAGAAAGCGGTTGACAAAGACCCGTCCGGCCGGGTCGATGACCGTGCCGAATCCATGCGAAGTCCATTCGATGTCCGGTGAATTCCGCCTGCCGGTTCCAGGTTCCGGCAGGGCCGTTTCACATTGAACGAACGAGGGAGACCGAGGAAATGACCACCGCCATTGCCGCACCGAAGTGCTTGGTGTGCGACACCGAATTCGAGGTCCAGGAGGACTGGGAAAAGGGGGAGATCACCGAGTGCGCGGCCTGCGGCCAGGAGCACGAGGTGGTCGAGAAGTCCGCCGCCGGGGCGCGTCTCGATCTCGCCCCCGAGGTGGAAGAGGACTGGGGCGAGTGACGACCGCCGATCAGGTCCTGCTCTCGGTGACGATGCTGCGGCCCGAGGAGAAGCTGCTCCTCGGGGCGCTGCGGGCCGAGGGGCTCACCGCCCGGCCGTTGCTGATGGAGGATCTGGCGGAGGTCGTGGCGGGCCGTACCGGCGGCCCGCCCGCTCTCGCTGTGATCCGCAACCTCTCCCACCGGGACGCCATCAGCGTCTCCCGGCGGCTGGAGTACGCCGGGGTGACCACCCTCAACCGGTCCTCCGTCATCGAGGCCTGCAACGACAAGGGGCTGCAGTCGCTGCTCTTCGCCCGGCACGGCATTCCGCATCCGGTCACCCGGCACGCCTTCAGCTACGACCAGGTGCGCGCCGCCGTGGGCGAGTTGGGGATGCCGGCCGTCGTCAAGCCCGTGAGCGGGTCGTGGGGGCGGGGGGTCACCAAGATGGCCAACGCGGAGTGTGTCGAGGCGTGGGCCGGCGGACGGGAGTCCGCGGACGCGGGCGGGAAGCTGTTTCCCGTCGTCGTGCAGGCGTATGTCGACAAGCCGGGGCACGATCTGCGGGTCGTGGTGGTGGGGCGGACGCCTGTGGTGGCGATTCAGCGGGTGTCGTCGGACTGGCGGACTAACACGCATCTGGGGGCGCGGGTCGAGCGGGTCGAGGTGACCGCGGAGATCGACAAGCTGTGTCAGCAGGTGGTGGATGTGCTGGGGCCCGGGTTCTACGGGGTGGATCTGGTCGAGGACCGGGTTGCCGGGGAGTTGCTGGTTCTTGAGGTGAACGCCAATCCGGAGTTCGCCAAGTCGTCCGCGGCGCATGGGGTGGATGTGGCGGGGTTGTACGCGGCGTATGTCGCCGAGCAGCTTGCCGTGCCTGTGCCTTCGGCCGCGTAGGGCCTTTTCTCGCCCCCGCCGCCCCTACCCGTCCCATCCCCAGGGGCTGCGCCCCTTCGACCCCCAAGGCGCGCCTCCGGTGGGGGCTGGTCGCGCAGTTCCCCGCGCCCCCAAAGGCAACGGCCCCTGCGGGCCGTTGAAAAAGCACGGGGCGCAGCCCCTGCTCTTTCAGGGGCGCGGGGAACTGCGCGACCAGCCCCCACGCACCCGCACCCGACCATCCACCCAAGGCACCCCCCCGCCCCCCCAACAACCCACCGGCCGCCCTGTCACAGGTGATCAACAAGGGGGGCCGACCCGCCCCGCTCGCAACCCCGCCCGATTACTCTCGCGTAGAACGGCCACTCAGGTCGTTGAGGGTGAAACCGATCGCCGCCGAGTGGACTACGTGGGGAACAACGAGACATGCGCGCACTGCGAATACTTGTCATCGTCGCCGTGATCCTGGGCGGCCTGTTCGTGATCGCGGACCGCGTGGCCGTCGGCTTCGCAGAGGACGAGGCGGCCGAGCAGCTGAAGACCAGCGAGGGCCTCGCGAGCACCCCCGACGTGTCCATCAAGGGCTTCCCGTTCCTCACCCAGGTCGCGAGCGGTGAACTGGACGACGTCGAGGTCGGCATCCAGGACTACGAGGCGAGCACCGGAAAGTCCGACGAGAGCATCCGTATCGCCGACCTGAAGGCGAGCATGCGCGGCGTCGCCTTCTCCAGCGACTTCAGCTCCGCCACGGCCGCCAGCGCCACCGGCACCGCGACCATCGCGTACGACGAACTCCTCAAGGCCGCCAAGTCGGAACCCACGGGAATCCTGCCCGGCGTGACCGCCCAGGTCGTCGGCCTCTCCGACGGCGGCAAGGGCAAGGTCAAGGTCGACATCAAGGTCACGGTCGAGGCCCTGGGGCAGTCGAAGTCGACGACGTACCCGGTGCTCAGCACGGTCACCGTCGACGGCGACACCGTGAAGGTGCACGCCGACAACCTGCCGAACCTGGTCGTCGAGGCCGCCGAGGGGCAGGTCCGGTCGATCACCGACTTCGAGCAGAAGATCGACGAGCTCCCCGGCGGCATCGAGCTCGACAAGGTCGAGGCGGCATCGGACGGCGTGGAGATCACCGTGCGGGGTTCGAACGTCAAGCTGGCCGGGTAGGACGACGGACGGCGTGCCCCCCCCGCGCCCCCTGCCGCTCGGCGCGGGCGAGGGCACCGGCGTCCGAAAGGCGAGACGGCGCCGTCCGTACCGTAGATGTGACGACGGCTACGTGGGCCCGGAACCCCGGTCACCACAGCCCCGAGAGCCTCGCCATCCCATATTCCGGACGATCGCGTCTCAGAATACGACATGCCGGTGACACGCCCGCCTGTCCGTCCCTACGATCGACAACCATGAAGCGACAGGCGGACCTCACGAAGCGGCGGGCAGTAGACCTGTGCCGCGTCGCCGCCATGCTCTGTCGCACTTTCTGAGTGGCGGCCCCGACCGCCGCGTTCCCGTCTCCCTGCCCAGCCAGGGGACACACCTGTGCGCGCCCGGCCCGACGGCCGAAGGCGCCTCGCACGCCCCGCCGCAACTGCCCCGGAGGAGAAAGAGCATGAGCCGCAGCGACGTCCTGGTAGACGCCGACTGGGTCGAGGCCAACCTCGACGACTCGAACATCGCCATCGTCGAGGTCGACGAGGACACGACGGCGTACGAGAAGAACCACATCAAGAACGCGATCCGGATCGACTGGACGAAGGACCTCCAGGACCCGGTACGCCGTGACTTCGTCGACCAGGAGGGCTTCGAGAAGCTCCTGTCGGAGAAGGGCATCGGCAACGACACCCTCGTGATCCTCTACGGCGGCAACAACAACTGGTTCGCGTCCTACGCGTACTGGTACTTCAAGCTGTACGGCCACGAGAACGTCAAGCTTCTCGACGGCGGCCGCAAGAAGTGGGAGCTGGACGCCCGCGAGCTGGTCGACGAGGTGCCGGTGCGCCCCGCGACCGAGTACAAGGCCAAGCCGCAGAACACCGCGATCCGTGCCTTCCGTGACGACGTCGTGGCGGCCATCGGTTCGCAGAACCTGGTCGACGTCCGGTCGCCCGACGAGTTCTCCGGCAAGCTGCTCGCCCCCGCGCACCTGCCGCAGGAGCAGTCGCAGCGTCCGGGCCACGTCCCGTCCGCCCGCAACATCCCGTGGTCGAAGAACGCCAACGACGACGGCACCTTCAAGTCGGACGACGAGCTCAAGGAGCTCTACGCCGAGGAGCAGGTCGACCTGGCGAAGGACACCATCGCCTACTGCCGTATCGGTGAGCGCTCCGCGCTGACCTGGTTCGTCCTGCACGAGCTGCTCGGTGTGGAGAACGTCAAGAACTACGACGGCTCCTGGACCGAGTACGGCAGCCTCGTCGGCGTCCCGATCGAGCTCGGCGCCAACAAGTAAGCACACCCCGTTCACCCGACCGGCCTTCCTTCCGGTCAGACGCCTATCTGTATCTGGAGAAAGACATGTGTGGAGCGAAGGCCGGCGGCCCGGACGCCTCGACGATCAAGCCCGGTGAGACCACCATCCAGGGTCAGGTGACCCGCGACGGCGAGCCGGTGACGGGCTACGTCCGTCTGCTGGACTCGACCGGCGAGTTCACGGCGGAGGTCCCGACCTCCGCGACGGGCCAGTTCCGCTTCTACGCGGCCGAGGGCACCTGGACCGTCCGCGCGCTCGTCCCCGGCGGCACCGCCGACCGTACCGTCGTCGCCGAGCAGGGCGGCCTGGCGGAGGTCGCGATCGCCGTCTGAGGCGACCTCGTCGAACATCGAGGGCCGCACTCCCACCCGGAGTGCGGCCCTCAGCCGTGGGCGGGCGGGCCTGGCGGACCTACGCTGGAGACATGTACGCCCGCCGGCGCCACGCCTACTTCGCCATGATGGGCACGTGCCTCGCACTCTTCGTCCTGGCCTGGGGCGTCGTACGCCTCTGGTCGGTCCCGGTCGCGGTCGGCATGTGCGTGGTCGCCATGGTCATCCCGCCGCTCGCCGCCGTCGTCGCCAACCGGCGCGGCCCCGACGACCGCTGGTGGGACGACCCCTCGGGCGATCCGAAGTCCGACGAGTGGTGGGACGAACTGGACGGCAGGAAGCGTCGTCAGTAGCTCGCCGGCCGCCGGCCGCCGGCCGTCCCCGCCGGTCCGTCAGTAGACGAGCGCCTGGGCGTCGTCCGCCAGCGCCTCCTGCACGAACACCTGTGCGCCCGCGATCCGTACGCCCTCGATGACGTCCTTCTCCGTGATGTCCCGGCGGGCCGCGCACTGGGTGCACAGGGTGAGCCGGCCGCCCGCGAGGACCGAGTCGATCAGGTCGGGGAGCGGGGCCGCGTGCGGCAGCTCGAACTCGGCGGCCCGGCCCGGCAGCGCGAACCACGCCGACTCACCCGTCAGCCACAGCGACACCTCCACCCCACTGGCCACGGCCACGGCGGCCACCGTGAAGGCCTGGGAGCAGCGTTCGGGGGCATCGGCCCCCGCCGTCACCTTGATCACGAGCTTCTTCGCCATGGCCGCATGCTAGTCCGAATCGTGATCATCCTCGGCGCAACCCCGTCAGCGGCCCATGGGTCTCCTGTGCGCGGATAGGAGTCCGCGCCGCGTGTTCTGCGGTCGTGTTCTGTGGGGGAGTGCCTTGGAAGTGCCGGAAAGACCCGAAGGGGAGCCTGCGGAGCCCGTGGCCCGCGTGCCGCGTCGGGGGCGCGGGACCCTGTTCTTCGCTGCGGCGGCGGTGCTGGGGGTGATCGCCGGAACGTGCGCCGGATATCTGATCCAGGCAGACCGGGAGCCCACCGAACTGCCCCCGCTCTCCCAGCCGGTGCTGGACCAGGCCGAGGGCGAGGGTCCCGAGCCGCTGTCCGCCGCCCGGGACCGCAAGGTGAGGACGGACGGCGATCTGCGCAGGCTCCTGCTGAAGAAGCCGGCGGGCGCCGAGAAGGCCGAATGGCTGGAGGGCGCCGACGGCTGGCTGGGCATCGACACGTACGCCGACAGCTACACCGATCCGAACGACAAGTTCGGCTCCCTCGTCAACGACGAGTTCCGCCGGGCCGCCGTCGTCGGCTGGAAGGTCGGCAGCTCGTACAGCGTGGAGATCCGCCTGGTGCAGTTCCGGCAGCACAACAGCATGGCCGCCGTCGACACCAGCAACAACCACCAGAGCTGGGCGGAGGAGAAGCCGGGCACCGACAGCTGGGGCATCCCCGGCACGGGGGAGGGCAGGGCGTACGTCCACACCCGGCCGGACACCGAGCCCGGATACCAGCCGCTGTACGGCGCCGAGGCGCACGCCTGGCGCGGGGACGTCGCGATGGAGATCTGGGTCTACGGCGACAGGCCGATCCCCAAGAAGACGATCATGGATCTGGCCGAGCGGCAGATGGAGCGGTTGTGAGCGCGGACGAGACGACCCCCCAGGAGACGCCGGAGGACAGGGCGGAGGAGAGGGCGGAGGACAGGGCGGAGGCGACGCCGGAGGGGACGGTCGTCGTGGCGGCCGCGCCGGGGCCCGCACGGCGCCGGCGTGTCGTGGCCGCCGCCGGGTCCGTGCTGCTCGCCGGAGCCCTGATCGCGGGCGTGGGGTTCACGGCCGTGACAGTGAAGGGCGCGGACCGCGACGCGGGCGCTCCGACCTGGAAGTTCCCCGAGGACAGGGCCGAGGCGAAGACGACGACGCGGCCGGGACTCGCGGGACTGCTGGTGCCGTACGGCACCGACACCTGGGCCCAGGGGCCGGATCTCGCGGAGTTCGGCCATGACGCGGAGTTCAGCGGCGCCCAGGCCACCGCCCTGCGCAAGGAGTCCCTGAGCGGTCTGCCCCGGGCCCAGCGCAAGCGGCTGGAGAGGCAGATCGACCGGCAGCGCATCAAGGGCATGGCGATGCGCAGCTACTTCAGCGCGCAGTCGTACGCCTACTTGAGGGACGAGGGCATCTCCTCGGTGAGCATCACGCTCTCCCGGATGGAGAACAGGAGCGCCGTTCGCGACGGTTCGACGTACCAGAACGAGTTCCTCGCCTCACTGGACTTCTTCCGCGAGGGTCCGAAGATCAAGGGCCACGACAACGCGAAGTGCTTCCTGACACCGAAGGGCGGCGACGAGGACCTGGACCGGATGTACTGCTCCGCGTACGCGGGGGACGTCCTGGTCACCCTCACCGCGAGCGGGGCGAAGCCCCTCGACAAGCAGGCGGCGGCCGGGCTTCTGCGCACCCAGCTCGACCGTGTCGCCGAGCAGGGGGTGGCCGTATGAGCGAGCGGCAGGCACGCACCACGGAGGAAGTCATGCCGGAGACGTACGAGACCCCGACTCCGGCCCCGGCTCCGGCGTCGGACCGGGCGGAGCCCCCGGCACCGACTCCGGCCCCGGCACCGGCGTCGGTCCCGCCCCGCCGCGACCGTCGAGCCCTGCGTGCCGTCCTGCGCTGGACCGCCGCCGTGGCCGTCTTCGCCTCGGTGGGGACGGCGACGGCGTACGGGATCGCCGGGGCGGAGCGCACGGACGTACCCGGTCTGGCCACGGAGTCGGACGGGCGCTGGGTCTTCCCCCGGCTCGTCAGGCCCCCGCTCCCGTCCGGAAGCCCGGCACCCTTCGCCGAGGACAACCCGGCCGGGGCACACCACGCCGATCTGCGCGCGCTCCTCCTGCCCGCGCCCGAGGGGGCGAAGGAGAACGCGGCGCTGCGCGGCTCGGACGGGTGGCTGCCGGTGAAGAGGTATCTGGCGGAGTTCGAGCCGGAGGACCGCGAGGAGCTCGGGCAGAAGCTCGTCGACACCGGCCTGCGGCACATCGCGGCCCGTGGCTGGACCACCCCGGACGGCACCCGGACGCGGGTCTATCTGCTCCGGTTCAACACGGCGAACATCGTGGAGACCGAGCTGGCGAGCCACGCCCTGGCTCATGTCAGCCCGACCTACCGGGTACGCGGTGCGGGCGAGGTCGTCCACGACGAGGACTTCCCGGAGGCGGCCGCCGTCTCGGGGATCTCCCGTACCGCCTACGCCGAGGCGAAGCCGTTCGGCGCCGAGCAGGTCCGTCAGGCCTACCTCTCGGCGGGGGACGTGTACGCGGTGATCCTGCAGTCGCGCGGGGCAGGGACGCCGGCGGTCCCCTTCCAGCAGACCGTGGTGCTGCAGAGCCAGCTGCTGGGCTGATGCCGGTCGGGCGGGCCGGGGCCCCACCTCACGGCGAAGCCCCGGCGGCAGCCGCGTAAGCTGGGGCCCGGCCCTGTGCAGTACCGACCCTCCGCTCATCCGAGGAGCATCCCGTGATCATCTTCTTCGAGACCCTGCTGGTCCTGGTCGCCGTCGGCGTTCTCGCCTTCGCCGGGCTGACCGTGAAGAAGCTGTACCAGGGCCAGCGCTGACCCACGTCGAGGACATCCAGGAACCGCCACTCATGATCGAGATCCCGTCCGACCTGCACAAGGACCTCGTCCCCCTCGCCTTCCTGCTCGGCGACTGGGCGGGCGCGGGCGTCCATGACTTCCCCGGCTCCGAGAAATGCAACTTCGGCCAGGAGGTCACCTTCTCCCACGACGGCCGGGACTTCCTGGAGTACCACTCCCACACCTGGGTGCTGGACAAGGACGGCAACAAGGTCCGCCCGCTGGAGACCGAGTCCGGGTTCTGGCGTATCGACGCCGACCGCAAGGTCGAGATCGTCATGACCCGGGACGACGGCGTCGTCGAGGTCTGGTACGGCGAGCTGGCCAAGCAGAAGCCGCAGATCGACCTGGTCACGGACGCGGTCGCCCGTACGGCGGCCTCCGGTCCTTACAGCGGTGGCAAGCGGCTGTACGGCTATGTGCACAGCGACCTGATGTGGGTCGGCGAGAAATCGACGCCGGATGTCGAGCTGCGCCCCTACATGTCCGCACACCTCAAGAAGGTCGTCACCCCCGAGGACGTCGAGCGCTGGGCGAAGGCCCTCCCGGACGACATGCCGGACGACGGCATCGCGTTCTTCAAGTAGTTCTAGACTCGTGGTGTGGTGAGCACCGACTGGAAGAGTGACCTCAGGCAGCGCGGCTACCGGCTGACGCCGCAGCGGCAACTCGTGCTCGAAGCCGTGGACACTCTCGAACACGCGACCCCCGACGACATCCTCGTGGAAGTGAGGAAGACGGCGTCGGGGGTCAACATTTCCACGGTCTACCGGACCCTGGAGCTCCTGGAGGAGCTCGGGCTGGTCAGCCATGCCCATCTGGGGCACGGGGCGCCGACGTACCACCTGGCCGACCGGCACCACCACATCCACCTCGTCTGCCGGGACTGCACGAACGTGATCGAGGCGGATGTGTCGGTGGCGGCGGACTTCACGGCCAAGCTGCGCGAGACGTTCGGCTTCGACACCGACATGAAGCACTTCGCGATCTTCGGCCGCTGCGAGGACTGCTCCCGCAAGGCCACCAGGGCCAAGAGCGCGGCTGCGAAGAGTCCGGCCACCAAGGGTTCGATTGCCGAGAGTCCGACTGCCAAGAGTTCAACTACCGAGTCGTAGGCTTATACGTATGAAGAGTCCTCTGCTGTCCCTGTCCGGCGCCGTCCCCGCCGAGGGTGTGGACGAAGGTGTCGCCGCCCACTACGGCGACCTGTTCCGAGAACAGCGCGCCCTCGCCGACGGCACGGGATTCGTCGACCTCTCCCACCGGGGCGTCATCGCCGTATCCGGCGAGGACCGGCTCAGCTGGCTGCACCTGCTGCTCACCCAGCACGTCAGCGAACTCCCCACCGGCGAGGCCACCGAGGCGCTGATCCTCTCGGCCAACGGCCACATCGAGCACGCGCTGTACCTGGTCGACGACGGCACGACCGTCTGGGCCCATGTCGAGCCCGACACCCAGGAGGCGCTGCTCGCCTACCTGGAGTCGATGAAGTTCTTCTACCGGGTGGAAGCGGCCGACCGGACGGCCGAGTTCGCGGTCGTGCATCTGCCCGCCGGTTCGATCGCCGAGGTCCCGGAGGGTGTCGTCGTCCGCGAGACGCCGTACGGCCGTGATCTGTTCCTGCCGCGTGCGGATCTGGAGGCGTACGCCGCGAAGGCGGGCCCCGCCGCCGGTCTTCTCGCGTACGAGGCGCTGCGTGTCGAGCACCACCGTCCCCGGCTCGGTTTCGAGACCGATCACCGCACCATTCCGCACGAGCTGGGGTGGATCGGTTCGGCGGTGCATCTGCAGAAGGGGTGCTACCGGGGGCAGGAGACCGTTGCCCGCGTGCAGAACCTCGGTAAGCCGCCGCGTCGGCTCGTGTTCCTTCACCTCGACGGCAGTGAGGTCCATCTTCCGCCGCGGGGTGCGGAGATCCGGCTCGCGGAGGACGGGCCCGAGGGGCGCAAGCTCGGGTTCATCACGACGTCGGCCCGTCACCATGAGTTGGGGCCGGTCGCTCTGGCACTGATCAAGCGGAATGTGGCTGTGGACGCGAAGCTCATGGCCGATACGACGGCGGCGGCGCAGGAGGTTGTGGTCGAGCCGTAGTCCTTCAGGGGCTGCGCCTCTTCGACCCTCTGGGTGGGTGTGTCCGTGCGGGTCCGGTGGGGCTTCTCACGCAGTTCCCCGCGCCCCTGGAGGCGTGGCCCTTCGGGCCTACGCCTCCCTACATCTCCAGCAGAACCGTGAACGGGCCGTCGTTCGTCAGGGACACTCGCATGGACGCGCCGAAGCGGCCCGTCGCCACCGTGGCGCCCAGGGCCCGGAGCTGTGCGACGACCTCGTCGACGAGGGGTTCGGCGATGTCGCCCGGGGCGGCGGCGTTCCAGGTGGGGCGGCGTCCCTTGCGGGCGTCCCCGTACAGGGTGAACTGGCTGATCACCAGCAAGGGCGCGTCGACGTCGCTGCACGACCGTTCGTCGTGCAGCATCCGTACGGACCACAGCTTGCGGGCCAGCTGTGCCGCCTTCTCCTTGGTGTCGTCGTGGGTCACCCCCACCAGGACGCACAGCCCCTCGCCCTCGATCGCCCCGACCGTCTCACCGTCCACGACGACGCTCGCGCCGTCGACCCTCTGCACCACCGCACGCATGCCGACCATCATGCCGTCGACGTCCATCAGTCGTACGTGAGGGGGTCCCTCTTACGGGGGGTTTGTGATCACGGGGGTTTGAAGAGCGCTTTGCCCGGTCTTTCTCATTGATCCATTACCGCCCATCTGGGGTGGATCGCGGGGACTCGGTCACATAGTGGCTACCGGGAGTGGCACCATGCTCACACACACCGGTCGAGGGGACGGTTGAGGCGCATGAGCACATCGAGTACCGGGCAGCCCCCGGGGACTGCGACGTTTACCCGTACCACCCCGGGGCCCGGCCCCGGCGTCCGCCGGCCACCGGTCCAGCGCACGGACAGCGGACCACTGCCGCCGCCGGACCAGGCCGAGCACGATCTGTCCCGGCTGCGGCTGCCCGAACTGCGCGCACTGCGCCGGGACGCCCAGCGGGACGAGGCCGACCTCAGCTATCTGCGGCGGCTGCTCCAGGGCCGTATCGACATCCTGCGCGCCGAACTGGCCCGCCGGGGCGGTGCGGCGGACCCCGGGGCCCCGGGAGAGCCCTCGGCGCTCGTCGACCGGCTCTCGGCGATCCTGACGGACGCCCCGGCCCGGCACCGGTCCTCGGCCCGCCATGTCACCGTGGGCACGCCGTACGGGGAGGAGTTCCGTCTGCTCGCCGCCGAGATGCTCGACGAGGTGGAGCTGTCCGACCTCCAGGCCCGCACCGACGACGAACTCACCGCGGGCCTCGCCCGTCTCGTCCACCACGAACAACAGATCTCCAGCCGCCGCCAGCGCCTCCAGCGCACCGCCGACGACTGCAGCGCCGAGATCGCCCGCCGCTACCGGGAGGGCGAGGCCCAGGTGGACGACCTGTTGATGTGAGGGAGGGTGCGTGGTCGGGTGCGGGTGCGTGGGGGCTGGTCGCGCAGTTCCCCGCGCCCCTGAAGGCAACGGCCCCTGCGGGCCGTTGAAAAAGCACGGGGCGCAGCCCCTGCTTTTTCAGGGGCGCGGGGA
>NZ_JBEOYO010000018.1:0-171261 GCF_040297125.1 Streptomyces sp. NPDC001868 | reverse complement strand
CCCGCTCTGACGCCCGCCCGGCGCCTGCCGGGCCCCCGCTGGCGCCTGCCGGGCGCCTGCCGGGCGCCTGCCGGGCGCCTGCCGACGGGCCTTCGGTGAAGTCTGATCACGGAGTCGGCGTCCGGCCGTCCGGCATCGTCGCCCAGCGCCACTGGGTGAACTGCTCCAGGTTGGCGGTGCCGCCGACGCGGGAGCCGTTGCCCGACGCTCCCATTCCGCCGAAGGGCGCGTTCGCGGCGTCCTGGGCGGTGACGTCGTTGATGTGGACCATGCCCGTACGCAACTGTCCGGCGAGGGCGGTGGCTCGCGGCAGCGAACGGGAGTGGACGGCCGATGTCAGGCCGTACTCGGTGTCGTTGGCGATCTCGACGGCCTCGGTGTCGGTGCGAAAGGCGACGACGGGGGCGACCGGCCCGAAGATCTCCTCGGTGAAGGCGGGCATGGTGCGCTCGATGCGGTCCAGGACGGTGGGCGGGTAGAACAGCCCGTCCCGGTGTCCGCCGACCAGCACGCGGGCGCCGGCGGACACGCTCTCCTCCACGATGCGCTCGATCCTCGCGGCCTGTCGCTCGCTGATCACGGGGCCGAGGGCCACACCGTCCTCGCGGGGGTCGCCGACCCTGAGCGCCGCGGCGTGCCCGATCAGTGCCTCGGTGTACGGCTCCACGAGGTCGTCGTGCACCAGATGGCGTCCGGCGGCGACGCATGCCTGCCCCTGGTAGCCGAAGGTGCTCATCGCACCGGCCGCCGCGGCGGCGTCGACGTCCGCGTCGTCGAGTACGACGATCGAGTTCTTGCCGCCCAGTTCCAGGGCGACCCGCTTGAGCCGGTCGCCTGCCGCGCGGGCGATCGTGCGGCCGACCTGGGCGGAGCCGGTGAACGAGACCATCGCGACATGGGGATCGGTCACGACGGCCTCGCCGGTCCCAGGGCCTCCGGGCAGGACATGGAGCAGGCCCTCCGGCAGCCCCGCATCCTCGAACAACTGCGCGACGACGACGCCACCGGACACCGGCGTGTGCGGATCGGGCTTGAGCAGGACGGCGTTGCCCAGCACCAGGGCGGGTGCGAGGGCACGCATGGCGAACAGCAGGGGCGCGTTCCAGGGGTTGATGACGCCGACCACGCCCAGCGGCACCCGCCACGCATGGCTGGCCCGGCCGGGGAACGACGGGCTGAGGATCTCTCCGAGGGGCAGTGACGCCATCCCGGCGGCCTGTGCGAGCTGGCTGAGTCCGGCCGCGATCTCGTAGTCGCCCTTCGCCGGGACGCCTCCGGACTCCCTGACGATCCACTCGCGGATCGCGTCACTGTGGTCCCGCAGTCCCTGGGCGGCGCGGAGCAGCACCTCGGCGCGCTCCGCGGGTGCCGCCTCGGCCCAGTCCCGCTGGGCGCGGGCGGCCAGCGCACCGGCCCGGGCGACATCCCGGGGCCACGCCACGCCCACCTCCGCCAGCCGGGCTCCCGTGGCGGGCTCGTACACCGGCTGGGTTCCGCCCTCGGGCTGCCGCCAGCCGCCGCTGTAGATCTTCCCGGTCCATTCGGCCGCGTCCGGCCACGTCTCCCCGCTGGTGGCAGTCATGGGCTGCCCTCCCTCGTCGACGTACTGGCGGGTTTTTACTCGTACATCATGATTAATCCTAGATGTTCGACTGTTCCACCCATCGGTTGCTCCCGGCCGACCCCGGGCGCAGGGTGGATAGACCGAGGCGAGGGCGGATAAGCGCGATGACGGGTTCTGATGCCGCCGGCGACGACCGGAAGGCGCGGCGGTCGAGCGACCCCGTCGACGAGGCGGGCACCGCGCGTGCCACGGTGGATCCGCACGGCATCGTGACCGGGTGGAGCGAGGGGGCGCGGCGGCTGCTCGGATTCCGGTCCGAGGAGGTCGTCGGCCGGCCTGTGGCGCGACTGCTCGCCGAGGAGCCGTCCGCGCGGGCACTGCTGCCCCTGCGGACCCTGCCGAGGTGGAACGGGGAGGTCAGCCTCCGGCACCGGGACGGCCACCGCCTCACGGTGAACCTGCTGGCGCACCGCCGGGAGCCGGACGGTGAGGAGGCGGGGGCCGGCGCGTGGCTTCTGGTCTCCTCCATGGTCCGCCCGGCGCCGCCGACCCAGGACGACGCGCTGGTGATGTGGGCGTTCGCCCGGTCCCCGTCCGCGACGGCGCTCTACGACACCGGCCTGCGGCTGCGGCGGGCGAACGCGGACATGGAGCGGGTGATCGGCCTGCCCGAAGCGGCGATGCGGGGACTGCGCGTGTCGGAGATCGTGGTGGACCCGGAGGGCCATCGCACGGAACAGTGCATGCGCCGGGCGCTGCAGACCGGCGAACAGCAGGATCTGCGGCAGACCCTGCACATGGTCGGCCACGACCGCGAGAGCATCTGGGCCACGACGCTCACCCCGGTGCCGGACGCCGAGGGAAGGGTACGGGGAGTGCTCCTCTCCGCCCACGACGTGACCGAGGAGCATCTGGCCCGGGGTCGGCTGGCCCTGCTCAACGACGCGAGCGTCCGCATCGGCAGCACCCTGGACCTCGCCCGTACCGCGCAGGAACTCGCCGACGTGGCCGTCCCCCGCTTCGCGGACTTCGTCACCGTCGACCTCCTCCCCGCCATCGAAGGGGGCGACGATCCGCCCACCGGGCCGCCGCCCAGTCCTGTCATGCTGCGCAGGGTCGCCAACCAGTCCGTCCTGGAGGGCTGCCCCGAGGCCGTGGTCGAGCCTGGGACGCTGGCCGCCTACCCGGACGAGTCGCCCGCGGCCGAGTGCCTGGCCGTCGATCGCCCGCTGATCCGCAAGGTGACCGAGCCCGCCATCGACAAGTGGGCGAGCCAGGTCCCGGAGCGGGCCGACAGGGTGCGGCGGTACGGCTTCCACTCGGTGCTCGCCGTACCGATGCGCGCCCGTGGCATCACCCTCGGCGTGGCCACCTTCTCCCGGCACCAACGCCCGGAACCCTTCGAGCAGGACGACCTGCTTCTCGGCGAGGAGATCACCGCGAGGGCCGCCGTCTGTATCGACAACGCCCGCCGCTACACCCGCGAGCGCCGCACCTCCCTCACCCTGCAGAGCAGTCTTCTGCCGCAGCGGCTGCCCCCGCAGGCCGCCGTCGACGTCGCCTCCCGCTATCTGCCGGCCAGCGCCCAGGCAGGTGTCGGCGGCGACTGGTTCGACGTGATCCCGTTGTCCGGCGCCCGGGTCGCGCTCGTCGTCGGCGATGTCGTCGGCCACGGCATCCAGGCGTCGGCCACCATGGGGCGGCTGCGCACCGCCGTACGCACCCTGGCCGATGTCGACCTTCCGCCCGACGAGCTCCTGACCCACCTGGACGACCTCGTCATCCATCTGTCCGCCGAAGCCGAACGCGCGGCCGACTTCACCGGCGGCATCGGCGCGACCTGTCTGTACGCGGTCTACGACCCGGTCTCCCGGCTCTGCACACTGGCCCGGGCCGGGCATCCCCTGCCCGCGCTGACCACCCCGGACGGCACCGTGGAGTTCCTCGACGTCCCGGCGGGCCCGCCGCTGGGGCTGGGAGGTCTGCCGTTCGAGGCCGCCGAGATCGAACTGCCCGAGGGAAGCGTCCTCACGCTGTACACCGACGGTCTCGTCGAAGCCCGTGGCCACGACATCGACGAGGGCCTCGACGCCCTGCGCGCGGCCCTGGCCCGGCGGACCGGGTCGCTGGAAGACACCTGCGACACCGTGCTGCGGACGCTGCTCCCGGAGCGCCCCGCCGACGACGTGGCTCTGCTCATGGCCCGGACCCGTGCCCTGGACGCTGCCCACGTCGCCACCTGGGACGTGCCGTCCGACCCCGCCTCGGTCGCCGAGACACGTAAGAACGCCTGCCGCCAGCTGGACGTCTGGGGCCTGGACGAGGCCGCCTTCGTCACCGAACTGATCGTCAGCGAGCTGGTCACCAACGCCATCCGCTACGGCGGACCCCCCATCCAGCTCCGGCTGATCCGCGACCGCAACCTGATCTGTGAGGTCTCCGACGCCAGCAGCACCGCCCCCCACCTGCGCCGGGCGCGCACGTTCGACGAAGGCGGCCGCGGACTCCTCCTGGTCGCCCAGCTCACCCAGAGCTGGGGTTCCCGCCACACCTACACCGGCAAGACGATCTGGGCCGAGCAGGAACTCCCCGCCTCCTCATGACAGTTCGGTGGTTCGGAGTCACATGGCAGACACGTCCCTCAGGACGCGGCCGGGCAGGAGCGCTCTCGGACCGTCCAACTGCCGGTGCAGTGCCTCCGCGTTCGGCCTGGCCGGCGGCCTGCCGAGCCTCGTCACCACGGGATGCGGGCTCCGGGCACCGTACTCGATGACCTCACCACGTCCGGACCGCGTCACCTGGTCGGATACGGTGACGGGATGACCGAGAGCCTGCCTGCCGATGTGGCCGAGGTGCTCGCGGCGGTCCTGGGCACGGCAGACCCGGTTCATGTCGCGCTCCGACGGCAGATGCCCCACCTCAGCGTACGAGCGCGCTGCGCATGCGGGTGCGGTACCGCCTGCTTCGCACTCGACACCGGCCTGGTCGAGCCCGCGCCCACCGGCCCCGGCACGGTCGTGGCAGCCGAGGCGCGACTCGTCACCGAGGCCGGTGTGTGCCCCGGTGAGGTCCTGGTCTTCGCCGAGTCCGGCTGTCTGTCATGGCTGGAAGTCTGTTCATGGAGCGACGACATCGAGGTGACGCTGGACGCCGCGCGGCACTGGCTGCGGCCACGCTCCTGATCCCGAACCGCACCGCCGGCGTCCAGCAGCCTCGGATCCGCACGACACCATGACCCGACCCCCTATATAGGCTGAAGTCATGGGACTCTTCGACAAGTTGACCGGCACCAGACGCCCCGCCGACGGTGTCGCCGCGCGAACGGCCGTGGAGGTCCAGGCGGAACTGCTCGGCCTCAACAGTCCTGATGTGCCGTACGTCGTCCGGGACGGCCGCGCGGAGGGGGCCGATCTGGTGGCCGAGTGGCGTGTCCTGGACCCGGGCTGGCGGACGTTCTTCGTCCGCGCCCGGGTGAGCCGGGTGTTCCAGGTCCGTATGCGGTTGGTCGCGGAGAAGAACGAAGTCCGTTCCCTCGACCGGCAGTACGAGGTCACATGGGCCGGTGACACTCCGAGGCTGGTCCTCGCGGCCGAGGCGCACCGTGGCCAGGTACGGACCGTCTCGAAGCGCTGGACGCTCGGCGGGGGCGAGGAGCACGGCCCCGATGCGACAGGGACGTTCCACTTCGACACGTCCGACCTGAAGAACCCCTTGCAGGACACCGTCCTGGCCGCGGGGTGGACCTGGCGAGGAGTCGTCACGGGCACGTTGTGAGGCCGTGCGGGTCGAGGGCGGGGTTCGTCAGGACGGCCGCCCCGTCGAACTCCCGGATGCGCGTACCCGGTCGAACTCCCCGGAGGGAATGACCGGCTCACGCGCCGGAACAGCGGACTTGTAGGTGGCATGACCACGTGCATGCGTAGCCTTTGCTTCCGCTTCGCCGCCCGTATTCCTCGGCTTGCTTGCATCGACGGTATGGACCACATCACGTTCCTCGTGGCCGTCGTCATCGTCGCGGCCCTCGCGTTCGACTTCACCAACGGCTTCCACGACACGGCCAACGCGATGGCGACCTCGATCGCCACCGGCGCGCTGCGGCCCAGAACAGCGGTCCTGATCAGCGGCGTACTGAACGTCGTCGGCGCGTTCCTGTCCACCGAGGTCGCGAAGACGATCTCGGGCGGAATCGTGGACGACACCCTGGTGACACCGGGCATGATCTTCGCCGGTCTGGTCGGCGCGATCCTGTGGAACCTGACGACGTGGTTGCTCGGGCTGCCGTCGAGCTCGTCGCACGCGCTGTTCGGCGGTCTGATCGGGGCCGTGTGGGTGGGCGCCGGGGAGCACGGGGTGCACTTCGGCAAGGTCGTCGAGAAGGTGCTGATCCCGGCGGTCGCCTCGCCGTTGGTCGCGGGCGTGGCCGCGCTGATCGCGACCTATCTCGCGTACCGGATCACCGCCCGGGCCCGGCAGAAGACGGTGACGAGGGGCTTCCGGCTCGGACAGATCGCCTCGGCCTCGCTGGTCTCGCTCGCGCACGGCACCAACGACGCGCAGAAGACGATGGGCGTCATCACGCTCACACTGATCTCGGCCGGGGCGCTCGGCCACGACGCCGGGCCGCCGCTGTGGGTGATCGCTTCGGCCGGACTCGCGATCGGCCTCGGTACGTATCTCGGTGGCTGGCGGATCATCCGGACCATGGGCAAGGGACTGACGGACATCCAGTCACCGCAGGGTTTCGCCGCGGAAGCCGCCTCCACGACGGTCATCCTGACCTCCGCGCACCTCGGCTTCGCGCTGTCGACCACGCAGGTGTGCTCCGGAGGCATCCTCGGCGCCGGCCTGGGCAGGCGTCTCGCCGAGGTGCGATGGGGAACGGCGGGACGGATGGTGATCGCGTGGCTGGTGACGCTCCCAGCCGCCGCGCTGGTCGGCGGTCTCGCCGCGAGCGTGGTGACACACGGCGGGAACCTCGGCCTCGTGGTGATCGCGCTCCTCGCCCTCGCCGGGGCCGGCTTCATCGTCCTCATGTCGCGCCGCAACCCGGTGCACGCGTCCAACGTCAACGAGACCCACGAGGTCAACGTCCGCGTCGCGGTACCGGCACCGGTCTCCACCGCCGCCTGAGCCGCCCAAGTCCGGGAGAGTTCCGGGAGAGTAAGGAGAGTACGAGCGATGCAGCTTGACTGGAGCGCCCTCGGCGAGGTCGCCTCGGTGAGTACCGGAGTCACGGTCGGAGTGGTCGTCGTCTTCGCCCTCGGGGTACTGGGTCTGGCCCGCGCGGAGACCGCGCGCGAGGGCGACGGCGGTACCGACACGGTGGGGCTCGGCGTGGCCGGGCTGTGCTTCCTCGCGTGCGCGGCCGTGGTGGCGTACGGGATCTATCTGATCGTGCCGCAGTTCCACTGACGCTCCAGGGAAGTAGAGATGACCGAATTGCTCAGCGACATGCGTGTCGACTACAGCGATCACGACGATCCGGTACTGATCCGGCCCGACGGCAGCCCGGTGGACACGTGGCGGGAGAACTACCCTTACGCGCGGCGCATGGAGCGCGGGGAGTACGACTGGCACAAGCGGTTGCAGCAGATCGAGCTGCTGAAGCTGCAGAGCTGGATCAAGGAGTCCGGGCGCCGGCTCGTCGTCGTCTTCGAGGGGCGGGACGCGGCGGGCAAGGGCGGCACGATCAAGCGCTTCACCGAGCACCTCAATCCGCGCGGCGCCCGGGTGGTGGCCCTGGAGAAGCCGACCGAGCGTGAGAAGGGGCAGTGGTACTTCCAGCGGTACGTCGAGCATCTGCCGACCGCCGGGGAGATCGTGCTGTTCGACCGGTCCTGGTACAACAGAGCCGGCGTGGAGCGGGTCATGGGCTTCTGCACGGACGACGAGTACCGGCGCTTCATGCGGCAGGCGCCCGCCTTCGAACGGATGCTCGTCGACGACGGCGTGGACCTGGTGAAGTTCTGGTTCTCGGTGTCCCAGGGCGAACAGCGCACCCGTTTCACGATCCGTCAGGTCGATCCCGTACGGCAGTGGAAGCTCAGCCCGATGGACCTGGCCTCCCTGGACCGCTGGGACGACTACACCTCCGCGAAGGTCGCCATGTTCCGCGAGACGGACACCGAGCAGGCCCCGTGGACCGTGGTCAAGAGCAACGACAAGAAGCGGGCCCGCGTGGAGGCCATGCGCAGTGTGCTGGCCCGCTTCGACTACACCGGCAAGGACCACGAGGTGGTCGGCCAGCCGGATCGCAGGGTCGTGGGCGAGGCGGCGACCCTGCTGGAGGCCGGGGAGGACGACGAGCTTCAGGAGGGGTGGTAGGCGAACTACCGGAGGGTCTGCGGGAGTTCGGGGGGTTCCCCCCGTTCAAGGCCGGCCCGGGCCAGGGCGGTCAGCGCCTCGCCCTCCACCAGGCGGTATTCCGTGCGGCGGTGATGTCCAGCGCCACGGTGGCCTGTTCGTGGTCGAGAGGGCGCCTGCCGGACGCCAGTCCGATCAGGGCGCGGGCCTCCAGGTCGTGCGCACCTCGGCCGCGGGCCGGCTTGAGCGCCTCCCGGCAGGCGTCGGAGGCCTCGTCGTGGCGGCCGAGGGCGAGCAGCACGCTGCCGAGGGTGACCCGGGCGGCGGCGCGGAAGTACTCGTCGCCGTCCTGGTCGGCCCTGGTCTCAGGCGGCATGGAGGATCCGGAAGCGATCGGGGTCCGCCGGATCTCGATCGACGACCTGGATGGGCGGCCGAGCCCACTGCCAAACGCCGATGCCTGGCACGCGGGAGAACCGGATCAGCCCCCGGGTGCCTTCGACTGCGACGTGCGGCCAGGACTGGGCCGTACGCGCCCGGTCCGTGCCGTGGGAACGCAGCACATCGGCGAGGACGGCGACCGTGTCATAGCCCTCGAAGGCGACGAACGAGGGCGCACCGGCCAACCTCTCGCGGAGGGCCCCCTCGACTCGTACGCCGAGTGGGCTGAGGCGTTCGGGCAGGTAACGCAGGAACGGGATCGCGGCACCGTCGTCGCCCAGCGAGGTCGCCCATTCGGCGAACTCCGGTTGCCCGGCCGGAGCACCGACCATGATCCCGGCGAGGCGCTGGTCGCCGCGTACGGACCTGACGATCGGCACGGCCGGCTCCGGGTGGCCGACCAGCAGGAGGAGGGCTGTCGCGCGGTGGTCGGCGAGTTCGTCGCAGACGGCCGTGGGGGTGAGCGCGCTCATGTCGAGTTCGACGACGGTGCCGCCTCGTTCGGCGAAGTAGTCCCGCAGAATGCGGGTTCCGGACGCCCAGTAGACACTCGGCTGGGCCGCCACGGCGATACGGCGGTGGCCCGCGCCGAGGAGGAAGTCGGCGTACACGCGCCAGCCGCGTGACTGCGGTGGGGAGAGACGCGCGACCCATTCCGTCGGCTGGTCGGTGAGCGCGTCGAGAACCGCCGACGAGCAGAGGAACGGCAGGCCGAGCGCGTCGGCCCGGCCGGCGGCGGCGCGAGCGACGACGCTGTGATACTCCCCCGCCAAGGCGGCCACGCCCAGACCGGCCAGCTCGTCCACGACCGCCGCGGCCCTCTGCGGATCGGCCGCGGTGTCCCTGACCACCAGTTCGAGCGGTCTTCCGACGATCCCACCGGCGTCATTGACCTCGCGAACGCCCAACTCCAGTCCGGCGAGCAGGTGTTGACCCGCCTCGACCCAGCCGGGCCGAGTCAGCGGAGCGAGTACGCCGATCTGGACGGAGGATCCGTCAGTCCGCTCCGCCCAAGGCTGGGATGCCGGCGTAGTAGTCATGCGTCGACGTCTCCCGAGTGAGGATTCGGTCGCGGCTCGCTCAACTCGCGCCGTTCTGGGTCCCGGTCGTACGCGTTCATCTCATCTCGCCGCGGCGAGCGCACCTGGGTGATCATGCTGGTCATTGCAACCAGACCGTCGCCGACAGGCAAGCGATTATCGGGGCGCAGTGGTGGGCTCTTGGCGCCGGCCGCATTCCCGGGTGCCGGGATTTCGGTGACCCGCCGCCACTCGGGGGAGTGGGGATTGTGCGCCGCGCCAGCGGCCCCTGGCCGGCCGTTCCGGCATGGTGTGGCCCGCAGGCTCAGGCGAGTTGAGCGCCGCAGACGCGGTGTGGCCCGCAGGCTCAGGCGAGGGCGGCGGCCAGCAACGCGAAGGCGGCGATGATGACGGCGACGCGGACGTAGTGGAAGCGGTCCCAGCGGTTCGCCTGCTCCTTCCAGTCCTCGGGCCGGTTCTCGGGGGTCCACGTCTTGCCCCGGTTGTTGATCGGGACGAGCAGCAGGAGCGACATGACCACGCTCAGGATCAGCAGCGCGCCGGCGAGGACGACGAGGCCGGCGCCGGGGTCGTGCCATCCGGCGACGGCCCAGACCGCGACGAGGGCGAGCGAGCCGATGTACCAGAACGGCATGACGGCGCCGAGCATGCGGCCCCCGTGGGCGCGGCCGAGTTGACCGCTGTCCTCGGGGAGAGCTTTGAGGATCGGGTTGACGACGAAGGCCACGGAGAACTCCACCCCCACCATCACGCCGACGACCACGATGGTGAAGACCTCAAGTGCGTTGAGCATCATGCCCCTCCCAGGATCTAGCGTCGCTAGCTGATGAGGCAACGCTAGACCTACTCACGCTCGATTGTCTAGCGGTGCTAGAATCGGCCCATGTCGGTACAGGAACGCAAGGAGCGCGAACGGGCGGTCCGTGAGCGCCTCATCGTGGCGACGGCCCGCGAACTCGCCGAGCAGCAGGGCTGGGACGCGGTCACCACTCGCCGGCTCGCCGAGCGCATCGAATACAGCCAGCCCGTCCTCTACAGCCATTTCCGCGGCAAGCGCGAGATCATCGGCGCCGTCGCCCTCGAAGGTGCCGCCGAGATGGCCGTGGCGCTGCGGGCGGCGACCTCAGCCGCGGACGGCCCTCGCGCCCGGGTCACCGCCCTCGCCCGCGCCTACCTCGACTTCGCCGAGCGCAACCCGGCGGTCTACGACGCCATGTTCCGGCTCGACGGCGGTCTGGCGTTCGCCCAGGAGGACACCCCGGAGCCGCTGAAGGACGCCTTCGCCGCCCTGCTGGAAAGCCTCGGCGAGGTCGCCGGGGACGGCGTCCACCCGGGAATGTTCACCGAGGTGTTCTGGGCGTCCCTGCACGGGCTGGCCTCCCTGACCCGAGCGGGACGGCTACCGCCGGAGGACACCGAGCGGAGGACGGAACTGCTGGTGGACCGGCTCGCCGTGCTCTGACACACCGTCCGGGCGGGCCCTCGACCGGAGACCTCAGGCCCCACTGCCTACCCGCGGCATCGCCTCCGGTCACTCGGGCCCGCACGGCGCAGCCGCAGCCCTCAGCCGGCACGTCCGTTTCTGTAGGGTTGCGGGATGCGGTGGCTGGAGATTCGGCGGCATGCGCCGACGAAGAAGGGGGTGGCTCGCGGCCGCGGTTCGCATCTGTCCGCGTCCGGGGTCGGGCTCGCGCGCGCTGTAGGTGCCGAGTTGGGGTCCTTCGAGCTGGTGGTGACCAGTGCGTCGCCGCGAGCGATCGAGACGGCGATCGCGATGGGCTGGGCTGTCGACGATGCCGTCGACATGCCATCCGGCTACGTTCCGGGCGAGGTCGGGCACCACGACCAGTGGGGTTGGCCTCAACCGTACGTTCGTTACGCCGAGTTGCTGGCGGACGGCGGTGGACTCGCCGCCGTGGCAGCGGAACACCGGAAGATCTGGACCGAGGCGGTCCGGTCCGTACCGGACGGCAGCGGCGCGCTCATCGTCTCGCACGGCGGCTCCATCGAACCTGCGCTGGTGAGCTGCCTGCCCGACGCGGATCACGCGTCGTGGGGCACACCCTTCGGCCATCTGGACGGCGTACGGCTCGACTTCGAGGACGGGCGATTCACCGGCGCCCGTCTGCACCGGGCCCCGGGCGCGCCCAGCTGATTCTCGCGGAGGCCCGGCCGGGTGAGGGCCGGTAGGGTAGTGCTCTTCGGGCTGCATGGCTCCGGAGTCGTAGAGGCAACTCCACATGAATCCCTTGAATCTCCGCTCCCTGACTGCTGGTTCCGATGCCGCGCCGCACAACGTGTGGCGGCTTCCCGCTGCCGATGCCATGCGGGGACACCGAGCCCTTTGGTGGAACGTCGGGCCCGCCGGGGAGCTTGCGGTTCTCTTGGTCCACCGGCGACACCTTCAGCACACCCGCTACGTCAAGGGGTGGATCGGATGGAGCCCGCGAGTCCCGTTCACAGGTGAGCTGGTCACCGTCACGGGACAGGAGGAACGGCGCACCCAGGTGAAGGACATCCGGATGAGGCCCAGTCACCTGGCCCTGCTCCCGGATTCCCGATTCCTGCTGGTGAGCGGGCGTACGTTCCGGCACGAGAACAAGGACGAGAACATGGGCGAGGCCGAGGGGCCCTGGACGGCCAACGCCGTGGTGTTCTCCCCGTCCGGAACACCTGAGGCCGAGTTCTGCGTCGGAGATGACATTCCCGCCCTGGTCACCGACGTACACGGAGGCATCTGGACGGCTTACGGCGATGAGGGCGTCTACGGCGGCCACCCCGAGTCGGCAGCGGGCCTCGCGGGCTGGGACACCCGGGGCCGAGCCTCCTGGGCTCCCGAGGGTCGACTGCCCGACCACCCACTGCAAGGCTGCACCGCCGCGACCGAGAACGAACAGGTATGGCTCGTCTGGTACTCGGGCAGCGGCAGAGGCGGCACCTTTCTGACGCGGATCACTCCGTCCACCGGCGACGTCGCCAGCTACCGAAGCCCCGTCCATGCCCCGGACGGATTCGCGGTCTGCGGGAACAGGGCGGTACTCACCCGCCGCCACCACAACAAGCGGTCCGTCGAACTCATACGTGCCGAGCTCAACGGCACCACCTGGACGGTAACCAGCCGCCGTCGGCTGCGGGTGCCCGGTCGGGTCGTCATGCACTGCGGCCAGGGCCGTGACGGTTCCCTCTGGCTCCGCGCAGGCAACACCTGGCTGCGCACAGAAGCATGAACACCCCTGGCAGGAACAAGCTCGCTCAGGTCCATGAGAACCTTGCCTGGTTTGTGATCGGTGTGGAGCCCGGAGGGCGCGGACAGACATGACCATCAATCGGCCGGGGCTGCCCGGGGATCTGCCGTCGGCGGAGGTGCTGTGGGCGCGCTGGGCGCTCATCGCCGTGCTGGAGGCCACCACGGAGGACGAAGGGGCCGGCCATCACCGCATTGGAACCTGGGTGGACGACGAGGGCCTCCATCTGGACGACTGCGGCTGCACCTGGTGGGGTTTCGCGCAGCGGGGCGAGGGACGGTACGTGCTCTACGGCGAGGACGAGTCGAGCGACGTCAAGTGGCACGAGCCGCCCTTCGACATGCTCGCCGGCGCCCCGGACTGGCTCCCCCACGAGCATCTGCGGGACCTGATGAAAAGCTGGCAACTGGGCTGCGTCTACTGGTACGAGAACGGCGCCTGGTCCCGGACTCCGTACCCGGCGACCCTGGACGACGACGGGCTCGACTGCGGTATGAGCCGCTTCGTCGACACGAAGGACGTACTGAGGATGGTCGCCGACCGGGAGCACGGCGCCATGCCGGCCCACGACGCGGAGACGCTGCTCGGCCACGCCGAGGAGTACCGGGTGACGCCGGACCTTCTGAAGTCCCTCGTCACCGAGACCGACTCGCGGGAACTCGACTGGCCCGCCATGACAAGGGCCCTGCGGCTCTCGGGCCTCAACCGGTAAATGGGGGCCCTTCCCCCATGTCCCGCCCTGCTCCGCCTGCCACCTTGGGACCCGGTCCGACGCACCCCGGCGGTGCGCGGACGGGTCGATTCACGTAACCGAGAGGCAGTCCATGGGCAGAAAAGTGTTACTCCGGGTCATGGTGGTCGCGGCGATGGCGGGTTCCGCGGTGACCTTGACCGGAGGGTCCGCGAGTGCGGCCACCGGTGTGTTCAAGAGCGGCACCAACGTGGTCGTGAACGCGGCGGCGGGCCGTGCGAACAACATCAAGGTCAGTGTGTCCGGGAGCAACGTCGTCATCCAGGACACCTCCGACACCCTGACCGCCGGTGTCGGCTGCACCCTCCAGGTCGGCGGCTCGGTGTCCTGCCCGGTGAACCTGAACAACGACACGGTCGTGGTCAACGCCGGTGACGGCAACGACATCATCACCAAGACCGGCAACATCCGCGGTGATCTGAAGGGCGAGTCGGGCAACGACGTCATCAACGGCGGCCCCAGCCCCGGCAGCAACATCCTCAACGGCGGCACCGGCAACGACACCCTGAACGGCGGTGCCACCTTCGACATGCTCGTCGGCGGTACCGGCGCCGACCGGCTCAGCGGTGGGGGCGGCACCACCGACCTCGTCAACTATCTGGAGAGCCCCGCCGGCGTCGTCGTGGACATCGACAACGCCGCGGACGACGGGGTCGGCGGGGAGGGCGACAACGTCCTCACGGACGTCGAGTTCGTCTACGGCAGCCCGTTCGGCGACACGCTCACCGGGGGCACGGCCAACGACGTACTGTCCGGCTTCGGGGGCAACGACCTCCTGGTGGGCGGGACGGGCAACGACACCCTCGTCGGCGGCGCCGGCAACGACAGCCACAGCGGCGGGGCCGGCAACGACACCCTCGACGGTGTGGACGGCGTGTTCGGCAACGACTCCCTCAACGGGGGCGCCAACACCGACACATGCACCGCCGACACGAACGACACGAAGAGCGCCTGCGAGGCATGAGGCCCGCTCCGGGGCCGGACCACTGCTTCGCGGTCCGGCCCCGGAACCACTGACCCGCAACGCCCACCCTCCCCCGCCCTCCCCCTCGGTCACTCGGACCTCACTCAAGCCGTAGTGCAGAATCTGGCCAGGACGCGCAACTGCCAACGGCCGAAACTCGTCCCTCCTCCCGAGCCGACGGGGCTCACGGAGATCTCGCACCACCACGATGGGGGACGAAGCATGAACCTGATGCCGAGGAAGAGCCGCCGCAGACCGGGCGCCGTCACGGCAGCCGTGCTGGGTGTATGCGCCGTAGGAGCGCTGGGCCTCACAGGTTGTTCCGGTGACGGCGGCACGGGGAGTGCCGACGGTGACACGACACCGACCGCCACAGCCACGAGCGGCACCGACGACAAGACCGGGTCACAGGCCGACACGACGGCCAAGAAGCCCGGCGCCAAGGCTTCTACGAGCGCGAGCGGCGAGGGCGAGGCCCCCGGAGGCGTTCCGGTCACCTCCAAGCCATCGGCCCCCACGGCTACGGCTGCGAAAGCCGATGGCGGCGGTGACGGGAGCGACGGGAGTGATGGCGGTGCTGACGACTGCGACCACAAGATGCCCATCTCCCCCGACGAGATCGCGGTCTACCGCTACACCCCGGAAGGGGGATCCCTGAGTCTGATCGTCAAGCACGGCAACTGGGGATGCGGCACCCCCGACTCGGACGGCGCGCCCTTCGAGACGGTCGGCAAAGAGACCTACATCCCGCTGGATCAGGCCGCCGACATCACCGTGACCACCCCCATCGTGGAGAGCACCGAGAATCAGCCCATCGGCGTCCAGGAGTTCCTCGACTGGCTCGAAGCACACCCGAACTCCGGGCTGGTGTTCACCTACCACCTCGGCAGCGACGGAGCCATCGACCGCCTCGACGAGGTCTTCACCCCCTGACCCGCCCCGCCGATATGGCCTATCCGCCCTGCCCGTGGCGCCGCCACCCGCGTCCGCCGTCGCCGGAGACCCACAACCCCTCGCCCTTCACCAGGTCGTACGTCGCCGTCGTCGCGTCCGCGATGCCGTAGAACGTCGTGCCGTCGGTGGTGAGCGAGGTGAAGGTCGTCGGCCAGGGGGATGGACGCGGAGAGCGAGGCGCCGTCAGACGACCTCGTCGGCGCCGTACTCGCTCATCGCGTCGATGAGCCAGCGGGCCAGATAGTCGGCGAACGAGGACCGTGGGAAGAGCCGGTACGTCGGTGTGTCGTCCACCTGCCAGAGCAGCACCGCGACGGGTCCGACCGTGGTCGACACCGCCTGTCCGGGTCCGAAGGCCCGGGGATGGAGGTCCAGCGGGCAGCCCTTCTCCAGTACCTGCCGGGCGGCCGGGCCGCTCAGCTCCAGTGTGGTGCGGTTCGCCGAGACGTCCACGACCGAGCCCGGGGCGCCCGCGACCGCCTCCCGCAACTCGGCGCCCACAGTGGCCCCTTCGGCGCGGGAGACCACGAGCCATTCGTCGGGGCCGAGCCAGACGACCGTGTGCGGGCCGGACGTGGTGGTGTGCCCGCACCGCTGCGGAAGCGGCACCCCCAGGGCCTTCTCGACCCGGTCGGCCCCTTCGGAGGCGGGGTCGACACGCAGATTCACCATCGTGAGGAACGGCCACTCGATCAGCGCGACGCCACGGGCGCCGGTGACGGCGGCGGCCCGCATCCGCTCCTCCAGATGGGCCAGCGGGCTGGTGCGCAGGGCCATCGGGCCCGCCCCCGTGCCCGCCGTGCCCGCGTCGATCGTCGGCTCAGCCATCTCGCCTGGTCCCTTCGGGGTCGTAGAGGACGAAGTCGGCCACCTCGACGGGCACCAGTTCCTCGCCCACCGGCGCGAGCAGGGTCTCGCCGATCCTGGCCCGTCCGCCGGCGACGAGGGCGAGGGCGAAGGGGCGGCCGAGGGCCGGGCTGTGGTAGCTGGAGGTGACATGGCCGAGCATCGGCACCGGCCCGGCCTCCGGGGTCAACGGCACGCCCTCGGCCACCAGTTGGGTGCCCTCCGGCAGCCGGGTCGTACGGTCGGCCGGCAGCAGACCGACCAACTGCCTGCGGTCGGCGCGGGAGGTGTCGGCGCGGGAGTAGGACCGCTTCCCGATGAAGTCCTTCTGCTTCGACACCACCCAGGACATGCCCGCGTCCTGTGGGGTGACGGTGCCGTCGGTGTCCTGGCCGACGATGATGTAGCCCTTCTCGGCCCGCAGGACGTGCATGGTCTCGGTGCCGTACGGCGTGATGTCGTACGGCCGTCCGATCGCGTACACCTCCTCCCAGACCGCCAGGCCGTACCACGCGGAGACGTTGATCTCGTAGGCGAGTTCGCCGGAGAAGGAGATCCGGCAGATACGGGCCGGGACGCCGGAGGCCAGGGTCGTCTCGCGGAAGGCCATGAACGGGAAGGCCTCGTTCGACAGGTCGACGTCGGGGGCGAGATGGGCGACGACCTCGCGTGACTGGGGGCCGACGACCGCGATCGTCGACCACTGCTCGGTCACCGAGGTGCAGTGGACGTCGAGTTCGGGCCACTCCGTCTGCAGCCACTCCTCCAGCCAGTCCAGGACGTTCGCGGCGCCGCCGGTCGTCGTGGTCATGAAGTAGCGGTTGTCGTCGAGGCGGAGCGTGACACCGTCGTCGAAGATCATGCCGTCGGGCTTGCACATGACGCCGTAGCGGGCCGTGCCGGGCTTGAGCTTCTTGAAGGCGTTGGTGTAGACGCGGTTGAGGAACTCGCCCGCGTCCACGCCCCAGATCTCGATCTTGCCGAGGGTGGAGGCGTCCATGAAGGCGACGCCCTCGCGGGCCGCGCGGCACTCGCGGGCCACGGCGGTGTCCATGTCCTCGCCGGGCCGGGGGTAGTACCGGGGCCGCTTCCACTGCCCGACGTCCTCGAACTCCGCGCCCTGGGCAACATGCCAGCTGTGGACGGGGGTTGTGCGTTCGGGGTCGAACAGCTCGCCGCGCTCACGGCCGGCGAGGGCGGCGAAGGCCACCGGTGTGTAGGGCGCCCGGTACGCCGTCGTACCGATCTCTCCGAGCGAACCGCCGAGCGCCTCGGCGATCACCCCGATCGCGTTGACGCCGGACGTCTTGCCCTGGTCGTTGGCCGTGCCGAGCGAGGTGTAGCGCTTGACGTGTTCGACACCGCGCATACCGGCGCCGGTCGAGCGCCAGACATCGGCGACGGTGACATCGCGTTGCAGGTCGACCAGGTGTGTGTCCCAGGCCCCGGGCTCGCCCTCGGGGGCGGGCACCAGCCAGAGGGCGCGCACCTCGGGGCGTACCTCCTCGTACGTCTCCGTGGGCACCGGCACCGGGAACCCGGCGTCCGTCGCGGCCCGCGCACCCGCGCGCGCCCCCTCGGCCAGGCAGCCGTCGAGGTCGTACGTGCCCCGGGCCGCACCGACGATCTGCTGGTCCCGTACGGTGCCGTCGGGCACGAACGCCACGAGCCCGGAGTCCCAGCGGAGCTTGCCCTGACGCTGGCTGTGCAGATGGACCACCGGGCTCCAGCCGCCCGAGACGGCGAGCAGGTCGCAGTCGAACGACCTTGGTTCACCGGTGAGTCGACCGCTCTCGTCGAGGGCCTGGACGGTGACGCCGGTGAGGCGGCCCTCGCCCTGGGTGTCGACCACCGCGCTGCCGGTCAGCACCCGCACCCCGGTCGCCACGGCCACCTCGGCGGCCCGATGGGAGAGTTCGGGGCGCGCGTCCACGACGGCGGCGATGTCGATGCCGGCGGCGTGGAGATCGGCGACCGTGTCGTAGGCGCTGTCGTTGGTCGTGCTCACCACGGCCCGCGAACCCGGGGCCACGGCATACCGGTTGAGGTAGGTGCGTACGGCGGCGGCGAGCATCACGCCGGGGCGGTCGTTGCCGGCGAAGACCAGGGGACGCTCGTGCGCGCCGGTCGCCAGGACGACCTGGCGGGCCCGTATGTGCCACAGCCGTTGGCGCGAGACACCCGTGGACGGTTCGGGGGCGTCGGCGCCGAGATGGTCGGTGCGCCGCTGGAGGGCCAGCACGTAGTTGTCGTCGTACGAGCCGAAGGCGGAGGTGCGGCGCAGGACGACGGTCTCGGGCGCGGCGTCGAGTGCCGCGCGGACCCCGGCGACCCACGCCACGGCGCTCTGCCCGCCGACCCGCTCGGTGCGCCCGGAGAGCAGTGAACCCCCGGGCTCGGGCTGGTCGTCGAGGAGGATCACGCGGGCACCGGAGCCCGCGGCTGCGGCGGCTGCAGCGAGGCCGGCCGGTCCGGCGCCGACGACCAGGACGTCGGTGTGCGCGTACTTCTTGTCGTAGACGGCGGGGTCGGGGGTGGGGTCGAGGCGGCCCATCCCGGAGAGCGTGGTGGCGGACAGGCCTTCGTACAGCTCCACGGTCGTGGCCGGGAGCATGCCCTCCGAGCAGGGACCGTCGATCTGCACCAGGGCGTTGGGCTCCTCGACGCCGGCGGCGACGATGCCGCGCGGACGGCCCCGGTACAGCGAAGGGGCGACCTCGGCGACACCGTTCGCCAGCATCGCCGAGGCGAGGGTGTCTCCGGGGTGCCCGGTCAACTCCCGTCCGTCGACGGTGAACCGCAGCACGGCGTCACGGTCGATACGACCGCCCCGCCCGAGTCGGAAGTGCTGGTCGGTCATCGGTTCCCTCCGGCCTGGGGCAGTTCGGGGCGGGGCTCGTCGGCCCGGTAGGTGGCCAGCACCTCGTAACTGGCGGTGTCGCGCAGTACGTTGAACCAGCGGCGGCAGCCGATGCCGTGCATCCACCGCTCGGCGAAGGGACCCTTGGGGTTGTCGCGGTAGAAGACGTACTCGGCCCACTGCTCGTCGGTGAGGTCGGCGGGGTTCTCGGGGTAGGGCACATGGGCCTGTCCCCCGTAGTGGTACTCGGTCTCGTCACGCGGGCCGCACCACGGGCAGGTGATCAGCAGCACGGTGTTCTCCTCGTCCGTCAGTGGGCCACGGCCGCGGCGCCGTGTTCGTCGATCAACGCGCCCGTCGCGAACCGTTCGAGGGCGAAGGGGGCGTTCAGCGGATGCGGCTCGCCCGTGGCGATGGTGTGGGCGAAGGTCCAGCCGGCGGCCGGGGTCGCCTTGAAACCGCCCGTTCCCCAGCCGCAGTTGACGTACAGGTTCTCGACCGGAGTGGTGCCGATGATCGGCGAGGCGTCCGGAGTCACGTCGACGATGCCGCCCCAGGTCCGCAGGACATGCGCGCGGGCGAAGACCGGGAACAGTTCGACGGCGGCGGCCATCTGCTGCTCGATCACGTGGAAGGAGCCGCGCTGGCCGTAGCCGTTGTACGAGTCGACGCCCGCGCCCATCACCAGCTCGCCCTTGTGCGCCTGGGAGACGTAGACGTGCACGTGGTTCGACATGACGACCGTCGGATGCACCGGCTCGTGCAGCTCGGAGACCAGCGCCTGGAGGGGATGCGACTGCACGGGGAGCCGTACGCCCGCCCGCCGGGCCAGCACACTGCTGTGCCCGGCGGCCGCGAGACCGACCCGGCCGGCGTGGATGCGGCCCCGGTTGGTGTCGACGCCCACGACCCGGTCGCCGTCCTTGAGGAAGCCGGTGACCTCGCAGCCCTGGATCAGGTCCACACCCAGCTCGTCGGCGCGGCGGGCCAGGGCCCAGGCGACGTGGTCGTGCTTGGCGATGCCGGCCCGCGGCTGGAAGGTGCCGCCGAGGACCGGGTACCGGGTGCGGGAGGAGACATTGAGGATGGGGCAGACCTCGGCGACCTCCTCCGGGGTCAGCCACTCGGCGTCGACGCCGTTGAACCGGTTGGCGTTGACGCGGCGCATGCCCTCGCGGACGTCCTGGAGGGTGTGCGCGAGGTTGAGGACTCCGCGCTGACTGAACAGGAAGTCGTAGTCCAGTTCCTCCGGGAGCCGCTCCCACAGCTTGAGCGCGTGCTCGTAGATCGCCGCGCTCTCGTCCCACAGATAGTTGGAGCGGATGATCGTGGTGTTGCGGGCCATGTTGCCGCCGGCCAGCCAGCCCTTCTCCAGGACCGCGACGTTGGTGATGCCGTGGTTCTTGGCGAGGTAGTAGGCGGTGGCCAGGCCGTGGCCGCCGGCGCCGACGATGACGACGTCGTACGAGGAGCGCGGCTCGGGGTTGCGCCAGAGCCAGTCCGGGTGCTCAGGCAGCGTGTCGGCGGTCATGCGGCGGCTCCGTCGAGATGGGGGTACAGGGGGAACGTGTCGGCGAGCCTCGCGACCCGGTCGCGCAGCAGGCCCGCGCGTTCGTCGTCGAGCCGCTCCTCCTTCAGGGCCTGGGCGACGATGTCGGCGACCTCGCGGAACTCCGCCTCGCCGAAGCCCCGGGTGGCCAGGGCGGGCGTACCGATCCGCAGGCCCGAGGAGACCATCGGCGGGCGCGGGTCGAACGGCACCGCGTTGCGGTTGACGGTGATGCCGACGCGGTGCAGCCGGTCCTCGGCCTGCTTCCCGTCGAGCGCGGAGTTCCGCAGGTCGACGAGGACCAGATGGACCTCGGTGCCGCCGGTCAGCACGGTGATCCCGGCCTCGGCGACGTCGTCGGCCAGCAGCCGTCCGGCGAGGATCTTCGCGCCCTTGAGTGTGCGCCGCTGACGCTCGCGGAACTCCTCGCCCGCCGCCACCTTGAAGGCCACCGCCTTCGCCGCGATGACGTGCTCCAGCGGGCCGCCCTGCTGCCCGGGGAAGACCGCCGAGTTGATCTTCTTGGCCAGGCCCGCCCGGCTGAGGATCACACCGCCGCGCGGGCCGCCGAGGGTCTTGTGCGTGGTGGTGGTCACGACGTCGGCGTACGGCACCGGGTTCGGGTGCAGGCCCGCGGCCACCAGTCCCGCGAAGTGCGCCATGTCCACCAGGAGGTACGCGCCCACCGCGTCGGCGATCCGCCGGAACGCGGCGAAGTCCACTTGACGGGGGTACGCCGACCAGCCCGCGACGATCATCCTGGGCCGGTGGGCGAGGGCGAGCCGCTCGACCTCGTCCATGTCGACACGCATGTCGGACTCGCGCACGTGGTACGGCACGACGTCGTACAGCTTGCCGGAGAAGTTGATGCGCATGCCGTGGGTCAGATGGCCGCCGTGCGCCAGGTCGAGGCCGAGGATGGTGTCGCCGGGCTCCAGCAGCGCGAACATCGCGGCGGCGTTGGCCTGGGCACCCGAGTGCGGCTGTACGTTCGCGGCCTCGGCGCCGAACAGTTCCTTCACCCGGTCGATGGCCAACCGCTCGACGACGTCGACGTGTTCGCAGCCGCCGTAGTAGCGGCGGCCCGGGTAACCCTCGGCGTACTTGTTGGTCAGGACCGAACCCTGGGCCTCCATGACGGCGGCCGGGGCGAAGTTCTCCGAGGCGATCATTTCGAGGGTGGACTGCTGGCGGCGCAGCTCGGCGTCGACCGCGGCGGCGATCTCCGGGTCGAGCGCGCCGAGCGGGAGGGAGAGGGAGGAGGCGACCGTGGTGAGGGACGGGATGGCTGCCATCTGCACACCATTCTGAGAGCCGACTAATGAACGACTGATATATCAGCCTCTGCGGTAAGGTATGGGAGCTCGCCGGACAGGTCAAGGGGGCACTTCATGCAGCAGCTGGCGACAGAGCCCGGTGGCGGGGAACAGGGCGAGGAGCTCTCCCTCGCCGAACGCGCCTACCGCGTCATCCGCGACCGTCTCGTCATGCTGGAGATCCGCCCGGGCGCGCCGATCAACGAAGAACAGCTGGGGCAGTCCCTCGGCGTCGGACGGACGCCGGTGCGCGAGGCCCTCAAGCGGCTCCAGTACGAGCGCCTGGTCGCGACCTACCCCCGGCGCGGCACCTTCGCCACCGACGTCAACATCACCGACCTCGCCCATATCTCCGAGGTCCGCCAGGAGCTGGAACCCCTGGCCGCCGCCCAGGCCGCACGGCGGGCCACGGCCACGGACCGTGCGACCCTGACGGCCCTACGGCGGGAGCTGGAGAGTGCGGATTCCGGTCGACAGGACGCCACCGAACTGATGCAGCTGGACCTCCAGGTCCACCGCGCGATCTACGCCGCCACACACAACCCGTACCTCGAGGACACCCTGGTCCGCCACGACAACCTGGCCACCCGCATCTGGTGTCTGTTCGTCGACCGGCTCTCCGACATGGCCGGTCACGTCGAGGAGCACGGCCCGCTGATCGAGGCGATCGTCGCCGGTGACCCCGACAAGGCGGCCCACCTCGCCCGCAGCCATGTCGTGGGCTTCGAACAGGCCATCCGCGCCGCCATCTGAGCCGCCGTCCGGACCGGTGTCAGCGCTTTTGTCCGGGCTGTCAGCGGTTCAGGTAGAAGCGGATGGTGGTGCTGTCCCGCGCGGTGTACAGGCGCACGAGGTCGGCGATGTAGTGGACGAGCATCAGCCCGCGCCCGCCCAGCTGGTCGCGGGCCGGTGGCCGCCGGCCCGCCAGCGGATCGGTCAGCCGGCCGCGGTCGTGGACCTCGCAGACGATCTGCTCGCCCTCGGCCCAGATCCGCAGTGTCCCCGAACCACCGCCGTGCACCACGCTGTTGGTGGTCAGTTCCGCCACCGCCAGCGTCAGATCCTGCATCCGCTCGTCGGCGAGGCCCAGCTGCTCGGCCTCCCGGACCGCGAACGTACGGGCCTGCGGGAGGGATTCCGCCTCGAACGACAGGGACGCGGCCCCGGGCGGGTGGACGAGCGGCTGGTTGTAGCGGGCGACGACCAGCTCGGGGTCGTAGGCGTCGCTTGCCTGTTCGACGCCGGTGTCGATGACGACGGGATGGGTGGCGTAGGCGTCGGCGAGCACCTCAGGCTCCAGGGCGTCCGCGTCGTACGGGCAGAGGATCGTCACCTCACGGCCCTGGAACGCCGCGTTGATGAGGGCCTCGTGCTGGACGCACGCCGGGTACTCGGCGGCCGAACGACCGGCCCAGATCGGTTCCCCGATGATCCGCACCCGGCCGGCCGGGTGGGCGTCGGCGAAGGCACGCAGGACACCGGGGATGATCCGCCCCGGGTTGCGGCCCGCCCGGGTCATGTCGAGGAACGTCACCTCGGTGGCGCTCGCCCCCATCTCGGCCCTGATCAGGTCGAGGTTGGGGCCGGGAACGGCGACCGCGACGGCCTCTCCGGCGGCCAGGCCCTCCACGAGGAAGGGCACCGTGCCCGCCGTGTACTGCTCCTTGCCCCGGTAGAACAGCGCCGGGTGCACAAAGGGTTCGCTGCTGGTGGCCGTACTCATCGCCCCGCCACCTCGATCATCGGAAGGTCGGGCCAGAACAGTCCCAGGATGCGTTCCAGCTCCGGCGGCGGACGGTCCACGACGATGCGGCCGGTGCCCAGCCGCTGGGCGGTGACCGCCAGCGCCGCCGCGCCGCCCACGTCGATGGACATCAGGTCGGACAGTTCCACGAAGGAGACATCCCGGTGAGCGCTCGCCAGCTCCTCCAGTCCCTTTTCCCAGAACGAACGGGTGATCACGTTGATCTCTCCAGCGACACGAATCCCGGGGCGACCGGACAACGAACGGATCTCCAGCGCGGTGCCGCCGAACGACGACGCCGGGACCGCCCTGTCCACGCCGTGGGAGACATCCACGGTCCCTCCCCTGCCTCAGGTGCCGCCGAACGGCGCTCCCCAGTCTCTGTGTTCACCGCGGCCACGGAACGACGGGCTACGGACACGTCATCGTATAGGCAGCCGGCGCACGGGGTGACCGTGACCTGTCCATCCGAGAGGCTGCCGGTGCTCGACGACAGGTCCGGCGGCGGGTGGGCGGAGTCGATCGAGAACGCGTACGCATGACCGCGGCCGAACGGGGTAGGCGGCTGGCCGTCGATGCGCGGTGACGGCCGGGAGCCGGGGCCGACCAGCCAGGAAAGGAAGCCAGGATGACGGCGACAACGAGTGTCCGGACGGCCGCCGGCCACGCCACCGCCGCACTGCCGGAGGTGACCGATCCGCTGAAGGTGGCGCCCAAGGACGCGCGGTCGTTGTCGAAGCTGTACTTCGCGCGGCTCGCCCTCCTGGAAGAGGGCACCCGCGAATACCAGTACGCGCGCAACACACTGATCGAGATGAACATCTCCCTCGTCCGTTACGCGGCGGGCCGGTTCCGCAGCCGGGGCGCGGACGAGATGGAGGACATCGTCCAGGTCGGCATGATCGGACTGATCAAGGCGATCGACCGGTTCGAGCTCTCGCGTGAGGTGGAGTTCACCACCTTCGCCGTCCCCTACATCGTCGGCGAGATCAGACGGTTCTTCCGTGACACCTCGTGGGCCGTGCATGTCCCCCGGCGCCTGAAGGAAGCCCGCGTCGACCTCGCCCGCGCCACCGACGAACTCAACAGCCGGCTCGGCCGCACCCCGACGGTCAAGGAACTGGCCGAACTGATGGACCTCCCGCAGGAGGAGGTCGTCGAGGCGCGGCTGGCCGCCAACGGGTACAGCTCCTCCTCCCTCGACGCCGCCCTCAACGCGGACGCGACCGGAGAGGCGGCACTGGCGGACTTCATCGGAACCGAGGACGCCGCCATGGAACTGGTCGAGGACTTTCACGTCCTGGCGCCGCTCCTCGCCGAACTGGACGAACGCGACCGGCGGATCATCTGCCTCAGGTTCGTCGACGAACTCACCCAGGCCCAGATCGCCGAACACCTCGGCTGCTCCCAGATGCATGTCTCACGCCTGCTTTCGCGAACGCTGACCCGACTGCGCCGGGGCATGCTCACCACGAACTGAACCGTGAATCCGTAGGCAGGGCAGCGCTCAGTCACCGCCGTCCGACCGGTCGCCGCCGGCCGGCCGGAAGCACGCCGACACCGTCTTGCCGTGCCGCTGCCCCTTCATCTCCAGCTCGTCGGCGAGCATCCGTACGATCCCCACACCGCGGCCGGAGGCCTCGCCCGCCTGCGGATGACGCTGGCGCGGCAGTGTCGGGTCCTCGTCATGGACGCTCACATGCAGGCAGTCTCCGTCCCAGGTCAGGATCAGATGCGCGTCGCTGTGCGCGTGGACATGCGCGTTGGTGAGCAGTTCGGACACCGCCAGCACGACGGCGTCCACCGTCTGGGGCTCGGCTGCCGTCCACGGGAGCGACTCCAACTGCGTTCGTGTCCACCGCCGGCCGGCGCGCACGCCTCCCGACACGGGAAACGAATGCGCCCAGCCCATCGCCTTGATCACCACCGGATTCCCCGTCCTGTCGTCCGAACCCCCTCGTACACACCGTGTGCCCACCCTTCGCGTTCGCAGACGTGCCGCCGAACGTTTCCCGCCTAGGCCCTGTCGTCAAATTCCCGCCGTCGCCCGGAGGGCGGCCCCGCGGCGTCAGGTGCGTGCTCTCGGCGTGCCGGGCCCTGACCCGCGTACTGGACGTACTCGGGTCAGGGCCCGGTGCGGCGAGAGTGCGTGCATGGCGTCGCGGGGCAGGCGGGAATTTGACGACAGGGCCTAGGCCACCCGGATGCCCACGAGGCAGGTGTCGTCGTCCGTGTCGGACCTGCTGTGGGTGAGGAGGCGGTCCAGCTGTTGGTCGAGCGTGGGCGGTACGGTGCGCGCGGCTGTCAGGAGCTGGGCGAGTGATTCCTCCAGGGACCGGTCGCGGCGTTCGATCAGGCCGTCGGTGTACATCAGCAGGGTGTCGTCGACGGCCAGTTGGAGCTCGTGTTCCTCGTACGTGGCCTCGGGCACGGCACCGAGCAGCAGGCCCTTGATCAGGGGCAACGGCGTCGCCTCGCCGGGGCGTACCAGGACGGGCGGCAGATGGCCGGCCCTCGCCCAGCGCAGGGTGTGACGGTCGGGGTCGTACAGGCCGCAGACGGCGGTGGCGGTGATGGATCCCGTCAGATGGTGGGCCACCATGTTGAGCCACGACAGCAGCTGGCCGGGCCCGGCGCCGGTCACGGCGAGACCGCGCAGGGCGTTGCGCAGGACGACCATGCTGGTGGCCGCCTCGATGCCGTGCCCGGCGACGTCCCCCACGCACAGCAGCACCAGCCCGGACGGCAGCACCACCGCGTCGTACCAGTCGCCGCCCACCAGGTGCTGGGTCTCGGCGGGCCGGTAGCGGACGGCCACGCGCAGCCCGGGGGCCTCCAGGGGTGCCTGCGCCGGGGGCATGATCGCGTGCTGGAGCTGGAGGGTGAGGCGGTCGCGTTCGCTGGCCTGCTGCTCGGAGTGGGCGAGCTGGTCGCGGGTGGCGGCGAGGGCGACCTCCGTCCAGTGGTGGGCGGAGATGTCCTGGTAGGCGCCCCGGACGACGGACAGCCGGCCGTCGGAGTCGAGGACCGGCTCGGCCACCACGCGGATGTGCCGGGTCACGCCGTCGGGCCGCTGGAGCCGGAAGGCGGCGGACGCGGGGCGGCGGTGGTGCAGCAGGGTGCGAAGGAACCTGCCGATGCCGACGGCGTCGTCGGGGTGGGCGTGGGCGGGCAGGTCCTCCAGCGGGACGGGGCCGCTGACGGAGGGCGTGCCGTAGAGGCTGTACAGCTGGCCGTTCCAGGTGATCTCGCCGGTGACGAGGTTCTCCTCGAAACCGCCGATGCGGCCGAGGCGCTGGGCGTGTTGCAGCAGGCTCGCCAGCCGTGCGGTCTCGTCCTCCATGCGCCAGATGAGCAGGACGCTGCGGCCGTGCCGGCTGATGTTGATGTCGGCGACCGCCGCCAGCGGGACGTCCTCCACCAGGGCCGTGAGCCGCATCCGCCGGGCCCGGAACGCCTCGCCGGTGGCATAGACCCGTTCGACCTGCTCGAACAGCTCGCTCTCGCCGGCGGCCATCGGATACGTCTCCAGGAGCAGCGCCCCGTTGACGACGCCGCGCGGCCGTCCTGCCGGGTCGAGGAAACGGCTGTTGACGTGGTGGATGCGGAAGTCGACGAGGTCCCCGGTGGCGTCCAGATGCGGGACGAGCACGAGCGCGGGGTCGTGCAGACCGTCGGCCAGCTCCATCAGCTCGGCGACATCCGGCAGGATCCCGGGCCGCCAGTCCTCATCGGGGTGGTTCGGGGCGTAGGTCTCCAGGGTGTGCGCGCACAGCTCGGCCAGGGCCTCGACCTGACGGACGATCTGCGGGGGCTGGGCCGCCAGCGGCGTCGGCCAGACGATCTCCAGCACTCCGTGGATACGGCCGCCGGTGCCCGCGGGTACGGCGGCCCGGCCGCCGTCGGGGTGGTGGTGCCGGCCGATGGAGGGCAGGCCGGTCTCCGACAGGCTGCCGATCCATTGTCCCGTCCGCTCGCCGAGCCCATGGCGTGCCACCGTCACCACGCCCGGCGGCACATACCGCCAGCGTGCCGCCTCGGCGGCGGAGAAGCCGGCGCTGCCCGCCAGGGTGAGGGAGCCGTCGGCGCCCAGCGCCCAGATCGCCACGGCTTCCGCCCCGATCGGCGTCAGGGCGTGTTCCAGCAGGGAGTCGGCCACGGCCTGGGCGTCGTTGGCGGCCAGTGCGGCGCTCTCCGCGGTCCGCAGCCGTACGGCCAGGGACCCGTCCGCCGGCGGCTCGGTGGCGTCCTCGCGGCCCGTGATCGCGAGGAAGGCGGTCGTCACCTCGGAGAGCCGGTCGCGCGCTGCCTGGTTGATGACCTCGACGGCGAATTCGAGGGGGGTCACGCCCGCCTGCTCGGTCAGCTCGGCGAGCTGCCGCGCAGCCTGCGAAGGCCCGCAGCCGAGCCGCTCGACGAGGATGCCCTTGGCCAGCTCGATCAGGGCGCGCCCGTCGGCCTCCGCCTGGGCCGCCTGCACCTCGCGGCGCAGCCGCTCCACGGTCGCCGCGAGTCTGCCGACGGGGGAAGGCTGTTCCTTCCCGTCGCGTTCTTCCCCGGCGTCCTGCGGCTCGCCGGGTCGGTGGGGATTGCTCACGGTCGGCCTGTTCCTCGGCTCGGGTGTCCAGGGACACCACGCGGTCGGCTGGTTCGCGGAACGGCATGGCTGCCCGTCATACGGACAGCCAGTGCCGGACGCGGCCGATGAGGTCGTTGGTGTCGACCGGCTTGGTGACGTAGTCGTTGGCGCCGGACGCGAGGCTCTTCTCCTGGTCGCCGGGCATGGCCTTGGCGGTGACGGCGATGATGGGCAGGTCGGCGTACTGGGGCATCGACCGGATCTCCGCGGTGGCGGTGTAGCCGTCCATCTCCGGCATCATCACGTCCATCAGGACCAGTGAGATGTCCGGGTGGGCGAGCAGCATCTCGATGCCCTTGCGGCCGTTCTCGGCGTGCAGGACGTGGAAGCCATGGAGTTCCAGCATCCCGCTCAGCGCGAACAGGTTGCGCGCGTCGTCGTCGACCACGAGGACCGTACGGCCTGCGAAGGCGCCGTCGACGACCTGTGCGGCCGGGCGCTGGGTCTCCTCGGCGCGTACCAGGGACAGGACGTCCCCCGGCTCCTCGGCGGACAGGTGCAGGGTGATCCGTTCGCGCAGTTCGTCCAGGCTGGAGAGGAAGTCCAGTGGGCGGCCGTCCGCGCGGGAGCGCAGCGTCTGTTCGTGCGCCAGGTCCACGCGATGGCCGGTGTGCACGAGGACGGGCACGCTGGCCAGCGCGGAGTCGCCCTCCATGGCCTCCAGCAGGCGTGCGCCCTCGTCGTCGGGCATGGCGAGTTCGAGGACGACGCAGTGGCAGGGGTCGGCGGCCAGCGTGGTCGCCGCTTCCTGTGCCCCGACCGCCGTGATGATGTCGATCACCCCGCGGGGGCCGTCGTCGGGGGCGAGGTCGGCGACGGCGCGTTCGGCGACGAGGGTCAGCAGTCCGCGCGGGCGGTCCTCGACGACGAGCAGACGGCGTCGGCGCTGTTCGGGCACGGTGGGGGAAGCGGAATCCGGGCGGGCGGCCGAGGGGAGTTCCCGGCCGGCGGGGTGCGGGTGCTGCGTCGACAGGCCGCCGCCGTCGAGCAGGTCCTCGAAGTCGGCGCGGGCCACGGGGAGATAGAGGGTGAAGGTGCTGCCCTGGCCGGGGGTGCTGTCGACCGTGACGGCGCCGCCGAGCAGATGGGCGATCTCCCGGGTGATCGACAGACCGAGGCCGGTGCCGCCGTACTTGCGGCTGGTGGTGCCGTCCGCCTGCTGGAAGGCCCCGAAGATCGTCTCCAGCTGCTGCTGGGGGATGCCGATCCCGGTGTCCTGCACCCGGAAGGCCACGACGGGACCGCCGCGGATGACGCCGAGCGGGATCTCCCGGTCCACCGCGGGTTCGATACGCAGCGTGACGCCGCCCTGTTCGGTGAACTTCACCGCGTTCGACAGCAGGTTGCGCAGGATCTGCCGCAGCCGGGAGTCGTCGGTGAGCAGGTCGGCGGGGGTGCCCGGCGCGGTGGCGACCGTGAAGTCCAGGCTCTTCTGGGTCGTCATCGGCCGGAACGTCGCCTCGACGTACTCGAGGAGCTTGCGCAGCGGGACCCGCTCGGGGGCGACGTCCATCTTGCCGGCCTCTACCTTCGACAGGTCGAGGATGTCGTTGATCAGCTGGAGCAGGTCCGAGCCCGCCGAGTGGATGATGCCGGCGTACTCGACCTGCTTGGGCGTGAGGTTGCGTGAGGGGTTCTGGGCCAGCAACTGGGCCAGGATCAGCAGGCTGTTGAGCGGGGTGCGCAGTTCGTGGCTCATGTTCGCCAGGAACTCCGACTTGTACTTCGACGCCAGGGCCAGTTGCTGTGCGCGGGTCTCCAGCTCCTGCCGTGCCTGTTCGATCTCCAGGTTCTTGGCCTCGATGTCGCTGTTCTGCGAGGCCAGCAGGGAGGCCTTCTCCTCCAGTTCGGCGTTGGAGCGCTGCAGTTCGTCCTGCTGGACCTGCAACTCCTCGGAGCGGGCCTGGAGTTCGGCGGTCAGGCGCTGGGACTCCCCCAGCAGTTCGTCGGTGCGGGCGTTGGCGACGATGGTGTTGAGGTTGACGCCGATGGTGGGCATCAGCTGGGCCAGGAAGTCCTGGTGGATCTGGGTGAAGGGGGTGACGGAGCCCAGTTCGATGACGCCGAGGACCTGGTCCTCGACCACGATGGGCAGCACCACCAGGGCGCTGGGCACGGCCTGTCCGAGACCGGAGGAGATGGTCACATAGCCCGGCGGCAGCTCCTCCACGGTGATGGGGCGGCGGTTGCGCGCGGCCTGCCCGACGAGTGAGCGTCCGACGGGGATGCGGTCGGGCCGCTCGGTGTCGTCGGGGTAGCCGTACGAGCCGACGAGCCGCAGCTCGGGGCCGCGCGCGGTGTCCTCGGCGAGGTAGAAGGCGCCGTACTGCGCGGAGGCCAGCGGCGCGAGTTCGTCCATGATGAGTTCGGCGACGACGGGCAGGTCACGGTGGCCCTGCATCAGGCCGGAGATCCGGGCGAGGTTGGTCTTCAGCCAGTCCTGCTCCTGGTTGGCCCGGGTGGTCTCCCGCAGCGACTCCACCATGGAGTTGATGTTGTCCTTGAGTTCGGCGACCTCGCCCGAGGCCACCACGGTGATCGAGCGGGTCAGGTCGCCCTCGGCGACGGCGCTCGCCACCTCGGCGATCGCGCGGACCTGACGGGTGAGGTTGCCGGCCAGTTCGTTGACGTTCTCCGTCAGCCGCTTCCAGGTGCCCTCGACCCCCTCCACCTCCGCCTGCCCGCCGAGCCGGCCCTCGCTGCCGACCTCCCGGGCCACCCGGGTGACCTCGGCGGCGAACGACGACAGCTGGTCGACCATCGTGTTGATGGTGGTCTTCAGCTCCAGGATCTCGCCGCGGGCGTCGACGTCGATCTTCTTCGACAGGTCGCCGTTGGCCACCGCCGTGGTCACCAGGGCGATGTTGCGGACCTGGCCGGTGAGGTTGTTGGCCATCGAGTTGACGTTGTCGGTCAGGTCCTTCCACGTGCCCGCGACGTTCGGCACATGGGCCTGTCCCCCGAGGCGCCCCTCGGTGCCGACCTCGCGGGCGACCCGGGTGACCTCGTCGGCGAACGCGGAGAGCGTGTCGACCATGGTGTTGATGACGTCCGCCAGGGCCGCGACCTCGCCCTTGGCCTCGACCGTGATCTTCTGGGACAGATCGCCGCGCGCGACGGCCGTGGCGACCTGGGCGATCGAGCGGACCTGCCCGGTCAGGTTCGACGCCATCACGTTGACGTTGTCCGTCAGGTCCTTCCACGTCCCCGACGCGCCCCGGACGATCGCCTGCCCGCCGAGATTGCCCTCCGTGCCGACCTCGCGGGCGACGCGCGTGACCTCGTCGGCGAAGCCGGAGAGCTGGTCCACCATCGTGTTGATGGTGTTCTTCAACTCCAGGATCTCACCACGCGCATCCACCGTGATCTTCTGCGAGAGATCACCCTGAGCCACCGCCGTGGCGACCTGGGCGACATTGCGGACCTGCGCGGTGAGGTTGCCCGCCATGAAGTTGACCGAATCGGTCAGGTCCCGCCAGGTGCCCTTGACGCCCTTGACGTCCGCCTGCCCGCCGAGCCGCCCCTCGGTACCGACCTCACGGGCGACCCGCGTCACCTCATCGGCGAAACCGGAGAGCTGATCCACCATCGTGTTGATGGTGTTCTTCAACTCCAGGATCTCACCACGCGCATCCACCGTGATCTTCTGCGAGAGATCACCCTGAGCCACCGCCGTGGTCACCTGGGCGACATTGCGGACCTGGGAAGTGAGGTTGCCCGCCATGAAGTTGACCGAATCGGTCAAGTCGCGCCAGACCCCTCCGACGCCGGGCACCTGGGCCTGTCCGCCGAGCCGGCCCTCGCTGCCGACCTCCCGGGCGACGCGCGTGACCTCGGCGGCGAACGACGACAGCTGGTCCACCATCGTGTTGACGGTGTCCTTCAGCTGCAGGATCTCGCCGTGCGCGGGCACATCGATCTTCTGCGACAGATCACCCCTGGCCACGGCGGTCGCCACCTGCGCGATGTCCCGCACCTGTGTGGTCAGATTGCCCGCCATGGCGTTGACCGAGTCGGTCAGATCGGCCCAGGTGCCCGAGACCCCCGGCACCTCGGCCTGTCCGCCGAGCGTGCCCTCGGTGCCCACCTCGCGTGCCACCCGGGTCACTTCCGAGGTGAACACGGACAGCTGGTCCACCATGCCGTTGAAGACCGTGGCGATGTCGCCGAGCAGACCCTCGCCGTCGGAGGGCAGTCGGGTGCCGAAGTCGCCGTCCCGTACGGCGGTCAGACCGGCCAGGAGCTGCCGTAGCTCCTGCTCGCCCGGGGCCCGGTCGGCGGCCTCGATCGTCCTGCTGCTCATGCGCACCCTCGTTCCGCTCCCCAAGAGCCCTCGCACCGAGGACTCGGAACCCGCGCCGGGCCTCCAGAGGCCCGCTCACCGACCGTATTTCCGCAGTTCACGGATTGGCCGGATGAGAAAATCCGGTGAAGGTTAACGCAGTTGTCGTCCGACAACCAAAGCCTGCTGCGGAGTTCTCGACCGTCCCGGAAACATACCCCGCCGGGGGGCATACACGGCCGGACAAAGGGCACTCGGCAGGGTTTGGGCATCGCATTCCGGCATCACATTCCGGCATCGCATTCCGGGCCCGCCTTCCGGGCACCGCCGGCGAGGGCGCACTCGCCGCGGAGGATCAGCTTCCCGCCGGCCCGCTCCCCGGTAGCGCCCCGATCCCTCCGCATGTCGACGTCGGCTTCGCCGTCGCCGCCGTCAGGGCGCGCAGGTCGGCGAGGACCGACGCGTCCGTGCTCTCCAGGGTGGTCAGCGCGCTGTGCCACCGGGTCATGGCCGCCCGCTCGTCGCCGAGCGCCCGCAGGACGTGCCCGTACTCGTACTCGGCGAGGCCCCGCCCATAGGAGTCGCCGCGTACGGCGGTCTCGTCGAGCAGCGTCCCGCACGCCTCCCGGGCCGGTGCGAGGCGGCCGAGCGCCCGCAGGGCCTGGGCGCGGCCGAGGCGTGTCTCCCGCTCCGCGTTCCAGTGGGCCGCGCCGGACGCCATGACGGCCAGCGCCTCGTCGAAGCTGCGCAGGGCCCGGGCGGGCTCGCCGAGGACCAGGTGGGCGCGGCCGGTGTTGCAGAGGGCGACCTGCTCGATCACGGCGCTCCCGGCCGCCCGGGCGAGGCCCCGGCTGCGCCGGTGGAACGTGAGGGCCGAGCGCGGGTCGGTGAGTTCGGCGACGTATCCCTGGTGCCCGGCGAGGATCGCCTCCTCGGCGGTCGTCAGGGGGCCGGTGCGCAGGGCGAGACACCGTGCCAGGGCCGCCCGTGCGTCGGTGTCGCGGCCGAGTTCCCTCAGCAGCGCTGCCCGGTTGCCGAGGTGACGCATCCGGGCCGTGTCGTCGCGGAGGCGCTCGCTGAGTGCGACGGCCTCGTCCACGAGGTGCAGCGCCTGCCGGACGTGTCCGGCCGAGTAGTGCGCGGAGGCGAGGTGGCCGAGCGCCCGCGCTTCGGACGCGGCGTCGCCGCTGGACCTGGCGAGGGTGACGGCATGACGCGTCAGCCGCGCGAGATCCCGCACCCGGCCGCGGTCGTGCAGGTAGGGGAACAGGGCGTGGATCAGGTCCAGGGTGCGGGTCGTCCCCAGCGGCCCGTGCGCGCCGGAGCCGGCCAGGAAGAGCAGGTTCGCCGCCTCCGTGTCGCCCCAGGCGAGCGCCGCCGCCTCGTCGGCGAAGGCCGTGTCGGGGCCTGGCTGTCCGGGCGCGCGCCCCGGGTGGGGCCGCAGGGTGGCGGCGCATCGCGCGAGGCGCCGCTCGTACCAGCGCAGCGCCCGGTCGACGGCGTCGGCGTGCCCGGCCGGTGCATCGGGCCGGGCGGCGCGTTCCCGGGCGAAGTCGCGGACCAGGTCGTGCGGGACGTGGCGGCCCCAGCCCGTCTCCTGGAGCAGCGCCACCTCCGCCAGCCGGTCCAGGGCGCGTTCGGCGCTCCGCTCGGTGCGGTCCATGGCCACGGCCAGCGGCGGCGCGCCGTACTCGGGCAGGTCGAGCGCGCCGATGAGGAGCAGGGCCCCGGCGGCGTCGGCGTCGCACGGGTCGCCCGACGCGAGGAGCGCCTCGTGGGCCGCCGTCAGGGAGCGGCGGACGCTCAGGTCCTCCAGTTCGAGGTGGTCCAGGCGCTCTTCCTGGTGCGCGAGGCGTTCCACGAGCCTCCGCACCGACAGCGCCCTACGGCTCCGCAGCCGGGCCGCGCAGATCCGCAGCGCGAGGGGCAGGTGGCCGCACAGGGCGACCAGCCGGGCGACCGGTTCGGCGTCGGAGGCGGTCCAGGACCGGCCCGAGGCCCGCTCCAGCAGACGGGCGCTCTCCTGCGGCGACAGCGGGTCGAGCCGGACATGCGTGGAGACGCCCAGGGTGGCCAGCGGCCGTCTGCTGGTCAGCAGGACGGCGCAGCCGGCGCCGGCCGGCAGCAGTGGACGCACCTGGCTCGCCGAGGCCGCGTCGTCGAGGACGAGCAGTGTGCGGGTGGGGGCGAGCGCTGAGCGCAGCAGGGCGGAGCCCGCGGCCACGTCGGCCGGGATCCGCCGGGCGTCCACCCCCAGGCCGTGCAGGAGGGCGGCGAGGGCCTCGGCGGGTGCGAGGGGCCGCATTCCGGGTGTGGCCCCGTGCAGGTTGAGGTAGAGCTGACCGTCCGGGAACGCGCCGCGAAGCCGTTCCGCGATGTGCTTGGGCGAGGCCCGTCTTGCCCACGCCCGGCATGCCGCTGATCACGGCGAGCGCGGTACGGCCACGATCCGACTCCAACTCGGCAAGGATCTCGGCGATGTGCTCGGCGCGGCCGACGAACCCACCGGGCGGCGCGGGCAGTTGCTCGGGTCGCGCGGGCATCCCCGTCGGCGGAGTCCACGGGCCGCCCTCCGGATCCGCGGCAGCGGCAGCGTGGGCGGGTGCCCCGGGATGCCGGACGGCGGTGCTTTCGCGATGCCGGACGGCCGCCCTGCGGAGCACCTCCTGATGTGCGTCCTGGAGGGCGGGGCCGGGCTCCACCCCGAGTTCCGCGACCAGGGTCCGGCGCAGCGACCGGAAGTGCGCGAGAGCCTCGGCCTGACGGCCCGTGCGACCGAGGACGAGCATCAACTGGCGGTGCAGCGTCTCCCGGAACGGATGTTCCTCCGCCAGGGAGCCCAGTTCGGCGGCCAGCCCGTCGAGGCGGTCCAGGCGCAGTAGGGCCTCGAAGCGGCATTCCAGCACCTGCAGCCGCTGCTCCTGGAGAAACGTCACGGCGGGGTGACCGGCGAGGGCGGGCACATCCGCGAACGGTGTGCCGCGCCACAGCGCGAGCGCATCCCCCGCGACGCGCTCCGCCGCCTCCCACTCCCCCCGGTGGTGGGCCTCCTGTGCCAGCCGCACCCGCCCCTCGAACACGTCACGGTCCAACTCCCCCTCGTCGACCCGCAGTTCGAGTCCATGGGCCCTGGTGCGCAGCCGTACGCCACCGGTGTCGCCGAGGCCGCGCCGCAGTCGGGCGACGTGGTTGTGCAGCGAGGCGGTGGCCGTCGGCGGCGGGTCCTCGCCCCACAGCACCGCCCTCACCGTGTCCACCGGCACGGTCCTGTTCGGCTCCAGCAACAGGACGGCGAGCAACGCGCGGGCCTTCGGTCCACGGACGACGACGGCCGCTCCGTCGTCGTCGACCGCTGTCAGCGCTCCCAGTACTGCGAACCTCACCGGCACTCCCCCGCGCCGGACGCGGAGACACCGGGCGCCCGACGTCCGACGTCGATCGAAGAACACCATCCTCGTCCAGCACCCGGTCGTGATCAAAGAGGGTCACGGCCACGCTGTTGGCCGCGCGTTGGACGCGTGTTAGGGGTGGTCAGGACGATGTGCCAAGTCCCTTGAACTGAGTGAGAGTTGGCACGTATGTCGACACGCCTGACACGGACCGCACTGGCGGGCATGACAGCGATCGCGGCGGCGGGCACGGTCCTGTCGGCCACCCCGTCGGCCGCGGTCGACCACCCGACGGCCGCCGCCGCGACGCGGGCGCCGGGCCACGACGCCACCCGGGCGGCCATGGACGCGGCCGTCGCCGCGGGCGTCCCCGGGGTCGTGGCCGAGGTACGCGACACCCACGGTGTGTGGAAAGGCACTTCGGGCGTCGCCGACCTGACCACGGGACAGCCACGCGGCACGGGCGACAGCTTCCGCACCGGAAGCGTCACCAAGTCGCTCGTGGCGACCGTCATGCTCCAACTCCAGGCGGAGGGCAGGGTCGACCTCGATGCCACGGTCGACCGCTATCTGCCCGGCCTCGTCCGGGGCAACGGCCACGACGGTACGAAGATCACGGTGCGTCAGCTGATGAACCACACCAGCGGCGTCTTCAACTTCACCGAGGACGCCACGTTCGCGCAGCGGGTGCTGGGCATCGACTTCCTCAAGACCCGCTACGACGACTGGACCCCGCAGCAGGTCATCGCCCTCGCCCTGCGGAACCCGCCCCAGTTCGAGCCCGGCACGTCCTGGCGGTACTCCAACACCAACTACCTCCTGATCGGACTGATCCTCGAAAAGGTCACCGGCAGGCCCTATGCCGAGGAGATCGAGCGCCGCGTCATCAAGCCGCTCGGGATGCGCGCCACGTACTTCCCCGGCACCGACCCGCGCGTGCCCGCCCCCACCCGGCACTACTCCACCTTCACGGAGGACCCGGGCACGACCTACGACGTGACCGAGCTCAACCCGTCCTGGGCCTGGGCGGCGGGCGAGATGATCACCGACGCCGCCGACCTCAACCGCTTCTACACCGCCCTCTTCACCGGCAGACTGCTGCGCCCCGCCCAGCTGCGCCAGATGACGGCCACGGTCTCGACCGAGGGCAACCTGCCTAGCCAGCGCTACGGCCTGGGCCTCATCGAGTACGAGACGAGCTGCGGGGTCAGGGTCTGGGGCCACTCCGGCGGTATCCACGGCTCCTCGACCCAGGCCTTCGGCACCAGGGACGGCCGCCACATGATCACCCTGAACTTCAACGGTGACTGGGTCGGCGGCGGCAAGACCGTCGTCTCGGCCGAATTCTGCCCGCCCCGGGCCGCCGCACCGTCGTCACCCACCGCGACCGACTGACCTCGTCACCGGCAACCGAGAAAAAACTTTCGCCGGCGATGTCGAGAACCCGTGCCCGGCTCCGTCCCCGAGGTGAACGCGACCACAATGGGCCGCACCAGTACCGAGGAGAACCGCCATGGCCAAGTACTTGCTTCTCAAGCACTACCGAGGTGCCCCGGCCGCCGTCAACGACGTGCCCATGGACCAGTGGACGCCCGAGGAGATCTCGGCCCACATGCAATACATGCAGGACTTCGCGGACCGGCTGGAGAAGACCGGCGAGTTCGTCGACGGTCAGGCGCTCGCCCCCGAAGGGACGTTCGTCCGCTACGACGGCGAGGGGCGCCCACCGGTCACCGACGGCCCGTTCGCCGAGACGAAGGACCTCATCGCCGGCTGGATGATCATCGACGTCGACAGCTACGAACGCGCCGTCGAACTGGCCGGGGAGCTGTCCGCCGCCCCCGGGGCGGGCGGGAAGCCGATCCACGAGTGGCTGGAGCTGCGCCCGTTCTACGGCGTGTCGCCCACCATCACGGAGTGACCGCATCGATGGACGAGGTCCTGCTCCGCAGCCTCACACCCGGTGTGCTCGCCGTCCTCGTCCGCCGCGGAGCAGACTTCGCGGCGGCCGAGGACGCCGTACAGGACGCGCTGGTCGAGGCGGTCCGCGTCTGGCCCGCCGACCCGCCGCGCGACGCGAAGGGCTGGCTGGTCACCGTGGCCTGGCGCAAGTTCCTCGACGCGACCCGCGCGGACGCCGCCCGCCGCCGGCGCGAGGACCTCGTCGAGGAGGAGCCGGCGCCGGGGCCCGGTCCTGCGGCGGACGACACGCTCCAGCTCTACTTCCTGTGCGCCCACCCCTCACTCACACCGTCGTCCGCCGTCGCGCTCACCCTGCGCGCCGTCGGCGGCCTCACCACCCGGCAGATCGCCCAGGCCTATCTGGTGCCCGAGGCGACCATGGCGCAGCGCATCAGCCGCGCCAAGCGCACCGTCTCCGGCGTGCGCTTCGACCGGCCCGGCGATGTCGCCACGGTGCTGCGCGTCCTCTACCTGGTTTTCAACGAGGGCTACTCCGGCGATGTCGACCTCGCCGCCGAGGCCATCCGGCTCACCCGCCAGCTCGCGGCGGCGATCGACCATCCCGAGGTGGCGGGGCTGCTCGCCCTCATGCTGCTGCACCACGCCCGGCGCGCCGCCCGGACCGCGCCCGACGGCAGTCTGGTACCGCTCGCCGAACAGGACCGAGGCCGGTGGGACACCGCGTCGATCGCCGAGGGCGTCCGGATCCTCCAGAGGGCCCTCGCCCGCGACCGGCTGGGCGAGTTCCAGGCCCAGGCCGCCATCGCGGCACTCCACGCGGACGCGCGCACCGCCGAGGAGACCGACTGGGTGCAGATCGTCGAGTGGTACGACGAGCTCGCGCGCCTGACCGACAGCCCGGTCGTCCGGCTCAACCGCGCGGTGGCCGTCGGCGAGGCCGACGGACCGCGCGCCGGTCTGGCGGCGCTCGCGGCCCTGGACGATGCGCTCCCCCGCCACACGGCGGTGGCGGCCTACCTCCACGAGCGCGACGGCGACCTGGCGACGGCCGCGCGGCTGTACGCCGAGGCGGCGCTGAGGGCCCCGAACCTCGCCGAGCGCGGCCACCTGACCCGCCAGGCCGCCCGGCTCAACGCCCGCGGGCGGCGCTGAGGGGCCGGAGACCGGACAGCACAATGTGCCCGAAATATTACGAGAGGGGATAATTTACCCATCGCGGCGACGCCGGACCGGCGTCCCCCACTGACCATGGACAGGCAGGTCGGACCATGTCGAAGAAATCACGTTCGTCCGAACCGGCGCACGGAAAGGGCCAGAGCCGTCACCAGGGCCCCGGACAGCACGGCTGGTCGCCCGATGTGGACGAGACCCGCCAGCAGGACAATCCGAGCGCCCACCGCTCCTTCCATACGGCCGAGCACGCGGGCCAAGCGGGCCGGGGCCGGACGAGGTCCGCCGAGGAGACGAAGTCCGTCCCGGGTGACACGGCGAAGAGCCAGGGCGCACGCGGCGAGGAGTACGGCGACACGGACGAGAAGGGCCGTCGCGACACCGGACGCAAGGGCCGCTCCCAGCGCCCCAGCGGCACCAAGGACGCTTCCGCCACGACGGGCGTGGACCCGCAGGACCCGCCGTCCGGGGGCCGCCGGGGATAGCGGCCCGTTCCGTTCGGCCCGTGGACGGCGGGCTCCTCGACGGGCGGCGCGCGCGCCGCCCGTCTCAGCAGATCCGGGGCAACTGCTCCCCGATCGGCAGATCGACCACCCGTGTTCCCCCGAGGCCGGTGCGGGCCACGACCATGCCGGGGTGCGCCTCGACGGTCTCGCCGATGATCACGGAGTCCGCGCCGAGCGGATGGGCCCGCATCGCCTCCAGCACGGCGTCGGCGTGCTCGCGCGGGACGAAGGCCACGAGCTTGCCCTCGTTGGCGATGTACATGGGGTCGAGCCCGAGGATCGCGCAGGCGTTGGCCACGGCCGACGGAACCGGGACGTCGCGTTCCCTGATGACCACGCCGGTGCCGGAGGCCTGCGCGATCTCGTTGAGCGAGGCCGCCAGGCCACCACGGGTGGGATCGCGCAGGACGTGCAGATCAGGGGTGACGGCGAGCATCGCGTCGACGAGGCCGCCGAGCGCCGCGCAGTCGCTCTTGATCTCCACACCGAACTCCAGCCCCTCCCGCACGCTCATGATCGCCACCCCGTGGACGCCGACGGCGCCGCTGACGATCACGACATCACCGGGGACGACCCGCTGGGGACGCAGATCGACGCCCGCCGGGACGAGACCGATGCCCGCCGTGTTGATGAAGATCCCGTCGCCGTGGCCGGCCTCCACCACCTTGGTGTCGCCGGTGGCCACCTCCACCCCGGCGGTACGCGCCGCCGCGCCCAGCGCCTCGGACACCCGCGTGACCACGTCCAGCTCGACGCCCTCCTCCAGGATGAATCCGCAGGAGAGATAGGCGGCGCGGGCCCCGCTCATGGCGAGGTCGTTGACGGTTCCGTTGACCGCCAGGTCACCGATGCTGCCGCCGGGGAAGAACAGCGGCCGCACCACATAGGAGTCGGTGGAGAACGCCAGCCGGGCCCCGCCCAGGGAGAGCACGGCGGCATCACCCATCTGGGCGAGCACCTCGCCCCCGAAAGCGGGCGCGAAGATCTGCTGGACCAGTTCGGCGGAGAGGACCCCACCGCCGCCGTGGCCCATGACGACCCGGGGCCGGTCCCGCACGGGCGCCGGGCAGGTCCACCCCTCGATGTCGAGGACGGGGAGATCGGTGGTGTCAGACAACGGGGCTCGCCTCCCGAACCGTCGTGGTGGTGGGCACGTCCAGCCGCCGGTAGAGGTAGTACGCCGCACAGGCGCCCTCGCTGGACACCATGGTGGCCCCCAGCGGCGTACGCGGGGTGCACAGCGTGCCGAAGGCCTCGCACTCATGCGGCTTCAGCAGCCCCTGCAGCACCTCTCCGCTGCGGCACTCGGCGGGTTCGGCCGTCCGGATCCCGCCCACCTCGAAACGGTGCTCGGCGTCGTGGTCGCGGTACTTCGCCGCCAGCCGCCAGCCGCTGTCGGGAATCACCCCGATGCCGCGCCAGGCCCGGTCGGTGACCTCGAAGACGTCCTCCAACATGGCCCGGGCGGCGGCGTTGCCCTCCGGGCGGACGGCACGGGCGTAGGCGTTGTCCACGGTGTGCTCACCGCGTTCCAGCTGGCGGACGGCCCGGCGTACGCCTTCGAGGATGTCCAGCGGCTCGAAGCCCGTCACGACGATCGGGACCCGGAAGCGCTCCGCGAGTTCCGGGTACTCCCCCACCCCCATCACACTGCAGACGTGCCCGGCCGCGAGGAAGCCCTGCACCCGGCAGCTCGGCGAGGACATGATCGCCTCGATGGCGGGAGGTACCCGGACATGGGACACCAGCATGCTGAAGTTCTTGATCCCCAGCTTCCGGGCCTGATGGACCGTCATGGCGTTGGGCGGCGCCGTCGTCTCGAAGCCGATGCCGAAGAACACCACCTCACGGTCCGGGTTCCGCTGCGCGATCCGCAGCGCGTCGAGCGGCGAGTAGACGACCCGTACGTCGCCGCCCTCCCCACGGACCTGGAACAGATCCCGTCCCGTGCCCGGCACCCGCAGCATGTCGCCGAAGGAGCAGAAGATCACCTCGGGGCGGGAGGCGATCTCCAGCGCCTTGTCGATGACCTCCAGCGGGGTCACGCAGACGGGACAGCCGGGGCCATGGATCAACTCGACCTTGTCCGGCAGGAGTTGGTCGATGCCGTGCCGGATGATGCTGTGCGTCTGTCCCCCGCACACCTCCATCAGCGCCCACGGCCGGGTCACCGTGGCATGGATGTCGTCGAGGAGCCGACGCGCCAGCTCCGGGTCCTGGAACTCGTCGATGTACTTCACTGGTTGCGCACCTCTTCCACGGACACCTCCGCCACCGGGTCCACGCCCGCCTCCACCGCCGCCATCTCCCAGGGGTCGCCGAACTCCTCCTGCAACAGGCCGAGTTCGGCGAAGAGTTCGAGCGTCTGCCGTGCCGACTCCTCGTCCAGCCGCTGCAGGGCGAACCCGACGTGGACGATGGCGTACTCGCCGACCTGGAGGTCGGGCAGATACTCCAGGCACACCTCCTTGACCACGCCGCCGAAGTCGACGGTGGCCATCCGGGTGCCGTCCCGTTCCTCGATGTCCAGCACTCTGCCGGGTACCGCCAGGCACATGAGCCTCTCCTCGCTGTGGGTCGCGCGTCGCTCAGTCGATGGGCGTGGGGGTGGGGGTGGTCCGGGCGGCCACCATCAGCTGGCCGAGCGCCAGACCGCCGTCGTTGGGCGGCACCAGGTGGTGCCGCAGGACCGTGAAGCCGTCCTCGCGCAGACCGGCGGCGCAGGCCGAGGAGAGCAGCGTGTTGGCGAACACGCCCCCGCTGAGGGCAACGGTGTCCAGGCCGTACCGCTCCCGCGCCAGCACGCACAGCCCGCGCACCAGCCCGGCCACGCCCCGGTGGAAGCGTGCCGCGATCAGGCCCGGTTCGACGCCCGCGCGCAGGTCGCCGACGATCGCCCCGAGCACGAGTGCCGGATCCGCCCGTACGACGCCACCCTCGCCACCCTCGCCGCCCTCGTCGTCCGCCGGCTCGCGCAGGGCGAAGGCGTACGCCGTGGTGTCCTCGGCGGGCGCGCGCAGAGCCGCGCTCTCCAGCTCGACGGCGGCCTGTGCCTCGTAGCCGGCTCGGTGGCAGACACCGGCCAGTGAGGACACGGCGTCGAAGAGCCGGCCCATGCTGGACGTGGGCACGCAGTTCAGGCCACGCTCCAACTGCCTTTCCAGGAGCCGTAGTTCATCGTGCGGGCAGGCGGCCGTACAGGCGAGGTCGTCGGACCAGTCGATCCCGGCCGCCCACAGATGGGCCAGCGCCATGCGGTACGGCCGGCGCACCGCGGCGTCGCCGCCGGGCAACGGGACGTACGCGAGGTGCCCGAACCGGGTGAAGCGGTCGTAGTCGGCGAGCAGGAGCTCCCCGCCCCACACGGCACCGTCGTCGCCGTGGCCCGTGCCGTCGAAGGCGACGCCGATCACCGGCCGGGTGCCGTCGAGCCCGTGTTCGGCCATCGTGGCGGCGATGTGCGCGTGATGGTGCTGGACGCGTACGACGGGCCGGTGTGCCGCGTTCCGGTCGGCCCAGCGGGCGGAGCGGTAGCCGGGATGCCGGTCGGACACCAGGGTCTCGGGCCGTACGCCGGTGATGGACTCCAGCTGCGCCGTCGCGTGCTCGAAGGCCCGCTGGGTGCCGATGTCGTCCATGTCGCCGATGTGCGCCGACAGCCAGGCGTGGCGGTCCGATCCCAGACAGAAGGCGTTCTTCAGGTCCCCGCCGACGGCGAGGGCCGGCCGCACGGGCAACGGGAGGGTGAGCGGCAGGGGGGCGTAGCCGCGCGAGCGGCGGATCACCAGCGGCTGCCCGTCGCAGACGCGGACCACGGAGTCGTCGCACGGGACGTGGATCGGCCGGTCGTGCGTGAGCCAGGCGTCGGCCAGATGCGCGAGCCGCTCCAGCGCCTCGGTGTCGTCGGTGACGATCGGCTCGCCGGACAGGTTGCCGCTGGTCATGACGAGCAGCCGGGGGCCGTCCGGGTCGCCGGGCAGGCCGAGCAGCAGGTGGTGCAGGGGCGTGTACGGCAGCATCACGCCGAGGTCGGGGCTGCCGGGCGCGACGGCCTCGGCGGGCCGCGGGTCCCCGGTCGGGTGCGGGCGGCGCCTGAGCAGGACGACCGGCCTGGCCCGGCCTTCGAGCAGCGCCCGTTCCTCGGGGCTCAGGCGCACGAGGTGCCGGACGTCGTCCGCCCTACTCGCCATGACGGCGAACGGCTTGTCCCCGCGCGCCTTGCGTCGCCGCAGGAGGGCGACCGCCGTCTCGTTCGTGGCGTCGCAGGCCAGGTGGTAGCCGCCCAGGCCCTTCACGGCGAGGATCGCGCCCCTCGCCAGCAGCGCGCGGGCCGCCGTGACCGGGTCCGCCCCTGTGCCGTTCGTGCCGTTCCCGGATCGCGGGACCAGCAGCCGCAGCCGGGGCCCGCAGGCCGGGCAGGCGACCGGCTGCGCGTGGAAGCGCCGGTCGGCCGGATCCGCGTACTCCCGGGCGCAGTCGGGGCACATCGGGAAGCCGGCCATGGTGGTGTTGGCCCGGTCGTAGGGCACACCGGTGACGATCGTGAAGCGCGGCCCGCAGTGGGTGCAGTTGACGAAGGGGTGGCGGTACCGCCGGTCCGCCGGGTCGGCCAGCTCGGCGAGGCAGTCGGCGCAGGTGGCGGTGTCCGGGGAGACCAGGGTGCGGGCCGGTCCGCCGGAGTGGGAGGCGAGGATGGTGAAAGCGGTGTCGCCGGCGGGAGGCATCTCCCGGTGGTCGACGGACTCGACACGGGCCAGGGGCGGTGCCTGGGCGGCGATCCGGTCGCAGAACCGGGCCACGGCCGAGGCGGCGCCCTCGACCTCGACGACGACGCCCTCGGGAGTGTTGGTCACATGTCCGGCCAGGGCGAGTTCGGTGGCGAGGCCGTACACATAGGGCCGGAATCCCACGCCCTGCACCACTCCCCGCACGGTGACCCGGCGGCGCAGCGGAGTGTCCTCGACTACGGCGGCCGGAGCCTGCGGAGCGCTCACGGGTGGGTGTGGGCCATCGCGCCGGTGGCCTCCGGGTGCGCGTGGGTGTGACCGTCGTGGATGTGACTGTCGTGGGCATGGGTGTGACCGTGGTGGTGGGGCTGCCGGGCCATGACCGGCGTGTGGGCGGGGGCGCCGTCCGCGACCGCGAGCGCCCTGTCGAGCAGTGCGCCGACCCCGCGCCCCCGGCGCGCCGAGGTCATGACGATCTCGACCCCCGGATTGACCTGCTCCACATTCGCGCGGAACGCGACCTCGTCGAACTCGACGGCTTCCGCGATGTCGGTCTTGGTGATCACGACCAGCTGGGCGAGGCCGAAGGCGTTGGGGTACTTGAGCGGCTTGTCCTCGCCCTCCGTCACGGAGGCGAGGGTGACCCGCAGGGTCTCCCCCAGGTCGTAGGAGGCCGGGCAGACCAGGTTGCCGACGTTCTCCACGAACAGCAGCCGGGTGTCGTCGGGCAGCCACCCGTCCAGGTGCCCGGCGAGCATCCCCGCCTCCAGGTGGCACAGGCCGTCGGTGAGCACCTGCTTGACCGGGACGCCCGAACGGGCCAGGCGGACCGCGTCGTTCTCGGTGGCGAGATCGGCGCTCAGGGCCGCGACGGACAGGGACCGCTCCCGTGCCCGCAGCAGTTCCTGTTCGAGGAGCGCGGTCTTTCCGGTGCCCGGGCTGGACAGCAGATTGACGACCGCGGTGCCGCGCGCCGCGAGGGCGGCGCGCAGTTCCCGGGCGCTCGCGTCGTTCTTCGCGAGTACGGCCTGGCGCAGGTCGGCGACACGGCACATGGTTCAGCGCTCCTCGGAGATCGGTTCGCGGGTGGGTGGGTGCGCGGGGCCGCCGTCCTCCCAGCGCACCTCGACGATCTGCAGTTCCCGGCCCGCGAGCAGGTCGGTCCGCGTCCCGCCGCACGCGGGGCACGTCAGCCGGGGCGGCATGCCGACGGCCCATTCATGGGCGCAGGGGGTGCAGCGGGCCCGCCCCGGCACCGCTTCGGTGACCAGTTCGGCGCCCTCCAACAGGGTTCCGGCACAGGCCAGTTCGAAGCAGAAGGCGAGCGAGTCCGGTACGACACCGGCGAGTTCGCCCACCTGGAGCCGTACCGAGCGCACCGCGGTGACGGCGCCGGCCCGGTCGGCGGCTTCGGCGACCTGGTCGACGACGGCCAGCGCGACGGACATCTCGTGCATGGGCTCTCCGTCCTTTCGCCGCCTGCCTCCGGCCGGGGTTCATTAGAGGCGCGCGCACCCGGGTCGCCCGGCCCGGCACGCCGTCACCGGCCGACAGGTACACCGTTCGACGCAACCGCTCGCCGCCCGTGGTTCACATCCGTCGGATCCTCAGGTAGCGCCTGACGTCCGGCAGGACCTCGGCGACCACGGCGACCAGGGCGGCCACGGCCGCTCCTCCGATGACGATCTTCTTCATCCCGTCTCTCCTCATGTCGAGGCCTCAGCGGTTGAGGCCTGCGCCACGGACGGTTCGCCGTTCCGCAGCAGCTCTTCGATCAGCCGGACCGCCTCCGGTACGGCGTCGGACACCGGCGCGCTGAGCCCGATGCGCTCGTCCACCGAGGCCGGTTCGCATCCGACGACCAGGACGCGGCGCGGTGGCTCCGCGCCGGTTCCGGCGCACAGGGTGCTCAGCAGTGCCAGGACGGTGTCGGGGGTCATCCGGTGGCCGTCCAGGGCGGGGGCGTCGGGTGCCGGGCTCGGGCCGCCGACGTCGTGTTCGATCACGTACAGCGTGCCGGGGGCTCCGCCGCGTGCCGTGGCGTCGACGAGGACGAGGGTGTCGTAGCCGTCCAGCAGCTGATAGGCGAGGTGCACCCCGCGCACCCCGATGTCGACGACCTCGACATGTCCGGGCAGTTCGCGCTCGGTGAGCAGACGCGCGGTCTCCACACCGAAGCCGTCGTCGCCGAGGAAGACGTTGCCGATGCCGGCGACGAGGGTCCTGGGGGGCGACTGCGCGGAGGCGTTCATACGTCGTCCTCCAGCGGGGTGATCTCGTCGGGCTGGAAGTACAGGAACCGGCCCTGCTCGCGGCGGATGTCGGCCCCCGGGTCACCGTCCACGGTGACCGCCAGGTGCACCCCGCCGTCGACGTCGTGCAGCACCGCCTCGACCTTCGCGGTGCGACCCCGCAGGAAGATGTCCTGCGCGTCGGTGCGCCGCAGGCCCGGGTGCAGTTCGACGCGGCTGTCCTTGCCCACCGACCGGCCGTCCACGACGACTCGGTCCTGGGTCGGGTCGAAGCCCGCGTCGCTCGCGGGGTCCCACCAGGGTGTGTCGGGCCGCCGCACCCCGTACTCGTCGGGGAAGCCGGCGTCCGGGGCGGCGGGTTCCGGGCCGGTCACCTCGCGCAGGCTCCGTACCGCCCCGTGCAGTCGCTCCAGCACCTCGGCCGGCATCGAGTCGGCCAGGTCGATGACGGCGGCGGCCCGTTCGTCGGTGCCCCGGGCCTCGCGTTTCTCCTCGTCGGTGAGGGCGGCGGTGCGCAGGGCGAGGATCTCGTCGATCTCGGTGGCGTCGTAGAGCGCGCCGGGGCTCTCCGGGGCGATGGCCGGGTGGTCCTCCAGGATGATCGGCGAGGACAGTACGAGGTCGGCTCGGCCGGGTTCGCCGGCGAGGACGGGCCAGGTGTGCAGGTTGCGGCAGGCGGCGACCGCGCCCTTGGCCCACTCGGGGGGATCGGTCATCGACAGAAACGATCCGGCGCTGAGGGCCATGAGGAGGTGGGTGGCCACCAGGGAGTGCGGCAGCGCCGCGTCCCGGTCGGTGCCGTGGCCCTCGGGCGGGATCCAGTCACTGGTGTTCTCGACGACGGCGGTCAGCCGCAACGCCCGGTAGGGGCCGTCGAGTTCGCGTGCCGTCAGCCGGACCGTGCCGCTGATCTCCTCGGACCGCCGGAGCAGTCGGCCGACGGTACGGCCGGCCGCGTCGAGGACGGGTGCGGTGTCCTCCCGGGCCGGGACCCGGAAGGGGTGGGTGACGCCGTCGCCGAGGAGGTCGTCCACCGGCGCGATGACCTCGACCCGTTCCTCGAACCCCTCGTCCCAGGGCACCAGCACGCGGTCGTCGAGGTCGAGTTCGGCGACGGTGTCGAAGCCGCCGTCCGGGCGGACCCGCTGCACCGTGCGCCGTCGGGCGTGCAAGAAACGCACCTCGACCGCGAGGGTCGCGCCCGCCTTCGGTTCCATCAGGCACTCGGTTTGCTGGAAGTCGTGCTCCTCGCACTCGGCGCCCCACGCGGGCGGCACGAGCACCCCGAACTGCCAGCGCAGCCGGTTCTTGGCCGCCGAGGCACGGTAGGGGTAGAGCACATAGCCCTCGAAGAGGACGGCGTCGGCCACCTGCCGGGCGAGGGCGAACCGCTCCTCGGTCTCGGCGGCGAACGCGGTGACGGTCACGGGTCGGTCCTTCCGGTGGTGCCGGTGAGCGCGCGGAACGGGTCGCTCGTGGGCGGGTCGGCGGCGTCGTCGCCGTCGAGCAGGGCCTCGACGGTCGCTTCCCAGGAGGGCAGGGCGTGCCGGGAGCGGTAGGCGAGGAGGGCGTCCATGGTGTCGCGGGGCAGCCGGATCCAGCCGCAGCCGGGGAAGTGCTGCTCGACCATCTCCCGCCAGGCGGTGACCGGCATCCGGAAGGTGGCCTCCCGGTCCCAGGGGACGGGTTCGATCCGGAAGCCGCCGTCGCCGGTGAACGCCGTACCGGAGAAGAGCATCAGCAGGGGAACCTCGCCGTCGGTGAGGGCGGTGAGGTAGCGGGTGGCGGCGATCTCCATGTCGTAGGTGCAGGGCACCACGAGGTCGGTCTCGATCTCTCCGGTGAAGCTCGGGACCATGACCGCGACCTGGGCGAACTGCACCGGCTGGAGTGTGCTGCCCCAGCGGGAGCGCTCGCCGAAGAGGTCCGCGAGCCCGTCGGCCTCGGCGGGCTCGTAGCCTCGGCGGGCGGGTTCGATGCGGAGCTGGCAGCGCAGCGCCATGGCGTGCACGCGCGCGTTGTCGGCGGCGGTGACGCGCAGCCGGAAGACGAGCGTCGGTCCGGCGGCGTACCGGTCGGCGCGGACGCCGGTGCAGGCGAACGAGAACTCCGTCACGGGCGCACCGCCCGGTCCGGCGCGTGCGCCGGCACCTTTTCCGCCGCGTCCACGGGCCTGGCGCGTCGCGCGACGTCCGCGAAGAACGCGTCCAGCGCGGCGCGGGCCTCGGCTCCGCCGTCGAAGCCCTGCCACAACAGGCGCATACGGCCGACGAGTTCGTAGCAGATGTCGATGGGTACGAGGTGCGGCTCGCAGCGTCCGTCTGTGCGGCGCAGCAGCAGTGCCTCGACGTCGGGTTCGAGGAGTGCGGCGAGGCGGCTGCCGCCGAGGACCTCCTCCCAGGTGGCCGGTTCGAGTTCGCTCTCGGTGGCTCCGGCCGGGCTCGGGTAGAGGGCGACGAGCCGGTCGAGCGCGGCGTTGCGGAAGAGGAAGGCGACGCCGACCGGGATCTGCAACGCCTCCCACGCGCTGTCGTCGAGGCGATGTCCGGGGTCGGAGAGGTAGCGGGCCGGGACCGTGCGGAACCGGCCCGCGGCGGCGCCCGGTTGTTCCATCAGCAGCGCGCAGGGGGCGCAGGCGCAGACGAGGGCGCGTTTGTCGGTGTCGACGAGATGACGGTGGTCCGCCTCCACCGTCACGGCGCACAGCTCGCACCGTTCGGGCTGCGGAGGCCTCTCGGTGAGGAACCTCCGCAGGCCGGACGTGCGCGTCGCCGGGGACGCCGTCATCGGGCCCCCGTCGGTGCCGTGCTGATCTGGAGCAGCGTGGGCCCGGCGGGCGCGGTCTGTACGTCGACGGCCCTGACCTCCGGCGCGAAGCAGGCGAGCGCCGCCTCCGCGGCCTCCCGGGCGCCCGCACCGGAGCCGGAGCCGCAACCGCAGCCACCGGCCTCCCGGGCCCGCACCTTCAGCGTGCCGCTCTCCTCGTCGAAGCCCACGACGTCCAGGGTGTGTTCCCGGACGCTGTCGAGGGCGCGGGCGATGCGGGTGTCGCGGTCCTCGGGGTGCAGGTCGTGCAGGACGAGCAGGCTGGCGACCAGTTCGTCGCCGAGCAGTCCCGCCGACGGTTTCCCGGGAGCGGAGGACAGCAGGTGGAGGATGCGGGCCAGACCGGCGCCGTAGAAGTCCATGAGGGAGCGGACGAGTTCCTCCGCCGCCGCGGCGGCGGCCGGGTCGCCGCTGGTGGTCAGCCGCTCCAGCACCTCCTCGACCCGGCGCCCGGTCTGCTGCGCGTCGACGGGGCGCGTAGTCGTCGGGGCGCTCATCCGCCCAGTCCGCTCAGGCCGGTGGGTACGTGCATCGACTTCACGGTCTTGCCACCGCCGACGTACATGTGGACGCCGCAGGGCAGACAGGGGTCGAAGCTGCGGACGGCACGCATGATGTCGATGCCCTTGAAGTTCTCCGGGGTGTTCTCCTCGAAGATGGGCGTGTTCTGTACGGCGTCCTCGTACGGGCCGGGGGTGCCGAAGGTGTCCCTGGTGCTGGCGTTCCAGGGGGTCGGCGGGTACGGGTGGTAGTTGGCGATCTTGCCGTCGCGGATGACCATGTGGTGGGAGAGGACGCCGCGTACGGCCTCGGTGAAGCCGACGCCGATGCCCTCGTCCGGGACCTCGAACTTCTCCCAGGTCTGGGTGCGTCCGGCGCGGACCTCCGCGAGGCCCTTCTCCGCGCAGTGCAGGGCGACGGCGGCGGCGTACGCCTGGAAGTAGGTGCGGGCGCGGTTGCGTTCCAGGGCGTTGGACCACTGCGGGATCTTCCACTCGAAGGTGGTCTCCGGCTTGGTCATGGTGCGGGGCAGGTTGATGACCACGCTGTGGCCGGTGGCCTTGATGTAGCCGATGTCGACGAGGCCGGACAGGGCGGTGGACCACAGGCGGGCGATGGGACCGCCGCCGGTGTCCAGGGCGAGGTGGTCCTTGCCGTCGAACCAGCGCGGGGACATGACCCAGCTGTACTTGTCGTCGAAGTTCCGCTTCTGCGGGGCCGGGATGGTGTGCTGGTTCCACGGGTGGCGCGGATCCACCGGGTTGCCGAGCGGGTCGTGGGTGACGAACTGCTCCTGGCCCTGCCAGTCCTCGTAGTAGGAGCTGCCGAGGAGGATGCGGATGCCGAGGTTGATCTCGGTGAGGTCGTTGGTGACGAGCTTGCCGTCCACGACGATGCCGGGGGTGACGAACATCTTCCGTCCCCAGTCGGTCATGTTGGCGTAGGTGAAGTCGCAGTACTCGGGGTCGTTGAGCGCGCCCCAGCAGCCGAGCATGACCCGGCGGCGGCCGACCTCCTCGTAGCCGGGGAGGGCCTCGTAGAAGAAGTCGAACAGGTCGTCGTGGAGCGGCACCACGCGCTTCATGAACTCGACGTACCGCATGAGGCGGCTCATGTAGTCGGTGAAGAGCTGTACGGAGGCGATGGTGCCGACGCCGCCCGGGTAGAGGGTGGAGGGGTGCACATGGCGGCCCTCCATCAGGCAGAACATCTCCCGTGTGTAGCGGCTCACTTGGAGGGCTTCGCGGTAGAAGTCGCCCTCCAGCGGGTTGAGCGAGCGCATGATGTCGGCGATGGTGCGGTAGCCGTGCTCGGCGGCGTGCGGGGCCTCGGTGCGTTCGGCGAGTTCGAGGACACCGGGGTTGGTCTCCTTGACCATCTTCTCGCAGTAGTCGACCCCGACCAGGTTCTCCTGGAAGATGTTGTGGTCGAACATGTACTCCGCCGACTCACCGAGGTTGATGATCCACTCGCCGAGGTGCGGGGGCTTCACGCCGTACGCCATGTTCTGCGCGTACACCGAGCAGGTGGCGTGGTTGTCGCCGCAGATGCCGCAGATGCGGCTGGTGATGAAGTGGGCGTCGCGGGGGTCCTTGCCGCGCATGAAGACGCTGTAGCCGCGGAAGACCGACGACGTGCTGTAGCACTCGGCGACCCGCTTCTGCTTGAAGTCGATCTTCGTGTGGATGCCCAGGGAGCCCACGATCCGGGTGATCGGGTCCCAGGCCATCTCCACCAGGCCGCTGCCGTCGCCGGCCGTCTTCGTCTTCGGTGCCATCTGTGTGCGTGCCCTTCGTTGCGTCATTGCGCGGGAGGTTGGGGTGGGGGGTGCGCGAAGCGGGGAGCCGACTACGCGCGGCCGCTTCGGCCGCTGCTCACCACGGGGGCCGGTATCCCGTGGTGATCTTTTCTCCGGTACGGCGCCACTTGGGCTCCTTGTCCACGGTCCTGGCGGTGATCGACCGCAGCTTGCGGACCACCGCGCCGTACGCCCCGCTGGCGTTGCTGGAGAGCTTGGCGCCGGGGGGCTCGTCCATGAACGGCATGAACTTGTCGGGGAAGCCGGGCATCGTGCAGGCGATGCAGATGCCGCCGACGTTGGGGCAGCCGCCGATGCCGTTCATCCAGCCGCGCTTGGGCACGTTGCACTTCACGACCGGGCCCCAGCAGCCGAGCTTGACCAGGCAGGTCGGCGAGTCGTACGACATCGCGAACTGACCCTGCTCGTAGTAGCCCGCCCGGTCGCAGCCCTCGTGCACGGTGGCGCCGAACAGCCAGGTGGGACGCAGCTTGTCGTCCAGCGGGATCATCGGGGCGGAACCGGCCGCCTGGTAGAGCAGATAGGTGAGCGTCTCGGAGAAGTTGTCGGGCTGGATCGGACAGCCCGGGACGCACACGATGGGGATGCCGGCCTGGGACTTCCAGTCCCAGCCGAGATAGTCCGGGACGCCCATCGCGCCGGTCGGGTTGCCCGCCATGGCGTGGATGCCGCCGTACGTGGCGCAGGTGCCGATGGCGACGACCGCGAGGGCCTTGGGGGCGAGCCGGTCGATCCACTCGCTGGTGGTGATCGGCTGGCCGGTCTCGGGGTTGTCGCCGAAGCCGCACCAGTAGCCCTCGGGCTTGATCGACTCGTTGGGGATGGAGCCCTCGACGACCAGCACGAACGGGTCGATCTCGCCCCGCTCCCCCTTGAAGAACCACTCGATGAACGTGTCCGAGCCGCCGACCGGGCCGCACTCGAAGTCGATGAGCGGCCAGTGGACGGCGATCTTCGGAAGGCCCGGCAGCACACCGAGCACGATCTCCTCGATGCTGGGCTGCATGGCCGCCGTCAACGCGACCGAGTCGCCGTCGCAGCTGAGCCCCGCGTTGATCCAGAGAATGTGGATCGTGGGTGTCTCGTCGGCGGACGCGCCGTCCGCGTGCGCGGTGTCGACTGTTCCCGGCGTCGCCTCAGTCATGGGACCGCCTCCTGGGGAGGTTAGGGATGAAAGCCTTCATTTCGACCATCGTTCTTCTTCGTACCAGCTGATCGGCCGTGACGAGACGCCATCGAGGGCCGTTCCGGTGACGCCGGCGCCGAAGCGGATCGGGCGGGTTCACGCAACCGGAGCCGGGCCGAGGTGCGGCGGGGTGCGCGGCGGCCGTTCCTTGTGGACGAAGGAGCGGCGCAGGGCGTGGTACGGGGCGTCCGGGTCGTCGAAGGTCCGGCGCATCCGGGTCAGCTCCCGGGCGCGGAAGCCGGCCAGCGGGGTGGCGCTCTCCAGCCGGTCCAGTTCGGTCTTCTTCGCGGTGATCCGTGACGCCGTCGCCGGCAGGGAGGCCAGACGCGCCGCCAGGCCGCCGACCTCGCCCGCGAACGCGTCGGGACCGCAGTCGACGACCCGGTCGACCAGCCCGAGGCGCAGCGCGCCCGCCGAGCTCACCGGCAGCGCCTCACTCAGGAGCCGTTCGGCGGTCGCGGTGCCCACCCTGCGCGGCAGCGTGTACGTCCAGTACTCCGAGCCGTACAGGCCCATCAGACGGTAGTGCGGGTTCAGCACGGCGCCGGAGCGGCACCACACCTCGTCGGCCGCGAGGGCGAGCATCACCCCGCCCGCCGCGGCGTTGCCCGGGACCGCCGCGACGACCAGCCGGTCCGTCGTCGTCAGGACCGCCTCGACCAGGTCGTCGATGGCGTTGATGTTCGCCCAGGACTCGGCGGCGGGGTCGGCGGCGGCCTCGATGACGTTGAGGTGGATCCCGTTGGAGAAGAAGTCCCGTTCGCCGCCGAGCACCAGCACGGACGTGGGCCGCGCGCACGCCTCCCGGTAGGCGTCCAGGAGACGTCGGCACTGGTCCGTGCTCATGGCGCCGCCAGGGAAGGCGAAGGTGAGGAAGCCCGCGTCGCCGTCCTCCCGGTAGCGGATGTCCGACCAGGTCCGCTGCCGTGCCTCGTCGGGCAACGGGGGCAGGGGGTGCTCGGGCAGCGGCGGCAGCCGGTCGCCCAGTGCCCGCACGGCCGGCAGCTTGAACGTGGGCGGCTGCCCGGGCAGGCGCCGGGGCCGCAGCTCGGGGATCCACACGGCGCCGTCCCTGGTGGCCCGGCAGACCGCCCCCGCCCGGGTGGCCAGCAGCTCCCCCGGCCGGCCGCGCAGCACGCTCTCGGGGTGACCGCCGTGCAGATACCACTCCCCGCCGAGCAGCACGTCCAGCACGCCGGGCTGCGAGTCGGCCGCCCTCAGCTTGCGCAGGACGTCCTGGGTGGAGTCCTCGGCCCAGTCGATCCGCCGGACGCTCTGGTCGAGGTACGGACGGGTGCGCAGCCGGGAGCCGGTCTCGTTCGCCGGGTCCTGCCTGCGCGGTACGTGGGTGCCTCCGGCGAAGCGCTCCACCGCGAGCAGAACGGCCTCGACGGCGGCGTCGGCGATCTCGCCCCGGTAGAGCTCGCTCTTGGGCACCTGGGGAATCCGGCACGGGACGGAGGCCCACACGTCACCGGCGTCCATCTCCGCGTCGGCCTGGAGGACGGTGACGCCCCAGTCGTCGACGCCCTCGTGGATCGCCCAGTCCAGGGAGGACGGGCCTCGGTCGCCGACGGGCCCCGGGTGGACGACGAGGCAGGTGTACGCCGTCCACACCTCCTCGGGGATCGCCGTCCTCAGCATCGGCGCGATGACGAGCTGGGGTGCGTGGCGCCGTACGACGTCCGGCAACGGGCTGTCCGGCAGGGCGAGTTCGACCGCCACGGTGTGGCCCCGGTCGCGAAGCTCGGCGTGGACGCGCTGGGTGAGGCTGTTGAACGCGCTGGCTAGGAGCAGGATGTGCACAGCTGCCTCCGGGCGGACGAACGGCAGGCAGCGATGGCCGCCGTCCGAGATCCTGGGCCACGGCGGGCGGGCGTTCCCCGGCGACAGACGGCCGGGTCATCCGAAAGCGGGCGCCGATCCGCCGTACGGCCTCACCGGCTGGTCACCGGGTCGGCCGCCGCGGGCGATCACTGTCGTCGCAGGCCGCTGGTGATGCGTTCCCATGGGGAGCGGGTGGCGCCGAAGTGGGTCTCGTGGGTCCAGATGTGGGTGCACGACCGGCACTGCAGATGGAGGAGGCTGCCGAGGTTGGAGAGCAGATAGCGCCAGTGCTCGGAGCAGGTACGGCCCTGCTCGCAGGTGGCGCACCCGCGCCGGTCGTCGCAGTTCGGGCAGGCCACCCAGGCGCGGCGCCCGACGTCGGCCTGCGGGTCAAGCGGCAGCATGGCCGCCGCCTCCCTCCGGAAGCACACCGGCCGCGACCAGTTCGTCGTACACACGCTGCTGGTCCTCGCTGAGGCCGGAGTACAGCAGCTTGTACGCCGCTTCCTCGTCGCGCAGTGCGGTCACGGGGTCCCAGTCGGGGCCGAGGGCCTCCAGGACATGGGCGCGCCGGAGCATTTCGTGCGAGCTCAGGTCGACGGTCAGGTCGACCGTCCGGGCGGCATCGGGACGGTCCGCGGCAGGATCGCTCGCTGCGACGGGTTCGTCCGGGTCGCCGGGAAGGGCGCGGCCATGGTGGGGCATACGACCGAACGTAGGTAAGCGTTCCTCGTCCCGGCAAGAGCAGGTGGGAGAAGTCACACCAGGTCAGGGGCCCGGGGCGGCAGGGAGCGGGTCTCCGGCCGGGTGGAGCCGCTCACGCCGTCACAGGCCGTCACAGGCCGGCGAAGAGGTCGTCCAGCGGGGCGGGCACCTCGTCGGGGGCGAGGGCTTCGACCAGGAGGCGGCCGTAGCGGATCTTGCGGCCCTTCTTCGTGCCGAGGAAGCGCCGCAGCTGCTGGGGCCGGGGCCGGCCGTGCTGGGCGGGCTGGCGCAGGAAGGTCTGCCAGGGGCGCAGCTCGTCCTCGGCCTCGATGATCTGCTCGACCCGCGCCGGGCCCAGCGCGCGGATGAGCTCGTCCTCCAGGTCCGCCGCGCAGACGAAGACGCTCGGACGGGGCGCCGAGGCCCGGTCGAGGCCACGGTCGAAGAAGGGTTTCTCGCGCTCGTCGCACAGGCCGAGCAGGCGCAGGCCGAGACCGGACGGCCCGAGGAGCCCCGCGTAGCGGCCGACGCTCATCGCCCCGCCCATCGACACCACGCACACCCCCTCGGCGGCCAGGTCACGGTCCCGCCGTGCGGCGAGCGCCTCGACGGCGGCGAGGTCGCTCAGCCCCTCCAGCAGGACCGCCGTGTGCACGCCCAGATGCTCCGCCAGCTCCCGCGCCGGCCGGCCGGAGCCACCGCCCGCCCAGCCGGTGAGCTCGTCCCGGAGCATGCGCATGTCGACCATGCTCGGAGTCTGCTACGTCCACCGGTCGCGGCGCACGCGATATACGGGGCCCCTGTGCGTTCCCGCGCTGCCGGCGGCGCGGGAACGCACGGTGGGGTGATGTGCGGGTCAGCGGACTTCGGTGACCCGGCGCTCCTTCAGGGAGGCGCAGTTGGAGTTCTCCACCGTCACGTACGTGTTGCTGATGCTGCCGCCCCAGCTGACGCAGTGGCCCTTGCCGTAGACGTAGGCCGGACCCGCGTACGACGTGTAGTTGCCGACGTCCTCGGCCGAGTCGCCGGTGTCGGGGACGTAGACCCACGTGCCCATGGTCTTGACCGTGCCCGGGTTGCTGCGGATGGTCGCGACGCAGTTCTCGCCGTTCGCGGGGTTGTACGTCAGGTAGACCGTGCCCAAGGAGCCGATGGGCGCCGAGTTGACGGTCTTGTAGGCCTTGCCGCAGACACCCTGCGGGGTGACGTTGGGCGCGGCGGAGGCGGTCGCGCTGAACGCGGTCGCGGAGCCCACCGCCAGAACGGTTAACGCGCCGACATCCGCGACATTACGCATGGTTCGCATATTTCCCCCTTGGGTCCATGGGAGCGCTTTGCTCCCACTTGATGTGACCCGCGAGCGGTACGGATGGTTGCACGGGGATTTCACTGAAATACTGGGATTCTGGAGGCAGTTGGTCCTCTTAGGTGCGGCGTCCGCACGTCGGCTGTCGAGCGGTGCAGGTCAGCCGCCGACGGAGTAGGAGTGGGCGCCCGCTCCGGCCAGGGTTCCTCCGTCGACGATCTTCGCCCGCGCCGTGTTGATCAGGTACGCGCCGCGCTTCATCGTGGCCGGCAGCTCGTCGCCGAACAGGCCCTCGGTCTCCGGGTGCAGCGGGGCGTTGATCGTGACGACGTCGCAGTGCGGGACCATCTCGGCGGCCGAGGTGTGGAAGACCAGCCCCAGCTCGCGCTCAAGGTCGGCCGGCAGCCGGTGCCGGTCGGTGTAGTGGAGTTTCACGTCGAAGGGCGCGAGGCGGCACAGCACGGCGAGGCCGATGCGCCAGGCGGGCCAGAACGGCTGTGAGACGACGACATCGGCGTCGGGCAGTTCACGGTGCGCAGACCGAGTTCGCCGGAGACGCTGCCGAGCAGCCGGCCCGGTGTGAAGTCGATGCCCTCGGGGGTCGGGGTGGTCTGGCCGCCGGGACAGTGGTCGATCGCGGGGAGGTCGTCACGGGCGTACGTCGTCGGGTATCCGTCGGTGGGGTCGTCGCTGTGGCGTCAGAGCGTGAGCAGTTCCTCGTGGAAGCCGCCGAGCTCCCTTTGCCGGTCGATGAGATGGATCTCCAGGATCCAGTGGCAGCGGCGTCCGGCCTTGTCGGTGCGGCGCAGCGGTGTGGTGTTGGCGGGGGTGATGTACGACTCCACGTCCGCGCCGTCGATCCACTCGTGAGGGAACTCGCCGACCAGATGCCCGGCGTGCCAGCCGCCCAGCTCCCACCCGGCTTCCTTCGCGAGCCGTTCGATCTCGGCGTACAGTCGTGCGCCCGTGATCTCCGGGTCGGCGTCGAAGAAGTGCCGGCCCGCCGCGAAGATCTGGGGCAGGTCGTCGCGCAGCCGGTGCTTGACCGGGTCGTCGCCGAGGACGAAGGTGCGGCCGAAGTCGGCCTCGTACTCCTCGAAGATCGGGCCGAAGTCGGCGAACACGATGTCGTCCGCGGTGATCACCCGGTCCGGCGGGTTCTCCCGGTAGGGCTTCAGGGTGTTCGGGCCGGAGCGCACGATCCGCTTGTGCCAGTGCCGGGTCGTGCCGAACAGGTCGTTCGCCAGGTCCCGCACCCGGTCGCTGACCGCCCGCTCGCCCTCGCCCGGGGCGATCAGCCCGCGCTTCTCGATCTCGGTGAAGAGCCGTTCGGCCTTCGCCTGAGCATCCAGCAGCCTTGCCGCGCGTATGGGTTCGTCGTCCGCCATGGGGCGAAGGTAGTGACCTGGATCGCTTCCGGCAACGGGATTCCCTGACCGGCGGCCGACCGTCCCATGCGAACGCACATGCCGTCCACACAGATCAGCATGCCAGCTCATGCGAAGCTACAGGCACCATTCCGCTCGCATCTGCGGCAGTATGATCAGCGTACGCGCACCCGCCGGATCGGGGATGCGGATTGTCCGACAGGACCGCAGGCGATCGTGTCCGTCAGGACCAGAGGGAGTGGACCCGTGATGACCCGTACCGCGCGCCGGACCCGCCGACCGATGCGGGTGGCCGTACTGGGGGCGGCCGCGCTGCTGGCCCTGAGCGCCTGCTCGTCGTCCGACGACTCCTCGTCGGCGGCCTCGGGCTCCTCCGCGTCCGGCTCGTCGTCGGACGAGCTGTCCGGGACGGTGACCGTGTTCGCCGCCGCGTCGCTGAAGGAGAGTTTCACGACGCTGGGCAAGGAGTTCGAGAAGGCGCATCCGGGTACGAAGGTCACCTTCAGCTTCGGGGGGAGCGATTCCCTCGCCGCGAGCATCACCGGCGGCGCTCCGGCGGACGTGTTCGCCTCGGCCAGCCCCAAGACGATGGCGATCGTCACGGACGCCGGGGACGTGTCGGGGACACCCGTCACCTTCGTCCGCAATCAGCTGGAGATCGCGACGCTGCCGGGCAACCCCGACAAGATCGCCTCCCTCGAGGACCTCACCAGGTCCGGTCTGAAGGTCGTGCTGTGCGACAAGGAGGTGCCCTGTGGCGCCGCCGCCCAGAAGGCCCTGGACGCGAGCAAGTTGAAGCTCACGCCCGTCTCCTACGAGCAGGACGTCAAGGCCGCCCTGACGAAGGTCGAGCTGAAGGAGGCCGACGCCGCCGTCGTCTACAAGACCGATGTGCACGCTGCGGGTGACAAGGTGGAGGGCGTGGAATTCCCCGAGTCCGCCGACGCCATCAACGACTACCCGATCGTCCGGCTCAAGGACGCGCAGAACGCCCAGGCCGCCAAGGCGTTCATCGAGCTGGTGCGGTCCGCCGAGGGCCGGCGGGTGCTCACCGGCGCCGGGTTCCTCACGCCGTGACCCTGCCTGGAGACAAGTCCGACGCCGCGACCGGCACCCTCCGAGGCGGGTCGCGGCGTCGGCGTGTCCGGACCGGCGGCGGCCGGGGCCGAGGCGCGCCCCTGCCGCTGCTGGTGCCCGCGCTGATCGGCCTGGCGTTCCTGATCGTGCCGCTGATCGCCCTGCTCGTACGGGCCCCCTGGCGCAGTCTGCCCGAACTGCTGACCAGCGCCGAGGTGTGGCAGGCGCTCCGGCTGTCCCTGGTCTGCGCGACCGCCGCCACCGCGGTGAGCCTGGTCATCGGTGTGCCGCTGGCCTGGCTGCTGGCCCGCGTCGAGTTCCCCGGACGCGGCCTCGTACGGGCCCTGGTCACTCTGCCGCTCGTCCTGCCGCCGGTGGTCGGCGGCGTGGCGCTGCTGATGGCACTCGGCCGCAACGGCATCGTCGGGCGGTCGCTGGACTCCTGGTTCGGGATCACGCTGCCGTTCACCACGGCGGGGGTCGTGGTCGCGGAGGCCTTCGTCGCCATGCCCTTCCTGGTCATCAGCGTCGAGGGGACCCTGCGCGCCGCCGACCCACGCTTCGAGGAGGCGGCGGCCACGCTCGGCGCGTCCCGCTTCACCGCCTTCCGCCGGGTCACGCTCCCGCTGATCGCGCCGGGCATCGCGGCCGGCGCGGTCCTGGCCTGGGCGCGGGCGCTGGGCGAGTTCGGGGCGACGATCACCTTCGCGGGCAACTTCCCCGGCCGTACGCAGACCATGCCGCTGGCCGTCTATCTGGCCCTGCAGAGCGATCCGGAGGCCGCCATCGCCCTCAGTCTGGTCCTGCTGGCCGTGTCCGTCGCGGTGCTGGCGGGCCTGCGCGACCGTTGGATGACAGCACGATGACCGACGCCCACGGTGGTGACGCCGGCACGGCCCTGGACGGGCTCGACGCCCACCTCGTCGTCGAGCGCGGCGCCTTCCGGCTCGACGTGGCGCTGAGCGTCGCGCCCGGCGAGGTCGTCGCCCTGCTCGGCCCGAACGGTGCCGGGAAGACCACCGCCCTGCGCGCCCTCGCCGGTCTGACCCCGCTCACCGGCGGGCATATGCGGCTGGACGGTACGGCGTTGGAGCGTACGCCGCCGGAGTCCCGCCCGGTCGGCGTCGTCTTCCAGGACTATCTGCTCTTCCCCCATCTGACCGCTCTGGACAACGTGGCGTTCGGGCCGCGCTGCCAGGGCACGACCAAGGCGGAGGCCCGAGCGCAGGCCGCCGAGTGGCTCGACCGGCTGGGCCTCGCGGATCACGCCGGTGCCAAGCCGCGCAAGCTGTCCGGCGGCCAGGCCCAGCGTGTCGCCCTGGCCCGCGCCCTGGCCACCCGCCCCCGGCTGCTGCTCCTGGACGAGCCGCTGGCCGCGCTGGACGCCCGTACCCGCCTGGAGGTGCGCGCCCAACTCCGGCGCCATCTGGCCGAGTTCGAGGCCGTCGCCGTCCTGGTCACGCACGACCCGTTGGATGCCATGGTGCTGGCCGACCGGCTGGTCGTCGTCGAGGACGGCCGGGTCGTCCAGGAGGGCGTCCCGGCCGTGATCGCCCGCCATCCTCGTACGGACTACATCGCCCAGTTGGTCGGCCTGAACCTCTACCGGGGCGAGGCCGACGGCCACACCGTCCGCCTGGACGCCGGCCCCTCCCTCACCACCACGGAGGTCCTGTCCGGCCCGGTGTTCGTGGCGTTCCCGCCGAGCGCGGTCACCCTGTACCGCGACCGCCCGAGCGGCGCCAGCGCCCGCAACCTCTGGCGCTGCGAGGTCGCGGGTCTGGAGACCCACGGCGACCAGATCCGCGCCGACCTCGCGGGAGACCTTCCGCTCGCCGCGGATCTGACCACGGTCGCCGCCGCCGAACTCGAACTGCACCCGGGCGCTGAGGTCTGGGCGGCGGTGAAGGCGACGCAGACGCACGCGTATCCCGTCTGAGGAGGTAGGCGGGGAAACTGCCGCACTGCCGCACTGCCGCCGTGCCGCCCGTGCCTGTTGGCCGAACATTCGTGTCCGGCCCGGCTACCGTGATCCGCACACCAGACAGAAGGCAGCAGAACCGGCATATCCCCCCCTCCTCGGTAAGGCGTTCCCATGAGCCTGAGCATCCGCAACCAGATCCCCGGCACCGTCACCTCCATCACCCCCGGCGAAGCCATGGCCACGGTCAAGGTCCGTCTGGACGGGGGCCAGGACTTCACCTCGGCGATCACCCTGGATGCCGTGCGGGAGCTCGGCCTCGCCACGGGATCGGTGGTGAACGCCCTGGTCAAATCGACGGAGGTCGCCCTCGCCACCGGCTCCGTGGAGGGCCTGTCCATCCGCAACCGGCTGCCCGGCACGGTGAGCGGCCTCGCCGTCGGCGCCGCGATGGCCTCCGTCAAGGTCAGCGTCGCCGGCGGCGAACTCACCGCCGCCATCACCAAGGACGCCGTCGACGACCTCGGCCTGACCGTCGGCTCCTCCGTCACCGCGCTGGTCAAGTCGACCGAGGTCTCCCTCGCCGTCGGGTGATCCGGCTCGGGGCGCGTGCGGCGGTGGGCGCGGTTACCGTCGGCGGTATGGACGGTGATCTTGGAAGCCGGCGCCGGTGCCTGCTCAGCGGGGCGGTGTTCGCCGTCTGCATGGCCGGTACGACGCTGCCGACTCCTCTCTACGGCCTCTACCAGGAGAAGTTCGGCTTCGACGAGCTCACGGTGACCGTCGTCTACGCCGTCTACGCCTTCGGAGTCATCGGGGTGCTGCTGCTCGCGGGCAACGCCTCGGACGCCGTGGGCAGGCGGCCGGTGCTGTTGTGGGGCCTGGGGTTCGCCGCCGCGAGTGCCGTCTGTTTCCTGTGTGCCACCGCGCTGGGCTGGCTGTACGCGGGGCGGCTGCTGTCGGGACTGTCCGCGGGATTGTTCACCGGGGCCGCCACGGCGTACGTCATGGAGCTGGCACCCGAGGGCGGCGCCTCTCGGGCCACGTTCGTGGCGACCGCCGCGAACATGGGCGGGCTCGGCTGCGGCCCGCTGCTCGCCGGGGTGCTCGCGCAGTACGCCGACTGGCCGCTGTATCTGCCGTTCGCCGTCCACCTCGCCCTGGTGACCTGCTCGGCCGCCGTCCTGCTGCGGCTTCCGGAGACCGTACGGGAGCGCCGGCCCCTGAGCACCGTACGGCCGCAACGCCCCAGTCTGCCCCCGCGGGTGCGGGCGGTCTTCGGACCGGCGGCGGCCGCCTCCTTCGTGGGGTTCGCCCTGTTCGGGGTGTTCACCTCGGTCAGTCCGGCCTTTCTCGCCCAGTCCCTGGACGTCCACAACCACGCGGTGAGCGGGCTGATCGTCGCGCTGGCCTTCTTCGCCTCGACTGCCGGGCAACTGGCCGTCGACCGGGTCGGGATGCGCCGGTCGCTGCCGCTGGGCTGCGCCGGGCTTCTGGCCGGGCTGGGGCTGCTGGCCGGCGCCCTGCGATGGGAACTGCTGCCCCTGGTGGTGCTGAGCGCAGTCGTCGGCGGGGCGGGGCAGGGGCTGGCGTTTCGCGGCGCGCTGTCCGCCGTGGCGGCGGCGGCCGGGGCGGACCGGCGCGCGGCCGTGATCTCGACGCTGTTCGTGGTGGCCTACACGGGTATCTCCGTTCCGGTCATCGGTGTGGGGCTCCTGGCGGAGCCCATGGGTCTGGAGGGCGCCGGGCTGGTCTTCATCGCCTGCATGGCCCTTCTGGTGTCCATCGCGGGTGTCTACCTGCTGCGACGGCCGGCGCCGGAGGCCGACGGGGTGCGCCGACAGCGTGTCCGATGAGGGTGCGCGGCGGCCACGGCCCCCGACACCGTCCTGCGCACCCTTCCCGCACTCCCCCGGGCCCGGGCGCGGGCCGGCCACCCGGTGCGCCCCCGGAACGTCAGCCTGCGGTGGGGAGGCCTGGAGCATCCGCGTGGAGGGACGCGGGAACATCGACGGGGAGGGCCGCGGGAGCCTCCCAGCGGCTCCAGGCGGGGATGTCCTCGCGGGCTTCGTGCCATGCGGCGTCAACCCCGCCGGTGCCGGTGCGGGCCGCGACGACGCCTCCCACGATCGCGCAGGTGGTGTCGCGGTCACCCCAGCCGGCGACCGTCTGCCACAGCGCCTCGCCCAGGTCGTCCAGATGTCCCGCCGCGGACCACAGGGCGAACGGAACCGTGTCCGGGGCCGAGATCAGCGTCCCCGAGCCCAGCACGGACGCCGCGTGGCGAACCGACGTACGGTCGGAGAAGTTCGCGGCCACCAGCAGCCCTGAGCGGACGTCACTGTCCGGCACATGGGCGGCGACCTCCCGCAGGAACTCCGCGCGCGGCGGGGTGTCCGCCCCCTCGCCGGCGGCGGCCAGCGCCGCGGCGACCGCTACGGCCACGGCGCCGGCGACGGCCTCGGGGTGAGCGTGGGTCGTCAGCGCGGACAGGCGGGCCTGCTCGCGGGCCGCCGGCAGATCGCCCCGGAACCACGCCCCGAGAGGGGCTACCCGCATCGCGGCACCGTTTCCGTAGGAGCCCTGCCCGCCGAACTGCGCCGTGGTGACGGCCCGCCAGTCCCCGCCCTCGCGGATGCTCCGGAGCACACCGTGCATCGACGGCCCGTACTTGCGACCCGGGTCCCGGTCGTACTCGGCGGCGAACTCGTCCGCCAGACCGTCCGGACGGATCTCTCCATGGGTCATCAGATGAGCGAACAGCACGAAGGCCATGGCGGAATCGTCCGTCCACAACCACGGCCGTGGACGCGGCTTCCGGGCGGCCCACTGCTCCTCGGCGTTCTCGTCGGAGCGCGTGAACCAGCTGTCACCGAAGGCATCGCCCATCACAAGGCCGTCCAGGCTGGCGTGGGCGTGCTGCGGGCTGGTCATCGGAAGGCTCCTCTGAGTGATGGGGTGGCCAGGGCATTCTCGTCGCAGACCGACCAGGCATGCGAGTGAATTGCCGACCGGTGCGACACCACAGGGCATTGCGCGGCACCCCCTTGGCGCCACGTGACACCAAGGGGGTGCCACATAGTGCCATCCGGCGCCACCCCAGGCCCCCAAGGGCGCAGGAGCACGCCTGGTGCCACACTCACCCAGCTCGGCACCACAGCATTTTCGCAGGTCAAAGCCGTCGTCAGTCAACTCCGAGCCGGAAGCATCAACCGACGGCTTGCGAGTGGAGCCATTGTGGTGCCATGATGGCGTCATGGACCTCACCCCGTATGTCGACACCCTCCGCCGCGAACTCGCGGTGGCCGCCGAGGCCGGCGGCGAGGAAGCCCGCGAGCTGGCGGAGAGGCTCACCGCTCCCCTGGAGTCGGCGACCCGACTGATCATGCTCAATGTGCTTTCCGCCGCCACGGACGAGATCACCCGTGAACTCGCCCCCGGCTCGGTCGACGTACGGCTGCGCGGACTCGACCCCGACTTCGTGGTGACACCGCCGCCCACCGACGGTCACGCCCCGGCGGAGCCGGCCGCGCCCGTCGAGCCGCTCGCGGCGCCCGCGCCGGCCGACGGCGACGAGGGCGGCATCGCCCGTGTGAACCTGCGGCTGCCGGCCCACCTCAAGGCCCGCGCCGAAGAGGCGGCGACCCGCGAGGGCCTGTCGGTCAACGCGTGGCTGGTGCGGGCCGTGTCGGCCGCGGTCGACGGCGGGACCCGGCCGCGTACGCCGGAGAAGGCCCAGAGCATCGGACAGAGCTTCACGGGCTGGGTGCGCTAGCCGCGCCTCGCCCGCACCACTTCACCCACACCACGTCCCACCAGCGGGGACGCCCCAAGGACTCACGAGGACGGTACAGCCATGCCTTCTTTCGACACCCCCGAACCGATTTCGGTCACCGCCTACGTGTACGCCGGATCCCTCCACCTCACCGCGAGCGACCGCCTCGACACCGTCGTCGAGGTGCGGCCCCGCGACCCGAAGAAGGACCAGGACGTACGGTCGGCCGACCAGACGGAGGTCGCCTACGCGAGCGGCGTCCTGACCGTCACCACTCCCAAAGCCAATCTGCTCGGGCGCGGCGGCACCGTCGACGTGACGGTGGAACTGCCCACGGGCTCGCACATCGATGTCACCGGCGCCGCGGCCAGGGTGCTCGGCGAGGGCCGGCTCGGCGAGGTCCAGGTGAACACCTCGGCCGGCGACGTCCGCCTCGACACCACCGGCCCGCTGCGGCTCAAGGCGTCACACGGAACCAGCAGCGTCGACCGGGTCGAAGGCCCGGCCGAGATCACCAGCAGCACCGGCAATGTGCGCGTCGGCATCATCGAAGGCGCCGCCGTCCTGAAGAACTCGCACGGCACGACGAACGTCGGCACCGTGACCGGTGAACTGCGGGTGAGTGGCGCCAACGGTGCCATCGACATCGCGCGCGCCGAGGCCTCGGTCACCGGCACCACCACCCACGGCATCCTTCGCGTCGCCGAAGTGGCCCGCGGCACCGTCCAGTTGGAGACCTCCAACGGCTCCATCGAGGTCGGTATCCGCGAGGGCACCGCAGCCTGGCTCGACGTCCGCTCCAACCGTGGACAGGTGCGCAACATGGTGGCCGCGTCCCAGGCTCCGGAGCAGGCCGAGGACACCGTCAAGGTTCGCGCGCGGACCAACTGGGGCAACATCGACGTCCTCCGCGCCAAGGCCTGAGCACTCTCGTTCCGCCGGTACCAGCCTCATCTCTCTCCGACTTCCCTGTCACTTCACCCCTCGAACGGGAGGGCCACATGCCTTCTTCTGTCATGCCCACGTCCAGCCAGGGCGACGGTCGCCCGTCGCCGGCCACCAACTCCGCCATCTCCGCCAGCGGTCTACGGAAGTCCTACGGCGACAAGGTCGTCCTCGACGGCATCGACCTGCGCATCCCGGCCGGGTCCGTGTTCGCGCTGCTCGGGCCGAACGGCGCCGGCAAGACCACCGCGGTCAAGATCCTCTCCACCCTCATCACCCCCGACCCCGCCTCCGGCGAGATCCGCGTCGGCGGCCACGACCTCGCCGCCGACCCCCAGGCCGTGCGTGCCGCGATCGGTGTGACCGGGCAGTTCTCCGCCGTCGACGGCCTGATCACCGGCGAGGAGAACATGCTCCTCATGGCCGACCTGCACCACCTGTCCAGGGCCGAGGGACGCCGGGTCACCGCCGAACTCCTGGAACGCTTCGACCTGGTCGAGGCCGCGAAGAAGCCCGCCTCCACCTACTCCGGCGGCATGAAACGCCGCCTGGACATCGCCATGACCCTGGTCGGCGACCCCAGGATCATCTTCCTCGACGAACCCACCACCGGCCTCGACCCCCGCTCCCGCCACAACATGTGGCAGATCATCCGCGAACTCGTCACCGGCGGCGTCACCGTCTTCCTCACCACCCAGTACCTGGAAGAGGCCGACGAACTCGCCGACCGCATCGCGGTGTTGAACGACGGGAAGATCGCGGCCCAGGGCACCGCCGAGGAACTCAAGCGGCTCATCCCCGGCGGACACGTCCGCCTCCGCTTCACCGACCCCACCGCCTACCGCTCCGCCGCCACCGCGCTGCGCGAGGTCACCCGCGACGACGAAGCCCTCGCCCTGCAGATCCCCAGCGGCGGCACCCAGCGCGAACTGCGCTCGATCCTCGACTGGCTGGACGCGGCCGGTATCGAGGCCGACGAACTCACCGTGCACACCCCCGACCTCGACGACGTGTTCTTCGCCCTCACCAGCGCCACCAACGTGCCCAGCCAGCCCAAGGAGAACGTCCGATGAGCACCCCTCTGGCCCCCACCCGCCCGTCCCGGATCTCCCTCGCCGTGCGCGACTCGTCCACCATGCTGCGGCGCAACCTGCTGCACGTGCGGCGCTACCCTTCCCTCACCCTCAACCTGTTGCTCACCCCGGTCATGCTGCTGTTGCTCTTCGTCTACATCTTCGGCGACGTGATGAGCGCGGGCATGGGTGGCGGCGGGGCGGACCGCTCCGATTACATCGCGTACCTGGTTCCGGGCATCCTGCTGATGACCATCGGCGGCACCACGGTCGGGACCGCCGTGTCCGTCTCGATGGACATGAGCGAGGGCATCATCGCCCGCTTCCGTACGATGCCGATCCACCGCGGGTCGGTGCTCATCGGACACGTCATCGGCAGCGTGCTCCAGTCCGTCGCCAGCGTGGTCCTCGTCGGCGCCGTGGGCGTGGCCATCGGCTTCCGCTCCACCGACGCCTCCGCCCTGGAATGGCTCGCGGCCTTCGGCCTGCTCACCCTGTTCGCCCTGGCCCTCACCTGGATCGCCGTCGGTATGGGCCTCATCAGCCCCAACGCCGAGGCCGCCAGCAACAACGCCCTGCCGCTGATCTTCCTGCCTCTCATCTCCAGTGCCTTCGTCCCGATCGACTCCATGCCGGGCTGGTTCCAGCCGATCGCCGAGTACCAGCCCTTCACCCCCGCCATCGAGACCCTCCGCGGCCTCCTCCTCGGCACCGAGATCGGCCACAACGGCTGGCTCGCCCTCGCCTGGTGCCTCGGCCTCGCCGTCCTCGGCTACTTCTGGTCCGCCGCCAAGTTCAACAGCGACCCCAAGTAACGCCAGGAGACAACGGGCCCTGACCCGCACCCGTAGCGCCCCAGGGCGGCGTACCCCGACACCGCGTCGGCGTACGCCGCCCCGTCGGCGCTGTCCGGGCCCCTTTACCGGGCCGAACGAACTGCGCGAACTGCGCGCTTTGTCACATGAATGGCTAGAAGTTTCGAGTTCGCTGACTCACGGTGGTCGCTCCTATCCGCCCGATCCACCTGGAGGGGATCCAGCAGTGAGACGAAGGCGATTTGTGGCAGGGACGATCGGCACACTCGCGGGGGCCACGCTCGGCCCGGCTCCGTCCCGCGCCGGCGTGCCCGCACCCCGTACGCAAGGCTGGCAGGCCGTGCCGGCGCCCGGCAGCGCTCCCGCCGCACAGCTGCGCCGTGTCGCCGCCGCCGGGCCCCGACTGGCCTGGGCCGTAGGGGAGGAGAACCTCAGCGCGCAGACCCAGCAACGCGCCCTGGCCATGCTGTGGAACGGAGACACCTGGACGAAGACCGACCTCTCGCATCTCGGCCACACACGGTTGACCGACGTCGCCGGTGTCGGCCGGACCACGGCGTGGAGTGTGGGCCAGCCCGTCGGAGACGGCAGCCCCCTGCTGCGCTGGAACGGAACCACCTGGTGCGAAGCCGCCTTCCCCGGCAAGGGCGAGGCGGACGTTCGGCTCAACTCGGTGGCCGTCGGCCCCGGCCGGCAGGTGTGGATCTGCGGCAGCCGGGGCGGCGCCGCCCGTCTGCTGCACGGGAACGGGCGACGATGGCGCTGGCTGGATCCGCTGCCCGTCGCCAGCGTGAACCTCTACCGGGTCGTGGTGCGTTCGCCGGGCGAGGTCTGGGTGAGCGGCGACCGGTCGAACGGCGGCGGCTGGTCCGGGCTCGTGGCCCGCTGGGACGGAGCGTGGACGGTCCTCCCCCCGATCGCGGGCCTCCGCCTTGGCATCGCCGACCTCCACTCGGCCGGTCCCGACGACGTATGGGCGGTGGGCACCGAGGCCGGCGTCGGCGGGCCACCGGGGCGCCCCGGCAACCCCGCCCTCAGCCACTGGGACGGCACCGCCTGGACCCGGCTGGAAGCGGGCTTCACCCTCGGGTCGTTGACCGGAATCACGGGCGACACGCAGGGCCGCGCCGCCTGGATCTCGGGCTGGAACTTCCAGGACCAGAGCCGCAGTACGTATCTGCGCCGGGACGGCGAGACCTGGACGATCGTCCGGGGCCCTGCCGACACGGCCCCGGCGCCGCACGTCAATGACGTGACGTCCATACCCGGCACCACGGGATTCTGGTCGGTGGGCATGACGCGTCCCGCCCCGTACCCTCCGACCGAGGCATACGCCGAGCGTCTCGAAGCCTGACGCGGATCCGAGCCTGCCACTGATCCGAGCCGACGCACGACGGATCTCGAAGCCCTACTGCTGGTGAGCCGCCCAGCAGTGGGGCCGGCGGCCCACGAAACACGTCCGATCGCGCAGGCGTACGTAGGTACGCGTACTCAGGTGGCAACCCCTTCCCCACGGCATCGTTGACCCCGACACCACGACCGAGCACCCCACCAACACCGTGCAGTACCCAAGGAGTTCAACAATGGCCGCCTCGTCACGATCCCTGCCCCAGATCCTTCGCCACACCCTCGTGAACCCCGCAGCCCTGGGCTATCTGGCCCTCGTGGCCGCAGTCGGCGTCTGGGTCGGCGTGGACGCCCTCTTCGTCGAGCACGTGGACGGCAGTTTCGCGGGCATCTGGCTCTTCCTCGTCACCGGCCCCACCTCATTCCTGTTCGTGACCCTTCCCGGCGCGCTGCCCTTCATCGGGATCGCCGTCGGGGCCGTGACGCAGGCGTACGTGCTCGGTGCCGCCTACCGCTGGTTCCTCGACCGGCCGACGCACAGGCACATGCGGCGCGACGCGGGAATCGGCAGCGCCTGACACCCGCGACTCGGATACTGCGGGTATGGAGTTCGTCTTTTTCATGACACTGCCGGGGCTGGTCACCGTGCTGACCCTGCTGGCCTTCGTCGACCAACTGCTGTTGCGCGCGGGCCGGTCCGGAGCGCTGCCGTGGCGGAACAGCGCGCGTCAGGGGCAGATATCGGCGACCGGGTTCGAGCAGCTGCACGCGAGTTTCTCGCCGGGCAAGCAGAACGAGCTCAAGGAGCGGCAGTCCGCGCTGGTCCTGCCGGACAACGAGGACGACGGAGCGCCGCCGCATCGCACGACGGTGGATCTGGCCGGGGGGACGGCGGTCGTACGGATGCCGCGCCCCGAGCAGTAGGCGTATCGCTCGACCTGTCCGCGAGGGAACATCAGCGGGTGGCGAGGCCGGCTGGTGTGCGGCGCACCCGCACAGCGACGGGTACAACATGCGCGTGTCAGCCGGCGGGCGGCGTCCGATCGGCTCTGGCACGGCGCGCCTCGGCCGTGTGGCGGCCTTCGGTGGAGGATCGGTGAGGTGGCGGCCTCGGGACGGGTCGCCCGGCACCGCCCCACCGTGTGAAGAGGTCCGGCCATGAACGCGTTCGACCACCCGCTGTGCCGGACCCTCACCGCCTTGGCGCTGGAACCCGTCAAGGACCACGATCGACGTGGGTGCCGGTACGGGCACGGTCTCGCGCCGGCTGCTGGGCGAGGCCGGGGTTGCGGGTGTGCTCGCTGTGGACCGTGACGTACGTTTCCTCGATGCTCGGCCCGTGCCCGGGCTCGACGTGCTGGAGGCCGACATCACCGCCCCGGATTTCGTCACCGGCCGGTTCCGGCTCGTCCCCGCGCGGTTCGTGCTGACGCATCTCCCCCGGCGCGAACGTCTGATCACGGCATTGGCCGAACTCGTCGCACCCGGCGGTGTGTTGGTGCTCAGCGACGCGGTCGACCTGACGTGCCGTCGTACCCTCAACTGCAGCGTGGGGTGGGGCTCGTCTCCGACGAATGCGCCGCGCTGTCGGCCGGGACGCTCACCGTCTGGGGATGGAAACCGGGGAGGGAGAGTCCGCGATGACCCGCGCCTGCCCCCGTCGGCCGCGCCACAGCGGCAGGGGCTCTCGCGGTCTGGAGTCAGTACGACAGGCCCCGGAAACGGACCGACTACAGCTCCTCCCTCACTTGCGCCCAGGTGTGAGTGTCCAGGCCGTCATGGGGGCCGATGCGGGAGAGTTCGACTCCGTCGCTGCCGAGAGCCACGATGACGGGCCGGTCTCTGGGGTTGGTGCCGGGGGACGTCCAGACGGCGATCAGTCGGCAGTGCTCGGGATTCTCCAACCGGCGGCCACCGATGACCACGTGATCCACATCCCGTCCGAGACACACCAGTGCGCAACCGATCCACGGGGCCGTGGTGAGGGAGCGCGGAGGATCCAGCCGACGTGTGAGGCTGCGGGCGGCCCCACCGTTGCGCACATCCAGCACATCGAGCACATCGAGCACATCGAGCACATCGAGCACATCGAGCACATCGAGCACATCGAGCATTTCGGAGTCGACAAAATCGTCTCCAGAACCGCTGCTGCCCCCGGCATACCGCCACTGCTCCCCGTACCACTCCAGGAGCGCGATGTGCTCACGCGTCCGGGGTGACTTCGGACGCCATACGATCCAGATCGCCCCGACACCGGCAGCCGCGTCGACGTCGGCCGACACCACGGTCAGCACGCGCCGGGGCATCCACCGGGGTTGCGGCTCTCTGCCCGCCAGCACCCGCCGCACCATCCCCCGGAGAAGCTTCTCGAACCGGGGTCCCGTCCAGTCGGCCTCACCCCATGCCCTCATGCGCCTGCCCCTCAGGCCTCGATCCACCGCCCCAGTGCCTCGACCGTGTTCTCCGGGGCCGAGTTGAAGCACAGGCGGATGCCGGGTGCCGCCTCGCTGAGGACGTTGACCAGTCGCTCGAACAGGAGGGTGTTCTCCGGCAGCATACGTACGCCGCCGCCGATCATCGCCAGGCCGAACTCATGCTCCTGAAGGCGCTTCCGGACGGCCTCCTCGGCGCGGTCCGGGGAGGTGTCGATCAGGCACTGGACGACATCGAACCCCGCCTCGCGCAGCGCCGTCCTCGCGGCGTCGATCCGGGCGGTGAGTGCCGCCTCGTCCACACCGTCGGGCATCCGGCTGTAGTCGAGCGCACCGGGGTGCAGCCCGATGGTCAGTATCTTCGTGTCCCTCGGCAGAAGGTGTGACGTCGTCGGCCAACCCATGGGCGATGCCCTCTCTGCTCGTCCGCTCGCGTCGCGGTGATCTTTCCGGTGTATCACGGAGGCCGGGCGGAGGGTTCTCTCACTTCGACATCATGGATGAGATCCGGCCGTGGCCCGGCAACTCCGGCGCTCCGGCGCTCCGGCGCTAAGACGCTCAGATGTGAACGGCCAAGGGAGCCGGTCGGGATGTCAGTCCAGGTCGGGCCAGCGCAGGAGGTTCTCCAGGGTGGCGCGGTCGCCCTCGCTGCGCAGGGTGTCGAGGGGGAGGCGGCCGTGCAGGGTGAGCAGCAGGTCGCTCGCCGTTCCGTGGAGGTCGGCGTGCGTCTCGTGGTGGTCGGCGGTGGCGTGTGTTCCGGGTGCCGTCAGGTCGAGCAGCCAGGACTCGCCCTCGGTGGTGTGCAGGCCGATCCGGGCCGGCTCGTACGGCCAGGGGCCGGCGGTGCCGTGGCTGACGCCGATGAACTCGGCGATGCCGTCGAGTGCGACAACCGCCGGGAGGGGCTGGGGAGTTCCGTAGGCCAGCTGGGCGTCGAAGGCGTGGACCGCGGCCTCCTGGACCTGATGGCGTGCCACGGCGCCGCTCGTCGTCGGGACCTCGGAACCGGCCCACCAGGTCCAGCAGCCCGCCGCGGGACCTGTGGCTCGCAGCGCGGAGATCAGTTCCTGGGTGGCTGCGGCCGAGCGAGCCAGAAGGCCGGCTGACGGCAGGTCATCGGCCGATGCCACGGTCGGCGGCTTCTCGCTGGGGCCGGCCACGACCGCCGCCGCCCAGAACCGGTGCACCTCGGTGAGGTGTTCGACGAGGTCGCGGAGCGACCAGTCGGGGCAACTGCGGACACGGACCTCCGGATCGGGAGAGCCCGCCACGCTGTCGCGCAGGGCGGCTGAGCGGTCCTGGATCAAGGTGAGCAGGTCTTCGAAGTCAGGTGTCCGGGTCATCCCGGCTTCCTATCACCCGGCACTGAGAACGCCCCTGTGACCTGGGCGGATGCCGGTCACACCACGCTGACCGGGTGCCGTACCACCGCGTCGAACAGATAGCCCTGTGTGTTGGGGACGGCGGTGTCCGGCTGGGTGTGGCCGGTCGTGTCCGTGGCGCGGGCCAGCAGGTGGGTGGCGCCGGGTGTTTCGGGGTGCCAGCTCAGGGACCAGCGGGTCCAGGTGGCGGCGCGGGGGCGGTCGTGCAGGCGGGCGGGCCGCCAGTTCGTCCCGCCGTCGGTGCTGACGTCGACCCGGGCGACGGGGCCCGCACCCGACCACGACCGTCCGTGCAGGACGTGTCTCCGCCCCGCCGTGAACGTGGCCCCGCGCGCCAGCTCGAAGGCGCTCTTCGTGACCTGCCGGGTGAGCGGCGCGCTGCCGCCCTCTGGGTGGGCGGGGCCGAACAGCCGGTAGAAGGTGGTGTTCCAGGGTGAGTAGAGCGGCTGTGCGGACACCTCGATGTCGCCGACCCACTTGATCGACGCGATCCCGATCCAGGACGGCACCAGCACCCGCACCGGGTACCCGTGGTCGTACGGCAGCGGCTCACCGTTCATCTCGTAGGCGAGCAGGACGTCGTCCAGCGCCTTGGCCAGCGGCAGCGGACGGCGTACCCGGCCCAGGCTCTCGCCCCCGCTGACGAACTCGGCGTCCAGACCGCGGGGTTGCACGTCCACGGCGTACGGGGACAGCCCGGCCCTGCGCAGTACGTCGGCCAGGCGCACCCCGCGCCAGCGTGCGACGCCGATCGCCCCCAGGGTCCAGGCGGTGCCGGTGACCGTCTCGCCCTGCTGGGCCGTGTAGAAGGAGCGGCCGTTTCCGGCGCACTCGACGAAGGCGGTACGGGTGACGGCGGGCAGGGCGCGCAGGTCGTCGTAGCCGAACTCCACCGGCCGGTCCTCGCCGGGGGTGCCGCGCAGCCCGGTGCCCCACAGCCGCAGCCGCCAGTCGTCGGCGTCCAGGACGGGGGTGGAGGTGTGGTTGCGTACGAAGAACAGTTCGTTGGGGGTGTGGTGGCCGGTGCCGCGCAGGGCCTCCCAGCGGGTCTCGGCGTTGGTGCCGCGCTGGATGAACCACTCGGGCGGCAGGGGTTTGACGATCGTTGCGTCGGCGGCGTGGGCGGGCCGTGCGGTGGCGAGTGCGGTCCCGGCGGCGGTGGCGGCGAGCAGGGTCAGCAGCCGACGGCGGGTGACTCCGTCGGCCCTGGCCTCACCGGCGAGCCACTGTCGTAGGCGGCGGCGGTCGTAGTCGGTTTCGTGGCGGTGACCGGTGGGGGTGGGAGATGGCATGGCGGATCCTCGTCATGAGCTTGCGGGCGAAGGGACATGAGGGAGCACGGCGGGGCACGAGAAGGGGCGGCGCGGGCGAGGGCGCGGCATCCGTCGGGGAGAGGCGGGGCCTACCCAACTGGCCTGCGCGGCAAGGCGGTTGGCACCGACCCCGGGAGGCGCGCGATCAGCCGGTCGTCCGACACAGCGCGGCGGCAACGCGGACGAGATCCACGGCGCGGCGGCGAGTCAGAGGCTCCGGCGACGGCATGGCGGGATGCAAGCATGTGGGGCGGAGGGTGTCAACGGAGCGTTCTCGTCGGCACGGTACGGAACCTTCGCACAGTGCCGAGCCTTCCCGCAGTATGGGGACAGTGCCCGAATCGCCATGCGGCGTTGACGGGTCGCGAAGGCGATCGCTAAAGTTTCAACTGGCATTGAGTGTCAGCGTCAAGCCCTGGCTCGCTGACCGGCAACCCTCCGACGCGGTGGGGTGCTCCAGGTGAAAGCCCGGCCGGATCGCCGATCCGGCAAGCGCGTGGGCCCGTGGCAGGGGCCCGGAAAGTGGAGGAGTGAGCGTGCGGCACAGCAGCGTCTCCGGTTCCTCCCTCACGGTCGCGGCGGCCCTCTCCCGGTTCTCCCGTCGCCGCCACATCGATCTGCAGCGCATCACCAGCTCCCTCTGTCTCGGCTGACCACGTTCCGGTCGCCGACACCGACTGCTTCCCGTCGGCTGTCCGAGGACGTTCACCGCTGGTTCTGACGCCCCCGGCGACCTCCTGAACCTCTTCGCGTCCTTCCCCATGTGAACCGTGCCGCCCTGCCTCGGGAGCGGCACCGTCCGCACCTCTGCCGTTGTCCGTACGCCCGCGTGCGCGACGACTTTCGCGTAGGAGAACTCGTTCCGTGACAGCGCATCCGGATTCCCGCCTTCCCCGCCCTGCCCTCCCACTTCGCCCTGCCCTCCCACCTCGTCGTGCTCGCCCTGCTCGATGGGTGGCACTGACCGCCTTTCTGGCCACCGGTGTGCTGCTGACCGCCTGCTCGTCCGGCAGCGGCGGCAGTTCGAGCGGTGGTGACGGGAAGCCCAGGTCGGGCGGCACCCTGACCTTCGCGGTGGGTTCCGACGCCGGCTGCGTCGATCCGCAGCAGGTCGGCAGCAACGACACCATCTACTCCCTGCGCCAGGTCGTCGACTCCCTGACCGACCAGGACCCGAAGACCGGCCGGATCGTGCCGTGGCTGGCGAAGAGCTGGGACATCAGCCCGGACACGACGACCTTCACCTTCCACCTCAGATCGGGGGTCACCTTCAGCGACGGCTCACCGCTGACCGCGCAGGTGGTCAAGGACAACTTCGACGCGGTGCCCGAGCTCGGCGCCCTGGGGACCCTGGCCCAGGGGTATCTGAGCGGTGTGGAGAGCACCACCGTGGTCGACCCGCTGACGGTACGGGTGAAGTTCAAGCAGCCCAACGCCCAGTTCCTGCAAGCCACTTCCACGTTCTCGCTGGGCATCGAGTCGTCGGCGAGCGTGAAGAGGACGCCGCAGCAGAAGTGCAGCGAGGGCGTCGTCGGCAGCGGTCCGTTCACGCTGAAGCAGTATGTGCAGAACCAGTCGATCACCTTGGCCAAGCGGACCTCGTACGACTGGGGTTCCTCGCTGTGGAGCAAGAAGGGCGAGGCGTACCTCGACAAACTGGTGTTCAAGGTGGTGCCCGAGGCGGGGGTGCGCACCGGCAGCCTGCAGTCGGGTCAGGTGGACGCGATCAGCAGCGTCGGCAAGGCCAACGAGGCGGCGCTCAAGGGCGGTCAGGTGAACCTGCTGCGGCGGGCCAACCCGGGCAATGTGTTCAACCTCGGGCTGAACAACTCCCGGCCACTGCTCAAGGACGTGAAGGTGCGGCAGGCGATCCTGTTCGCCATCGACCGGCGGCAGATCGTCGACGCCGTGTTCCCGACCGGCACACAGCCCGCCACGAGCATCCTGGCGCACACCACCCCCGACTACGCGGACCTCGGCCCGGACCTGACCCACAACGCCGCCAAGGCGAAGTCCCTGCTGGACTCGGCCGGTTGGAGGACCGGCGGCGACGGCATCCGGACGAAGAACGGCGACGAACTGCGCCTGACCGTCTCCTGGTTCGCCAACGCGGCCACCAACCAGCCCGCCCTGGAGCTGATCCAGCAGCAGCTCAAGGCCGTCGGCATCGACATCGTGCTCAAGGAGCGGCAGATCAGCCAGTTCGCCCCGACCCTCCAGTCCGGTGACTTCGACGCCGTATGGGGCAATGTGACCCGTGCCGACCCCGACATCCTGCGCAGCTCCTACTCCACGAAGCTGGCCAACTTCTACCACCTGCCGGCGAGCCCGCTGGACTCCCTGCTGACCCGGCAGGCGGCGACCACCGACGCGGCCGAGCGTGCCCGACTGGTCGAGCAGGCACAGCGGTTGATCGTACGGAACGCGTATGTGGTCCCGGTGGTGGAGCTGCAGACCCAGCTCGGGGTGGCGAAGAAGGTGCACGGCCTCGACTTCGAGGCGTCCAGCCGGATCCAGCTGCACGACACCTGGATCGGCTGACGCATGCGCCGCTATGTGATCAAACGCGTCGCGCAGGCGCTCGGGGTGCTGTGGGCGGCGTACACGGTCTCGTTCCTGGTGCTGGTCCTCCTGCCCGGCGATCCGGTGTCGGCGATGGCCGGGGCCGGGGCGGAGTCCAACCAGGTCGATCCGGCGCAGCTCGCCAGACTCCGGCACGAGTACGGCTTCGACAAGCCCGTACTGGCGCAGTACGCCGACTACCTCGGCCGGGCGGTGCGCGGGGACTTCGGGGACTCGATCTCCACCGGCCGCCCGGTGACCACGACGCTGGGGGACGCGCTGCCGCAGACCCTGACGTTGACCGGTACGGCGCTGCTGCTCGCGGTGGTCCTCGGCGGCGGTCTCGCGCTGTCGGCGACCTACACCTCGCGGCGGTGGCTGCGGCAACTGCTGCTGTCGCTGCCGCCGTTGGGTGTCTCGGTACCGACCTTCTGGGTCGGACTGCTGCTGGTCGAGCTGTTCTCGTTCCGGCTGCGCTGGTTCCCGGCGTTCGGCAACGACGGATGGCGGGGACTGGTGCTGCCGGCACTGACCCTGGCGATCCCGACGGGCGCGCAGGTCGCGCAGGTGCTGGCCAAGAGCCTGCTCACCACCCTGGATCAGGCCTATGTGGAGACCGCGCGGGCCAAGGGCGCGAGCAGGCCGCGCATCCATCTACGGCACGCGCTGCGCAACGCGTCGCTGCCCGCCCTGACGGTCGTCGGGCTGCTGGCCGGGCAGCTGATCGCCGGTTCGGTGGTCGTGGAGACCGTGTTCTCCCGTGACGGCCTGGGCCGGGTGACCGTTGCCGCCGTCACCGCCCAGGACATCCCGCTGGTCCAGGGAGTGGTGGTGTTCGGAGCGCTGATCTTCGTACTGGCCAACCTGATCGTCGATCTCGTGTACCCGCTTCTCGACCCACGGATCGTGGTGGCCTCCGGCCGGAAGGGGAGCTTCGCATGAGCCGGCCCCTTGTCGACGACGTCGGTGGCGTTGGTGACATCGGTGATGTCGATGGCATCGGTGGTGTCGGTGGTGTCCGCGACGCCGACGGTACGGCGACCGGCGCCGCGCTCGCCTCGGCGCGCCCGGTCGAATCCGGTATCGGCCCACGCACCCGGCGCGTTCACGCACTCCGGCGCGTCCCGCGGTTCTTCCTGCGCCGGCCCGGACTGCTGGTTTCCGTCCTCGTCGTGGTCCTCGTGGTGCTGGCCGCGTTCCGGCCGGGACTGTTCACCTCGCAGGACCCCCTGCACGGGGTGCCGACACAGAACTTCCAAGGCCCCGGCGGAGCGCACTGGTTCGGCACCGACGAGCTGGGGCGCGACCTGTTCTCCCGTGTGGTGCACGGGGCGCAACTCTCCTTGCAGGCAACGCTGATCGCGGTGGCGGTCGCCTTCGTGGTCGGGGGTCTGCTCGGTCTGGTCGCCGGTTTCGTCGGCCGCTGGGTCGACGACGTACTGATGCGCTGCGTCGACGTACTGCTGTCGATCCCGGCGCTGTTCCTGTCCCTGGCGCTGGTCACGGCGCTGGGCTACGGAACGGTGAAGGTCGCGGTGGCGGTCGGGGCCGCCGGTGTCGCCGGTTTCGCCCGGGTGACGCGCGCGGAGGTGCTGCGGGTACGGCAGGCGGTCTTCGTCGAGGCGTCGCGCTCGTGCGGGGCCCGCTGGTACTCGGTCCTCGGCCGGCATGTGCTGCCCAACGCGGCGGGCCCGGTGATCGTCCTGGCCACCCTCGACTTCGGCGCGTCCGTCCTGGCCGTGTCGTCGCTGAGCTTCCTCGGCTACGGGGCGCCGCCGCCCGCACCGGAGTGGGGCACGCTGATCTCCGACGGGCGCGACTACCTGGGCAACGCGTGGTGGCTCACCGCGCTGCCCGGCCTGGCGATCGCCGCGACCGTGCTCGCCACCAACCGCGTCGCGCGGGCGCTGGACGGCGAGTGGTCCCGGCAGGACGGCGACGGGTTCCGACAGCCATGACCGGCCCCACAGCGAACGGACCCGCGACAGACGGGCCTGGAACGAACGGACCCGCGACGGACGGGCCCATGACGGACGGGCCCATGACCAACAGGTCCAGGACAGACAGGCCCCCGACGAACGACCCCGGAACGGATGGGAACGTGACGAACACGCCGGAGCCACTGCTGGAGGTACGGAGCCTGTCGGTGTCGTACCGCACCCGTGGCGGCACCGTGCGGGCCGTGCGGGGCGTCGACCTCGACGTATGGCCGGGCCAAGTCACCGCGGTGGTCGGCGAGTCCGGCTCCGGGAAGAGCACGACCGCGCACGCGATCATGCGGCTCCTGGCGGCGAACGGCGGCATCGACGCGGGCACCGTCCGCTTCGGCCGGCACGACCTCACCGCGCTGTCCGAGCGTGAACTGCGCACCGTACGCGGCGCCCAGATCGGTCTGGTGCCCCAGGACCCCACCGTCTCGCTCAACCCCGTCAAACGCGTCGGCGAGCAGGTCGCGGAGGTGCTGCGTATCCACCGGCTGGCGACCCGCCGCGCCGCCGGCTCGGAGGCGATCGCGATCCTGGACCGGGCGGGGCTGCCCGACGCGGCCACCCGCGCCCGGCAGTACCCGCACGAACTGTCCGGCGGGATGCGGCAGCGTGCCCTGATCGCGATCGCCATCGCCGGCCGACCCCGGCTGATCGTCGCCGACGAGCCGACCAGCGCCCTGGACGTCACCGTGCAACGGGTCATCCTCGACCATCTCCAGCACCTCACGGAGGAGTCCGGCACCGCCGTGCTGCTGGTGACCCATGATCTCGGCGTCGCCGCCGACCGGGCACAGCGGATCGTGGTCATGTCCGAGGGCCGGGTCGTCGAGGCAGGTCCGACCCGCGACATCCTCGACCACCCGCGCCACGCGTACACCCGGCGACTGCTGGCCGCCGCTCCCAGCCTGACCACGGCCCGCCCCCGGGCCACGGTCACGACACCCTCCGCCCCCGGGGCCGCGGCGGCGCCGTTGGTCGAAGTGCACAACGCGGTCAAGGAGTTCCGTCTCCCGCGCGCCGAGGGCTCGGCCCGCACCCTGCGTGCCGTCGACGACGTGAGCTTCACCCTCCACCGGGGGCGCACGCTGGCCCTGGTGGGCGAGTCCGGCTCGGGGAAGTCCACCACCGCCCGTCTGGTGCTCCGGCTGACCGACCCGACCTCCGGGCGCGTCGTGTTCGACGGGGCCGACGTCACGAGCGCGCGCGGGACCCGGGCGAGGCAGTTGCGCCGGCGGGCCCAGCTCGTGTACCAGAACCCGTACGCCTCGCTCGATCCCCGGTTCTCGATCGGCGAGGTGATCACCGAGCCGCTGCGCGCGTTCAGGGTCGGCGACCGCGCCACCCGGCTGGCCCGGGCCCGCGAGTTGCTCGAACGGGTGGCGCTGCCCGCCGCAACGCTGGAGCGCCGCCCGGCGGAGCTGTCCGGCGGCCAGCGGCAGCGCGTCGCCATCGCCCGCGCCCTCGCGCTCTCCCCCGATCTGGTGGTGTGCGACGAGCCGGTGTCCGCGCTCGACGTGTCCGTCCAGGCCCAGGTCCTCGACCTGCTCGCCGAACTGCAGACCGACACCGGCGTGGCGTACCTGTTCATCTCGCACGACCTGGCCGTCGTACGCCAGATCGCGCACCGGGTCGCCGTGATGCGGGCCGGCCGCATCGTCGAGACGGGCACCGCCGAGGAACTCTTCACCCGACCCCGCCACGACTACACCCGCGAACTGCTCGCGGCGATCCCCGGCGGCCGACACACCACGGCCACGCCCGAACCACCGAAGAAGAAGACGACGAAGGAGCACGCATGACCGTTCAGGACACCACCACGGACCTGGCCGCGTTCACCCGCGACTGGCAGGAGTGGCACACCGGGCAGGAGGCCCGGCTCGCCGACCCCCACGGCTTCCTCGCCGTCACCGGCCTGCACTGGCTCGGCGACGAGCCGCAGCGCTTCCCGGACGCTCCGGGCGCCTGGTCGACCGGCGCCGACGGGGTCGTCGTGGTCCTCAATGAGGGGGAGGAACTGGTCGTGGACGGAACCCCCGTCCACGGCGAGCATCGCTTCGGGGTGCTCCCGGAGCGCGGCGGGGTGAACGCGGTCTGGGGCGAGGCCGTGATCGAGGTCGCCAGGCGCGGCGGACACGACATCGTCCGCCCCCGGCACCCGGACGCGCCGCTGCGCACCGCGTTCACCGGTACGCCCGCCTACGCCCCGCAGCCCCGCTGGGCGGTGACCGGCCGCTACACGGCCTTCGACGAGCCCCGGCCGACGACCGTGGGCGCGGCGGTGGAGGGCCTTGAGCATGTGTACGACGCGCCGGGCCGGGTCGAGTTCGAGCTGGACGGGCGTCCCCTGGCACTGACCGCGTTCCCCGGTCACGGCCCGGGCAGCCTGCTTCTGCTGTTCACCGACGCGACCTCCGGGGTCACCACGTACGCGGCCAACCGCGCTCTCGCCCTCGCCCCGCCCGCCGAGGACGGCACGGTCGTCCTGGACTTCAACCGGGCGACGAACCTGCCGTGCGCCTACACCGACCTGGCCACCTGCCCGCTGCCGCCGGCCGAGAACAGGCTGCCCGTGGCGATCGAGGCCGGGGAGAAGATCCCCCGCGAGCGCGGCGGATCCTGAGTGCCGGGCGCGCCCACCGAGACCACACGGCCACGACCACAGCCATGAGCAAGGCCACCACCGAGGCCGCCACCGAGGCCACGACCGAGAGGGTCGAAGACCGCATGAGCACCCCCGCGATCAGCTCGCTGTCCTTCCTCACCCCCGGCAACTTCGCCGACGACGACCCGTACACCGGTCTGGAGGAGACGCTCCGACTCTTCGAGTACGGCGAGGAGTCGGGCTTCGACGGCGCGTGGATCCGGCAACGGCATCTCGAACACGGTGTCGGCTCGGCGGCGGTCTTCCTCGCCGCCGCCGGCCAGCGCACCGAACGGGTCGAGCTGGGCACGGCGGTCATCCCGATCGGGTACGAGAGCCCGTTCCGGCTCGCCGAGGACCTGGCGCTGGCGGACGTACTGTCGCGGGGCCGGCTCCAGGCCGGTTTCAGCACCGGCATGCCGCACGCCGAACTCCTCGGCGACCTGGTGTACGACGGGGACTGGCGCGGCTTCGACCTGTCGTACGGCAGGATCGCCCGCGTCGTCGACCACCTGCGCGGCGACTTCCTCGGCGGCCCGGACACGGTGATCCACTCCCCCGGCAACACCCAGCGGCCCCGCCTTCAGCCGCACAACCCCGGCCTGGTGGACCGGGTCTGGTACGGCGGAGGCAGTCTGCGCTCGGTCCGATGGGCCGCCGAGCACGGGCTGAACCTGCTCACCGGCAACATCGTCACCGGGGAGGGCACCGACGACTTCACCACGGCCCAGCTCACCCTGCTCTCCGAGTACCGGCGCGCCCTCACCGGGGACCGCCCGACCCGGGTGGCGCTCGGCCGGGTGATCGTCCCGTTCGACGGCGCGGACGCGACCACGCGGGCCCGCTACCGGGAGTACGCGGCCACCCGCCACGCCCGCACCCTGGCACCACAGGGCCCGAGGCGGACCCTGTTCGCCCCGGACGTGGTGGGGACCGCGGACCAGATCCTGGAACAGCTGACGGCGGACCCGGTGGTCAGGGCTGTCTCGGAGCTGCGCCTGGAACTGCCGTACGAGTTCCAGCAGGCCGACTACGAACAGATCCTGCACGACGTACGGCACTTGATCGCACCCGAACTGGGCTGGCGCCCGGACGCGGCGCTGCTGCACGACGCGGACCGATGAGCACCGGCCACCCGGAGCCTTATTCGGCGGGGGTGGTGGCGACGTCGATCGGGCGATGACCGTGGCAGCGAACTGGTCATCGCCCCACACCACTTCGACCTGCCTTACCCCAGAACCAGTCCGGCCATTGTGCGCAGCCTCGCGAAGTAGGCAGCGCAGTACGCCTCGTTGATCAGGGGCATGATCTTGTCCAGGTCGGCGACACACCCCCAGAGATCGGCGATGTCCCCGTCGTCGAGCCCGCCCTTCAGCTCCCCCTGGACGAGGCCGGCGACGCCTGAGTCCAGCAGGACCAGCTCCACGCCCTCGATGTCCACGCCACGGAAACTCGCGGGGAAGGGGGCGCGCAGGTGTTCCTCCCAGAGCCGGGCAAGTCCCTCTTCGGACTGCGGTCCGGCCAGGTCGGTGACTGTCGCTTCTGCCGCAGAGGCCGGGCGAAGGAGCAGGGAGACAGCCTCGAAGACGGCACGCACCATGTCGACGGCTCTGGCCGGGCGGACGGCGGCACTGGTCGTGGCGCCCCGAGTGAGCTTGTCACGCAGCACCCGGCCACGGTCGACCTCGGCGGCGAGTTCGGCCCCGATGAGCCCCGCGTCGGCCGCCCGCTCGATCAGCTCCTGAAGGGTCAGCGGCTCGTCGACGGCCAGCCGCTCGGCAAGCACGTGCTCCAGGGCGAGGAGCGCATGCGTGACGGCGACGGTGGCGAACTCGTACCGGTAGTAGGAGTGCCGGATGAGCTCGCGGGAGGTCTCCAGCACACTCATCACATACATGGACGCGTCACGGGGCAGCACCAGGTCGTCCACCATGGCGTGCATGCCCGCGTAGTCGAGCACGAGGTCGTGTACGCGGGGGTCCGGGGCTGGGAGCGGGCCTGGCAGGGGCGGCGGCAGCGTGTTCACCGGGACAGTCTTGTGGCTGGAAGGCTGTCGGCGCCATCGATTGCCCGGATCACAGCCCTCGGTCCAGGAGGAACCCATGAATCCCGTCCCCACCCCCGTCCCCCTGACTGGGCCCGGACCGTCGTCGGACAACCCACACCCACACCCACACCCACACCCACACCCACACCCACACCCACCGGAGGCAACCACTTGAGCAGCGAGCAGACCAACCTCGATGCCTGGACCGCGTACGGCACGCATCACCTCACACGTGGCACCGACGTTCCTGACGTCGACCGTCTTGCCTGGGGGTTCTGGCCGAGCGGACCCGGTGCCGAAGTGCTCGGCGACCTCGTCGGCCGGCGTGTGCTGGACCTCGGTGCGGGACTGGGCAAGCACGCCGCATACCTCGCGCGCGAGTGCGGCGCCCTGGTGGACGCCGTCGATGTGTCACCGTCCCAGCACGAGCGGGCGACCGCGCGGTACGGCTCTCAGCCGGGCCTGAACCTGATCCTCGCCGACGCCGTGCAGCACCTTGAGCACGCCGGGAAGTACGACGTCATCTACTCCATCCATGGCCTCGCCTATATGGATCCCAGGCGGCTGCTGCCCGTCCTCGCGACAGCGCTGGCACCCGGCGGGCGCCTGGTCTTCTCCGTGCTGCACACCAACGCGGCCGGCCTCGGCCCGTCGACGGCGGTCGCGCCACGGCCAGAGATCCTGCCGCTGGCCGGCGGCGGGCGGCTCACCGTTCGGATGTGGGTGCTCGCTCCGGCCCTGTGGGAAGACCTGTTGACGGAGTACGGCCTCGTCGTGGAGCAGATGGGCATCCTCACCGCCCCCGGCGAGGACAACCCGGTCGCCTGCACTCTCTTCCAGGTCCGCCGACGTGCCCGCGTGACCAGCCGGCCCCGCACCGGCCAACCCCCGGAGCCGAACGGGGTGTTCGGGGTCGGTGCCATCCTGTACGGCCCCCGGGGCCTGCTGCTCGGCCTCCACCGCCGGGGCACACGCGAACTCCCCGGCGGCAAGGTCGACCCGGGCGAGTCACTGAAGCATGCGGTCGTTCGCGAGCTGGCCGAGGAGACCGGCTGCACAGCCCGTGAGGAGGATGTGGTCCTCCTCGGAACGCTCCTCGACGATGTCGGCGGTGTCCTCCGTGTCACCGTGGCCGCGGTCGTCACCGAGTGGAAGGGCGAGCCCGCCGACCAGGAGAACGAGAGCGTCGGGGACTGGCGCTGGTATCCGCTCGACCAGCTCCCCGACGGGCTGTTCACCGCCAGCGCCCAGTGCCTCACCGCGTGGCGCGATCTGCCCATCGAGCACGCGCCCGCCGAGTTCACGCCCTTCGCAGGTGCCTAGGGACTGCCGGAAGTGGAGCCGCAGTGTGCCTCCGCCAACTCGAAGCCGCGACGAGCAGGGCGCGCGGATATCCAGATCAGGCGGCCCTGCTCGTCATCCGAGCATCACGGCCGTCGGCTCGGCTTGGGAACCCTCGAAGGCGGGGTGAACGCCAGCCCCAGGGACTCGCGGGCACCGACGGTGGTGTCGCCCTCGACGTATTCGCAGCCGTTGTCGTAGTGCAGGTGGTACGTGTCGGCGTCACTCGCCGTGGCGGTCTTCGCCCAGTCCGCGCGGGCGTTCCGCATGTCCTTCATCAGGGCGTTGACGGACTTCTCCGCGTCGGCCGGCCAGGTGTGGCCGCGCAGTGCGTCGGACTGTTCGCGAGCACGTCCCGGACGTCGGCCGCCCAGTCCCTGCTGGCGTCCAGGTCCTCCTCGGCATCGTCCTCGGGCTCCTCGGGGAGGGCCTCGTCGACGGCGTTCATCGCCTTCAGGAACGCCAACCGGTCGGCGTCGAGCATGGACTCGTCGCTGCGCAGCGGGCCGTCAAGCAACTGCTCCACGTACCAGCGCCTTTCGAACCAGAAGGGGCCGCGGGCATGTGCAGTGCATGGACCACGTGCAACGCATGGCCCCAGCGCGAGTACAACCCTCGTGCATCGCCTCATGAAGCAACATCCGTGGAATCACGTAACGCACCACGGAAACATCAGCCAGATCCGTCGTCCGATCGATGACCAACCTCGCAGTCAAAGAGGACCGCCACACCAGCCCTTTGACCTGCACCTTCAAGCCGGCAGAGGCGGATACGGTTTGAAGCGGACCAGCACCTCGAAGGGGTGTCCGCCGCCGGGTCGCTGGGGTAGGCGCGCAGGCCGCGACCAGGACGGCCAGGAGGGGACAAGAAGCGCGGAGAGGCGCTGTTATGTTGGGGTCCCATTTCAGTGAGGACGAGCCGCGTGCATGAGGAAGTCATTCCGATCCTGAATGTCGCGGATGCCGCCGCGGCGGTCGCCTGGTACGAGCGGCTCGGCTTCGGCAGCCGGTGGGAGCACCGTTTCGAGCCGGGGCTGCCCGCTTTCGTCGAGATCGCACGGGGCCCGGTGACGTTGTTCCTGTCCGAACACACGGGCGACGCCCGCCCCGACACGCTGGTCTATCTGCGGGTCCGCGATGTCGACGCCGTCGCCGCCGAGTTCGGAGTACGGGTGGAGGAGGCGCCGTGGGCACGCGAGATCGAGGTGCGGGATCCCGACGGCAATCGTCTTCGGATCGGCACCCCCACCGAGTGAGCGGGGCCGCCCACTCAGCCCGGCATGGCCTCCCTGGCCCGCTTCTCCATCTCCTCCGGCGAGATGTCCTCCACATGCGTGGCGACATGCCACCGATGACCGAAGGGGTCCTCGAACTGCCCCACCCGGTCGCCGTAGAACTCGTCCTTGACCGCCATCAACTCCGTGGCGCCCCTGGCGAGGGCCTCGGCGAAGACCGCGTCCACGTCCTCGACGTACACATAGAGGTTCACCGGCGTGCCGCCGAGCGTCTTCGGCCCGCGGAACCCCAGCTCCGGGAACTCGTCCGCGATCATGACGACCGAGTTGCCGATCTGCAGCTCCGCGTGATGGACCTTGCCGTCGGGTGACGCCATCCGCGTGCGTTCCGTGGCGCCCAGGACAGCGACGTAGAAGTCGATCCCGGCCGCCGCGCCGTCGACGCAGATGTACGGCGTGACCCGCGGATAGTCCTCGGAATAAGGCTTTGTGCTCACTGTCTGCCACCTTCCGCACAGGTGATGGCCGTGCCCATGGCCCCGCGACGGTGATCGCCGCCGCCCGGGCATGCTCGCCACCCCGGTGAATGCCGAGCTACAGGACAAGCGTGGCACTCATCACCGTGGCACGCAGCCAGTCGGCCCGTCCCCGGTCTCCGATGCCAGTCCGACCCACGTTCCGTCGGGCTTCGGCTGCCCGGCGCGAGCGGCCTCGATCCGGGTTCCTCCTCCGAGCGGCACGGGGCATGACCTCCGGCGATGCGCTGCTCGCCAAGCTCGACGCCCGCGACCGAGCGCAACTGGTCGTCTTCGCCTATGAATTGGGGCTGGTCAGCATGGCGAGAACTGTCATACCCCGGTAGGGGGAGGCAAGTTGGCGCCCAGGTGGAACGCGCATTCCCCCAAGGCCTCGTCGGTGGCATGGGCTGAGCGAAGTCAAGCGGTCGCTGGCACTGAGATACCCCCTCCGAGCAAGCACGGGCAACCCGATGATCTTCTTCCTGCTGCTGCGGCACCCCAGTTCGTATGAATCCCTGCGGACACATGGGCTCTGAACAGGCGATGGTGAGTAACATCCGCACTCAACCCATTCGTTTGCCGGGAGGTAACCGCCATGACCGAAACACCGTCGGACACAACCGACCTCAAGGCGCAGTACACCGCTCAGGTCGCCGCCGACCTTGAGCGCAACGCCAAGGAGCAGGAGCGTCTGCGCGGGGAGATCGACGCCCTGGCGGACCAACTCCGCAGTCTGCAGCAGGACCAGACCGTGCTGGCGAACATGCAGCAGGCACTCGGCATCGAGGCATCCACGTCTGCCGTGGCCGATGAGGTCACCACACCTTCCGTTCCCCGGCAGAAGTCCGCCACCACCCCGGAACCCGGCAAGCGGACCCGGACGAAGAAGGCCGCTCCGGCGCAGGGCGGCAAGCAGGCGAAGAAGCCGACCACCGCCAAGACCGCCGCCACCAAGACCGCGGCCCCGAAGACCGCGGCCCCGAAGAGCGGGACGCCGAAGACCGGCACGCCGAAGACCGCGACGTCGAAGGCAGCAACCCCCAAGAAGGGCCAGCCCACCCTCGTCGAGCTGATCCGCCGGCACCTCACCGAGCAGAGCGAACCGCGCTCCGCCGCCGAGGTCGCCACCGCGCTCACCCAGGCCCACCCCGACCGCCGTATCCAGACCAACGTCGTGCGCACCACTCTCGAAGGGCTGGTGGCCAAGAGCAACGCGCAGCGTACGAGGCAGGGCTCGTCCGTCTACTACACCGCTCCCGACGCACGGGAACCGGCCACCTCGTCCCAGGCCGCGTCCGAGTCCGAGTCCGAATCAGCGTCCGAGTCCGCGCAAGCGAACAGCTGAGGCCGGGAGACTGACAGAGGGCTCCGTAGGGACGGGCGACAGGCCGCCGCCGTCCATCGCCGTATCCTTGCCTAAGTCACGCAACCGGCGGTGATAAGGGTTGATAAGGGTCCAGCATGCGCGGTAACGACGAGGGGCCGACGTCGTCCCAGGGGGACGAGCCGAGTGTGCTCGTCGTGGCGGGCGATGCCGGGGACGTCGAGCGGCTGACCCGGGCACTGGATTCGGCGGGCTACCGCGTGGACTCGGCGAGCGGCGCCGCCGAGGGCGTGGCGCGGCTGCGGCGGTCGGGGTTCGATCTGGTGGTGTGGGACGCCACCCTGCCGGAGAACAAGGAACTCGCCCGGGGCCGCCGTCTCGTCCTGGACAACCGGCCGCCCGTCCTCTTCCTCATCACCTGCGACTACCTCCACACCCTCCTCCCCGAACTCGGCGGAGGGAGAGAGGACTATGTCACCAGGCCCTTCCGGACGACCGAGATCCTGGCGCGGGCCCAGGTCCTGCTGCGCGGCCGGCGCCCCGAGCCGTGTTCGGGGATGCCCCGGTACGGAACGCTGGTCCTGGACGATGTGACACGCAGTGCCCGGCGCGGCGCCAGACCTCTCGACCTCACCCCCGCCGAGTAAGGACTGCTGCGCCACCTGCTGGTCAACGCGGGACAGGTGCTGTCGAAGGAGCAGATCAGCGCGCATGTGTGGAGCGATTTCCGCGCGACCGAGGCGATCGAGAAACTCATCTCCCGGCTGCGGCGGAAAGTGGACCAGGAGGAACCCGCTCTGATCCGCACACGCCGGGGGTTCGGCTACGTACTCGGGCGAACGGGAGCGTGACGACAGCCGCCTCCGAAGGCCCGCACCGCGCTGTCCGGAAGAAGTCAGCCTTCCTCGATTAGCTGCTGGTGGTCGCGCGGACGAGTGCCACTTCCGTGCTCGTGCGCCTTCGCGGCCCCTTCCTTCTTCGACAGCGGAGTGATCATGACGACTGTAGGGATAGCCACCGGCGCCGGACGCGGGATGGGAGAGGCGTGCGCGCGGCGGCTGGCCGATCTCGTGGACGTACTGCTGCTCGTCGACCGGGACGAGGCGGCCGCGGCGTCGGTCGCGGAGGACCTCAACGCGGCCGGGCACCGGGCCACCGCCGAGGCGTTCGCCGTCGACGTCACCGACGGGGCGGGCCTCGGCCGGCTCGCCGACCGGGTCGCGGAGCGTGGCGCGCTGCGGGCCGTCGCCCATGCGGCGGGTATCTCGCCCACGATGGCCGACTGGCGGCGCATCTTCGAGGTCGACCTCGTCGGCACGGCGCTCCTGGCGGAGGCGCTGCGCCCGCTGGCCACCGTGGGCACGGCCCATGTGTACTTCGCCTCGATGTCCCCGATGATCGCCGGCATCGACCCCACCCCGGACATCGCCGCGATCCTGGACGACCCGCTGCACCCGGACTTCCTCGACCGGATCCGTGACGCCGTCGGCCCCGACATCGAGAACACCGCGCTCGCCTACCCCTGGGCCAAGCACGGTGTGCACCGCTTCGCCCGCAGGGAGGCGGTCCGGCTCGGCCCGGCCGGCGCCCGTGTCTGCTCCCTCTCCCCCGGTGTCATCGACACCCCGCAGGGCCGACAGGAGGCGACCAACCATCCGTCCATGCAACGGCTGATCGACGCCACACCCCTCGGCCGTACCGGCCGCTCGGAGGAGATCGCCTCGGTCGTCGCCTTCCTGCTGTCCGACGAGGCGAGCTTCCTCAGCGGCGTCGACATCCTGGTCGACGGCGGGGTCTACGCGGCCGTGCGCGACCACTGATCCAAGGCACTGCTCCGAGGCACTGGTCCGAGGCACTGGTCCGAAGCGCTGGTCCGAAGCGCCGGCGGGGCGGGACGCGGGTGTCGGACGTGGGTGTCGCCCATGACAGCCGGCCCGCGCGCCCGGCTGATTCAGTGCCCCGGGCCGGTCGGCGGCTTCAGTCCTCCAGCGGCTCGTAGTCGAACCAGTCGAAGTGAACGGTGCCGGCGGTGGCGTACATGCCGAACACCCGGCCGGTGAAGCCGCCGGCGACCTCGGTGGACAGGTAGCGGCCGTCCAGCGAGGCGAGTTCGACGAAGGTGCCGTCCGGCTCCTCGAAGCCGAGGGAGACGGAGTCGGGGCCGGAGCGCGGGTCGTTCACGGTTGCCACGGGGGTCGTCTCGACACGGAGTACGACGGGACCCGGAGGCGTCGGCCGGGAGGCCACGACCGTGTTCAACGGGCCGATGCGGGCCCGGACTCGCACCTGCCCGGACGTGACCTCGACGGAGTAGTGGTGGCTCTCGTCCAGGCGAACGGCCAGGCCGCCGTCGCCCTGCCCCGCCGCCGCGTCGACGAGGGTGCGCACCCGGCACGACCGATGTTGTTGCCGTCGGCCCATGAACGTCACATCGGCGTCGTCGAGTGATCCGCCACGGGCGCGCAGGGTCAGCCAGCCGGGCCGTTGCTTCGTGGTGCAGTCCTCCGCGGGCCGTTGCCGCAGCGAGATCCACTGCACGGCCGGCTCGGGCGCGTCGAAGTCGTCCCGGTGCTGCGGCGGAGCGGCGGGCGGCTGGAGGGGCCAGGATGGTGCGGGCAAGACGGGCGACAGGTCGCCGACCACGGGCCAGCCGTCGACCCACTCGACCGGCACCAGGTAGGTCTCCCTGCCGAGTACGTGCCAGCCGGGGGTGCCGCCGCCCGGCCGAACGCCGAGGAGGACCATCCACCACGAACCGTCGGGCCCCTGCACCAGGTCGGCGTGGCCGGTGTTCTGGATGGGGTGGTCGGCGCCGCGGTGGGTGAGGATCGGGTTGGCCGGGCAGGGCTCGAACGGGCCCGTGGGTGTGCGGCCACGGGCGATCGAGACGCCGTGGCCCCGCTCGGTGCCGCCTTCGGCGATGAGCAGGTACCAGTAGTCGCCGATCCGGTACAGGTGGGGTGCTTCGGGAGCCTTGGCGCCGGGCGCTCCGGACCACAGTTGGCGGCGCGTGCCGAACGTCTCCCCGGTGTGGGGGTCGAGGCGGATCTGTCCGACGCCGGCGGTGGTGCACCAGCAGGTGCCGTCGTCGTCCCAGGCGATGTCCGGGTCGATGCCGTGGACCCCGGGCAGGCGGATCGGCTCGGACCAGGGGCCGCCCGGGTCGGTGGCCGTGAACAGCAGATTGCCGTCACCGCTGACATTGGTGACGATCAGCCAGAAGCGGCCGTCGTGGTGGCGCAGGGTGGGGGCGTAGATCCCGCCGGAGGAGGCCGTGTCCGGCGGCAGACGCAGTTGGCTCGGGCGGTCGAGCGCGTTGCCGATCTGGGTCCAGTGCACCAGGTCCCGGCTGTGGAGGATGGGGACGCCGGGGAAGTACTCGAAGCTGGAGCACGCGAGGTAGTAGTCGTCGCCCGCACGGCAGATGGACGGGTCGGGGTAGAAGCCGGGAATCACCGGGTTGCTGAAGGTGGTTCCCGTCTCGGACACGCTCGTCACCCTCATCGGGTCCTTTCACCGCTACGAAAGTCTGTCGTCCCACGCCGGATAGCTTCCCGAGCAGGCTGATGCGCATGTGTCCGGCACATCACCGGGCACACCCGTTTCGACGCCACCGAGGACCTCGCCGCCGGAACCTCTCCACCATGCTGTGGGACTCCGGTCGGTTCCAGCTCCCGGGCAGTTCCTTGGCCGGTTCGCCCGCCTGGGCATCGCCGCCGCACGGCCGGGCACCAGCGGTCAGGCCGGTCGGCCCGGCAATCGGATCGCCCTATCCGCTTGGCGTGCTACTGTGGCCACATCGAACCGGAGAGACCTATCCGAATCAGAAACGGATAGACCTATCCGACTACTCTCTCATTGTCTCCCTTCCCGGAGGATCGCTGTGACCAGCATCGCCATCGTCGGAGCAGGCCCCCAGATGGGCCTGGCCATCGCCCGTACCTTCGGCTCCCAGGGCTTCGACGTCGCCCTGATCTCCCGCAACCGCGACAAGCTCGACGACCTCGTGGGCGAGCTCGGGGCCGAGGGCGTCACCGCCGCCGCGTTCCCTGCCGATGTGCTCGACCGCGCGGGGCTCGCCCAGGCCCTCAAGGACGCCGCCGACCGATTCGGCGGGATCGATGTCCTGGAGTACTCCCCGGTGGGGACGTTCGGCGTCACCACCCTGACCGCTCCGGCCACCACCGAACCCTCGGACGTCGAGTTCGAGATGAACTTCCAGTTGTACGGAGCCATCGCCGCCACCCAGGCGGTCCTGCCCGCGATGCGCACGGCAGGCGCGGGCACCCTGCTCTACACCACCGGCGCCGGCTCGATCCGGCCCGACCCGCGGGTCGCCAACGTCAACGCCGCCGCAGCCGCGCTGCGCAACTGGGTGCTGAACCTGCACAATCAGCTGGCCGACGCGGGCACCGGCATCCAGGCCGCCCACATCGGCATCGACTCCTCCATCGGCGTCTCCGTCATCCCCGGCATCGAGGCGGCCCGGCCCGAGCAGATCACCCCTCTCTACTGGGACCTGCACACCACCAGGCGTGACGAGGCCGAACTCGTCTTCAAGCTCGGGGACGAGGGCTTTCCTCGCGGCTGACATCGCACCGCGCCCTCCGGGGCCAGGAAGCACGAAAGGAAGAGCGCTCATGCGGGCTCTCGGCGCCACGGTGCTGGACCATCTCGCCACCGAGGTCGTGGCGGGTCGTCTGCGCCTCCCGATCGCCCGGACCTTCACCCTGGACTATCGCGCGGACCTTCACCCTGGACTACGCCCCCGTGGCGATCCGGGCATTCGGCACCGGCCGGCACGGAAAGATCGCCATCCACCACCGGAAGGGGGCGGAGATCATCCTGTTCTGACGCTCCCGCGTCAGCGGGTTCCGACGATCCCGGTCAGCGCATGGTCGTGCCGTCCGGCTGGTCGAGCAGGCCGAGTTCGTCCCGTGTCGGAAGGCCCTCCCAGTCGCCCCGGGTGGCGACGGCGAACGCGGCGGTGGTGACGGCTCGGTGCAGACGGGCCGGAACGTCCGCGCCGTCGAGGAGGCCGGACAGGTATCCGGCCACGAAGGCGTCGCCCGCGCCCACCAGGTCGACCGCGACGACCTCCCGGGCCGGGCAGTCGGTCGAGCCGTCGGCGGTGAAGCCGGTCGCCCCGTGTGCGCCACGCTTGACGACGACCTCGTGGACTCCGGCGGACAGGATGGCGTGCACGGCCTCGGACTCGCCCGCGGCGGGCCGTTCCAGCACCAGCGGGAGTTCGTCCTCGGAGGCGATGAGCAGGTCGGTGTGCGCCAGCAGCGGCCGGAGGGCGGACCGTGCCCGGTCGGCGGTCCACAGCCGGGAGCGGTGGTTGACGTCGAGGCAGACGGTGATTCCGGCGGCCCGCGCCGTCGTCGCGGCGGTCAGGGCGGCCTCGGCCGCCGACGGGCCGAGCGCCGGGGTGATGCCGGTCAGGTGCAGTACGCGGGTTCCGCAGGCCAGTGCGGGCAGTACGTCGGCCGCTGAGACGGCCGAACCCGCGGATCCGGTGCGGTAGTAGCTGACCCGCGTGAGTGTGCCCAGGCGGGGTTCGGTCAGCAGCAGTCCCGTGGGCCGGCCGGTGTCGTCGCTGACCGCGAAGTCGGTGTCGATGCCCTCGGCGCGCAGGGTGCGCAGGACCAGCGCGCCGAGCTCGTCCGCGCCGACCCGCCCGGCCCAGCGCACCCGGTGCCCGAGCCGGGCGAGGCCGATGGCGACGTTGGACTCGGCTCCCGCCACGGACAGACCGAGACTGCCGCCGAGCCGCAGCGCGCCCTGGGCGCGCAGCGCCGCCATCGTCTCGCCGAAGGTCACCACCTCCGGAGCGGCCGGTTCCGTCACCGTCCCTCCCCCGCGACGACCCTGCGGAACTCGGCCGCGCGGGCGCGCAGTTGCTCCAGGTCGCCGCCGTCGGCCGCGTCCCCCACGAGGGGCGAGCCGACGCCGACGGCGAGGGCGCCCCGGTCCAGATAGGCACGGGCGGCCGACGCGTCCACGCCCCCGACGGGCACGAAGGGCACCTCGGGGAACGGGTCGCGCAGGGCCCGCAGATAGCCGGGGCCGCCGAGGGAGCCGGGGAAGAGTTTGATCGCGTCGGCGCCCCGTGCGAGGGCCGTCTCGATCTCGGTGGGCGTCAGGGCGCCCATCAGGACGGGGACGCCGTACGCCTCCAGACCGTCGACCAGGGCCGGGGTGACGAGGTACGCCGCGCCGGCGTCCAGAGCGCGTTCGGCGTCGGCGGCCGAGCGTACGGTCCCGGCGCCGAGGAGGGCGTCGGGGCCGAGTTCGGCGCGCGCCTGCCTGAGCACGGTCAGGGCGTCGGCGGTGGTCAGCGAGACCTCGACGGCCGCGACACCCTCCTCGACGAGGGTGCGTACGGTGCGCAGGGCCGCGACGGGGTCCTTGCCTCGGACGATCGCCAGCAGGCGGTGGGCGCGGAGCGATTCCACCAGGTTCATGGGAGCGGGCTCTCCTTGGGCGTGGGGTGCGGGGCCTGATGGTGTCACCCATGCGGAACCTGACGCAGGTCGCGCTGCTCGTTGTCCTAGGTGCCGTTGTCATGGACGTCGTTGTCATGGATCCGCTGTCAGGGATGCCTCTGCTCTGCTCCTGGATGCGGAAGCAGCACAAATGGATAGGGTGATCCGATCGCTAGAATGACCGTCATGACCTCTGGCGCCCGACATCCTGACGATCCCGCCGCGCCTCGGTTGCGCAGTGACGCCGAGCGCAACCGGGGGCGGATCATCGCCGCCGGTCGCTCGGTGTTCGCGCGGGACGGCCTGAACGCCTCGATGGCGTCCGTGGCCCGTGAGGCAGGGGTCGGGATCGCGACGATCCTGCGGCACTTCCCCACGAAGGAGGAACTGGTCGCCGCGGTCTTCTCCGACCGCATGGACGCCTACGCCGACGCGGTCGCCGCCGCCCTCGACGACCCCGACCCCTGGCGCGGCTTCACCGGCTACATCGAGACCGCGTGTGCGATGCAGGCCGCCGACTACGGCTTCGCCGATGTGCTGACCATGACCTTCCCCACCGCAAAGGCCATGGAGAAGCGGCGCGACGAGGCGTACGCGTCCATGGTCGAGCTGATCAACCGGGCCAAGGCCACCGGGCGACTCCGCGAGGACTTCGACCCCTCCGACCTGGTCCTGATCCACATGGCCAACGCCGGCGTCGTCAACGCCACCGGCGACGCCGCCCCCGACGCCTGGCGCCGGGTCGTCGCCCTCATCGTCCAGTCCCTCGAAACCCCCGCCCGGGGCCCCCTGCCCCCCTCACCCGAACACGACGCCCTCTACAAGGCCATGCTGCGCGCCGGCCCGGCGGGGCCCACCGCCCCCGCGCCGGACAAGAGCGACTGACCTGGCGGCCGGGCGGAGCGGGGCGGGGCGGCCGGCAAGCCCGTCCTTACGTCACCGATAGGCTGAATCTCCCCCGTGACGGACAGGAGACCGACGTGGCCGAGACGATTCCGACCGGGACGACGGTCGCCGAGGTGCTGGCCGAGCTGGCCGCGCTCGAAGACCCGAAGGCACGCGAGGTGAACGAGCGACACGGTGACGATCACGGTGTGAACCTCGGCAGACTGCGGGCGATCGCGAAACGGCTGAAGACACAGCAGGAACTCGCCCGGCGGCTGTGGGCGACCGACGACAGCGCGGCAAGGCTGCTGGCGCTCCTGATCTGCCGCCCGAAGGAGTTCGGGCGCGACGAACTGGACGGCATGCTGCGCGGGGCACGCACGCCCAAGGTGCACGACTGGCTTGTGAACTACGTGGTCAAGAAGAACCCGCACGCCGAGGAGCTGCGCCTGTCCTGGTCCGCCGATCCGGATCCCGTGGTCGCCGGCGCGGGCTGGGCGCTGACCACCGAGCGCGTGGCGAAGAAGCCCGAGGGCCTCGACCTCCCCGGGCTGCTCGACGTCATCGAGGCGGAGATGAAGGACGCCCCGGACCGCCTGCAGTGGGCGATGAACCACTGCCTGGCCCAGATCGGCATCGACCACGCCGAGCACCGCGCCCGCGCGATCGACATCGGTGAGCGCCTGGAGGTGCTCAAGGACTACCCGACCTCCCCGGGCTGTACTTCGCCGTTCGCTCCCGTCTGGATCACCGAGTTGGTACGCCGGCAGCAGGACAAGTAGGCGGGCTGCACCCGGCAGTCGACCCCGGCCGGCCCTGTCCGGGAGGCCGGTCTCCGTCAGGCACGGACGGATGCGGTGATGCGGAACGGTGGGCCCGGCTGTACGGCGCGGGGAAAGGGACGGTCGGTGACCGGTATTCGGCTTCGGAACCATCAGGTCGAGGCGGTGGCCGCGATCGTGCGGGGCCTGGACGTCCCGCCGGCCGGGGGCATTCCCGCGAACGGTCTGCGGGGGCAGGTGCATGCCGCGTGCGGGACCGGAAAGACGGTCATCGCCGCCGCGTCGGCGAAGCGGATGGTGCCCAGAGGACGGGTTCTCGTCGTGGTGCCGACGCTGGAGCTGCTGACCCAGACGGTCAAGGCGTGGCACGCGGCCGGGCACAAGGGTCCGGCGGTCGCGGTGTGTTCGCTCCACGACGACCCGGAGCTGTGGAATCTGCGGGTCCGGTGCACCACCAACCCCATCCAGTTGGCGTTGTGGCACGGCCAGGGGCCGGTGACCGTCTACGCGACGTACGCCAGCCTGGGCGTCCTCGCGGAGGCCTTCGAGGGCGCGTACGGCCAGCGGCTGGCCCCGATGGACCTCGCGGTGGTGGATGAGGCCCACAGGACGAGCGGCTCGCTGGGCAAGGCCTGGGCGGGCATCCACGACCAGACCGTCATCCCGGCGCACCGGCGGCTGTATCTGACGGCGACGCCCCGGATCTGGCAGGAGCGGCCCCCGCACTGGGAGGTCGCCGAGGGCGTACGGGACGCGCTGCCGGAGGAGTTGGCGGCCTCGATGGACGACGAGGAGGTCTTCGGGCCGGTCCTGTACAGGCTGTCGCTGGCGTCGGCCGTCTCCCGGGGCCTGCTCGCCCGGTACCAGATCGTCGTCGTGGAGCTCCAGGACCCGGTGGTCACCCCGGAGCGGCTGATGGGTGAGGAGCGGCGTGGCGAGGAGGTGCGCGGGCAGCGGCTCGGGGCACTTCACGCGGCGCTGCTGCGGACCATGGCGGACCACGACCTGAACACGTGCATCACGTTCCACCACCGGACGATGGAGGCGCAGGCGTATGCGGAGGGCCTTCAGGGGGTCGCGGCCAAGCTGCACGCCGACCAGCCGCAGAGGTACCCGGAGCGGATCTGGGCCGACTGGCTGTGCGGCGAACACGCGCCCGAACACCGGCGCGAAGTGCTGGGTGCCTTCGCTTCGACGGGGCGGCGGGCGGTCCTGTCCAACTGCCGTGTCCTGGGCGAGGGCGTCGACATCAGAAGTGTGGACAGTGTCGCCCTGCTGGATCCGAAGGGCGCTCCGCACGACATCGTGCAGGCGATCGGCCGGGCCCTGCGGCAGAAGCCGGGGCAGGGGAAAGTGGCGTCACTGATCGTGCCCGTGTTCCTTCGGCCGGGAGAGCGGCCGGAGGACATGTTCACCTCCGGGTCGTACCGGCCCTTGGTGAAGGTGCTCGAAGGGCTGCGTGCTCACGACGAGGAGGCCGTGGAACTGCTCGCCATCCCTCAGGAGCCCCAGAAGGGCGTGGCACAGCCGTCCACGCACATCGGCGCGGCGCCGGAGGAGGGCGGGGAGGAATCCCGTCTGCTGCTGCGCTTCGCGGCCCCGCGTGATCCGGTGATGGTCGCGCAGTGGGTCAGCTTCAACGTGATCGACACCGAGCGCCAGGACTGGGCCCGGGGCTACATGGCGCTGCGGCGCTATGTGGAACGCGAGGGGCACGCGCGCGTGCCCTACGACCACAAGGAGGGAGCCCAGCCTCTTGGGCAGTGGGTCGCGGAACAGCGGCGTGCCTACGGGGCCGGGCAGATGCCCGGCAGGCGTGCCCGGCGGCTGGAGACGCTCGGCATGGTCTGGAGCCTCGCGGACGAACGCTTCCAGGAGAACCTCGCGGCCGCGCGGGTGTACTACGAGGAGCGCTGGACGCTCTGCGCGCCCCGGACGGCGACGGCGCTGGACCGGCCCCTCGGTCAGTGGCTGTCCAACCTCCGCCGTCCCGGCGCGCTGGACGGTCACCCGGAGTGGGAGACCGCGCTGCGCGAGATCGACCCGGACTGGAACCCCGCCTGGCCCGCCGACTGGCAGCGGCACTACGCGGCCGTGCGCGAGCTCCTGCGTGACGAGGACGGGGCGGACATCCTGCCGGGGGTCACGGTCCATGGCCAGGACGTCGGGCGATGGCTCCGCAAGCAGCGTCAGCACACCGTCTGGACGGGGCTGACGGGCGGTCAGCGGGAACGCCTCGAAGCCCTGGGTGTCGTACCGCTGCCCGCGCCGCAGGAGGAAGCGCCGAAGGAGGCGTCCCGGACGGCTTCCGGGGCCTTCGATCGGGGCGTCGCGGCCCTGGCGCAGTACCGGGCCCGCACCGGTTCCGTGACGGTCCCCCGGGCCCATGTGGAGCGGCTGGCGGACGGCACCGAGGTGAAGCTCGGGGTGTTTCTGTCGAACACGAAAACGAGGCGTGCCAAGCTCGGCGCCGACAAGCTCCAGCGGCTCGCCGACCTCGGGCTGAGCTGGGACTGAGCCCCGGGCTGAGCTGGGGACCGTAGGGCTGCTGACACGAACGCTCGGCCATCGCCTCCACCAGGAGTCGGCGCCGCCTGTCCGCCCCCGGCCCGCGCCCTCTACTGCGGCTTCGTCGCGATCTGGATCAGGTTGCCGCAGGTGTCGTCGAAGACGGCGGTGGTGACGGGGCCCATTTCCAGGGGCTCCTGGGTAAAGCGCACGCCGAGGCCGCGCAGGCGCTCGTACTCCGCCGTCACGTCGTCGACGGCGAACTGGGCGAGCGGGATGCCGTCCTCCACGAGCGCGTCCCGGTAGGTCTTGACGGCCGGATGGCCGGCGGGCTCCAGGAGGAGTTCGGTGCCGTCGGGCTCGTCGGGCGAGACGACGGTCAGCCAGCGGTCCTTCTCGCCCACCGGGACGTCGTACTTCTTCACGAAGCCGAGGATCTCGGTGTAGAAGTGCTCGGCCTTGGCCTGGTCCTCGACGAAGACGCTGGTCAGATGAATTTTCATGGGGTGCTCTCCTGCGGTCCGGGGGTGTCGGCCACGAGCCATCGCTCGGCGATCCGCCGCAGCGGGGCCGTGTTCAGGTCGTGGAACTTGTAGCGGCCCTCCCGCCTGGTCTCCACGAGCCCGGCGGCCTCCAGCACCGCGAGGTGCTGGGAGACCGCCTGGCGCGAGATGCCGAGCTGATGCCTCATGCTCAGCCGCGAACAGATCTCGAACAGTGTCTGTCCGGACTTCTCGGTCAGCTCGTCGAGGATGATCCGGCGGGTGGGATCGGCCAGGGCTTTGAACAGGTCGTCGGCCACGACCCCACAATAGGCAAGCAAACACTTGCCTATCAAGTCCACCGAGGGCAGCACCCGGACGACGATCCCGCGCACCGCTCGCCGGGCAGCAGGCCCCGGCTCTCACAGCCCGAACAGCTCGGCCCCGTTGTCGTGGCACACCGCCCGCAGCCACTCCTCCCCCAGGCCGAGCCGTTCCAGGGCGCGGAGCTGGTGCAGGTACGGGTAGGGGATGTTGGGGAAGTCGGAGCCGAGGAGGACGCGGTCGCCGAGGGCGGCGAGCCGGGGCAGGGCGCAGCGGGGGAAGGGCATCAACGCCTCGGTGAAGTCGGTGAGCGCCATCGTCGTGTCGAGCCGTACCTCCCCGTACCGCTCGGCGAGGCCGAGGAACTCCTCGTACTCGGGCATCCCCAGGTGCGCGACGATCAGCCGCAGCCGAGGGTGTCGTGCCAGCACCCGCGTGACCGGCTCGGGGCCGGTGTGCTTGCCGGGTGCGGGGCCCGAGCCGCAGTGGATCACCACGGGGATGCCCGCCTCGGCCAGCAGCCCCCAGGCCCGGTCGAGGAGTTCGTCGGCCGGGTCGTACGCCCCCACCTGCACATGCGCCTTGAAGACACGCGCGCCCGCCTCGACGGCCTCCCGGACGTACGCCTCCACACCCGGCTCGGGGTAGAGGGTGGCGGTGTGCAGACAGTCGGGGGTGCGGCGGGCGAAGTCGGCCGCCCAGCCGTTGAGCCAGCGGGCCATGCCCGGCTTGTGCGGGTAGAGCATCGCGGTGAAGGCCCACACGCCGAACTCCCGTAGCAGGGCCGCCCGTTCCGCCTCCTCATGGCGGTACGTGATCGGCCACTCCATCCCGCCGGTCAGCGGTCGAGCGCGTCGAAGTACTCCCACACCTTGCGCAGGACGCGTTCGGGCATGAAGTGCGTGTGGACGTCGACCAGCCCCGGGAGACCGAGCGACTGCCAGAACCGGCGGATCTCACCGGCCTCCTCGCCCATGCCGGGGGCGGGGACCGGGACGGGGACTCGGACGGGGACGGGTTCGGCGGGGTCAGCCGGGTCGCCGGGTGACCTGGAGTGATCGTTCATCCGCCCACGATCGGCTCGGGGGAGGCGGCGGGTCCACTCCTGTGCACGAGGTGTCCATGAGGGGTCCCTCACTCGGGCCGCGTACGGCCTGGTGTGGATCTCGGCGGGCCGGGCACTCGTGCGGCGACCGAGGCGGGGCTGGCTGGAGGTGCGGCATGGCGATACGGCATCGTCTGATCAAGGTGAGTCCCGAGGCCGTGTGGGCCGTTCTCGCGGACGGCTCCCGGTACGCGGAGTGGGTGGTGGGCACGTCGGCCTCCGAGCCGGTACGGGGGCAGTGGCCGCGGGTGGACTCGGCGATCGGGTACGAGGTCCGGGTGGGCCCCCTGCGACTGACCAACGAAACGGTCGTACGGCACTGCGTGGAGGGCTCCGAACTGGAGCTGGAGGCGAAGGCGGGCGCACTGGGGACGGCGCGGATCTTCATCAAGCTGCGCCCCTGGGGGTCGTACTGCCTGGTGATCGCGGACGAACACCCGCTGCAGGGGATGGGCGGAGTGCTCCACAACGTCGGTGTGGAGGCGCTGATCCAACTGCGGCATCGCGCGATGCTCGCCCGGCTCGCCCGGCTCTGCGAGACCCAGGCCGAGCCCGGGACCGAGGCCGACCGGCCGACGAGTCTCCACGCGCGGCGCAGGGCGGCGGCCCACGGCACCGGCGGCCATGCCTGACGCGGTGGTGATCGGCGCCGGCCCCAACGGGCTGGTGGCCGCCAACCTGCTGGCCGACGCCGGCTGGACCGTGGAGGTCCTTGAGGAACAGCCCGAGCCCGGCGGCGCGGTGCGCCACGACAGGGGCGTCGACCCCGACTTCGTCAGCGACCTCTTCAGCTCCTTCTATCCGCTCGCCGCCGCGTCCCCGGTACTGGCACGTCTCGGCCTCGACGCGTACGGCCTGCGCTGGAGCCACGCGCCCCACGTACTGGCCCACCCCCTCGGCGACGGCAGGTGCGCGGTCCTCTCCCGCGACATCGACGCCACCGCCGACTCCCTCGACGCCTTCCACCCGGGCGACGGAGACGCCTGGAAACGCCTGCACGGCACCTGGGAACGCCTCGGCCCCGACATCGTGGACGCCCTGTTCACCCCGTTCCCGCCGCTGCGCGCCACAGCCCGCCTCGCCGTCAGGCTGAAGGCGGCCGGCGGCCTGCGGATGGCCCGCACCCTGATCACGCCGGTGCGCCGGATGGGGGACGAGGAGTTCGGGGGCGAAGGCGGAAAACTGCTGCTGGCCGGCAACGCGCTGCACGCCGACCTCGGACCGGAGGCCGCCGGCAGCGGCGGCTACGGCTGGCTGCTGTGCATGCTCGGACAGACGCACGGCTTCCCCGTACCGGCCGGCGGGGCGGGCGCCCTGACAGCGGCCCTCGTCAGCCGGCTGCGGGCGCGTGGCGGCAGCCTCCGCTGTGGGCAGCGGGTGCGCCGCGTCCTCGTGCGCGGCGGACGGGCCGCCGGGGTGCTGACCGCCGACGGCGAGACGGTGACCGCGCGCCGCGCCGTCTTGGCGGATGTGTCCGCGCCGGCCCTGTACGGCGGACTCGTCGAGGCCGACGATCTCCCGGCCCAGCTGATGGCCGACCTGAAGCGCTTCCAGTGGGACTTCGCCACGTTCAAGGTCGACTGGGCCTGCGACGGGCCCGTGCCCTGGCAGGCCGAGGCGGCGGCCCGGGCTGGGACCGTCCACCTGGCCGACGGCGTGGACGAACTCACCCGCTGCGCCGCCCAGATCGCCATGGGCCAGGTACCCGACCGACCCTTCGCCCTGTTCGGCCAGATGACGACCGCGGACCCCTCCCGTTCTCCCCAGGGCACCGAAGCCGCCTGGGCCTACACCCATGTGCCGCACGTCATCAGATCCGACGCGGGCGAAGAGGGCCTCACGGGTACCTGGGGCCGCACGGAGCAGGAGGTGATGGCCAACCGGATCGAACGCCAGGTCGAGCGGTTCGCGCCGGGTTTCCGCTCCCGTATCCGCGCCCGGCGTGTGCTGGCCCCGCCCACCCTCCAGTCGCTCGACCGCAACCTGCACGGCGGCGCCATCAACGGCGGCACCGCGGCCCTGCACCAGCAGCTCTTCTTCCGCCCCGCCCCCGGCACCGGCCGCCCCGAGACACCCGTGGACGGCCTCTACCTCGCCTCCGCCTCCGCCCACCCGGGCGGCGGGGTCCACGGCGCCCCCGGTGCCAACGCCGCCCGCGCCGCGCTGCGCCGGCACCGGCTGCCCGGCCTCACCCGCGCACAGCGCGTCCTCGCCCACCGGGACCGCACCGGACGGAAACCGGACCTCCCCCGCTGAGGTTCCCTCCCGTACAGCGGCCGGGGCGCGCCCGGCACCGAGCAGAATCCGACACCGCGCAGAAGAGGAGCAGAAGCAGAAGCGGAGCAGAAAGGGACCAGCCGTGGACGACAGCCCCCTCAAGGACCGCACCGTCGTGGTGACCGGAGCGGCACGCGGCGTCGGAGCGGCGCTGGCGACCGCGCTCGCCCGGCGCGGCGCACGACTGGCCCTCCTCGACCACGACGAACCGGCACTGGAGGCGACGGCCGCCGCCCTCCCCGGCACGACGCTTGCCCTCCGGGTCGATGTCGCCGACGGAGAGGCCCTCCACGCCGCCGCCGAAGCCGTCCGCAGGCGTCTGGGCCCGCCGTCGGCCGTCGTGGCGAACGCGGGAATCGCCGAAGGCGGCTCCTTCGCCGAGTCGGACCCCGCCACATGGCGCCGGGTGATCGACGTCAACCTGATCGGCAGCGCCCAGACCGCACGGGCGTTCCTGCCGGACCTGATCCGGACCGCCGGCTACCACCTGCAGATCGCCTCGCTGGCCTCGATCGGCGCCGCTCCCCTGATGAGCGCGTACTGCGCCTCCAAGTCCGGCGTCGAAGCCTTCACGCACACCCTGCGCGCCGAGACGGCCCACCACGGTGTGGCCGTGGGCATCGCCTACCTCGGCTGGACCGACACCGACCTGATCCGCGACGCCGACCGGTACGCGGCCCTGCGGGAGCTGCGCGCTCACATGCCGGGCCCCGCGCGGCGCGTCCAACCCGCCGACATCGTCGCCGCCCGTCTGACACACGCCGTGGAACAACGGCGGACCGCCGTCTACATCCCCCGATGGCTACGCCTGACCCAGCTGACCCGAGCCGCGATCCCGCCCCTCGTCCTCCGCGCGACCCGCCGCACCCTCCCCCGCCTCGAAACCGAACAGCTCGTCCACCCCACCGGCCTTCTCGGCCCGGGCGGCCACCCGGACAGGACCACGACCCCGGGCGGCTAGAGCCGCCGAGCGCTCGACACCCGGTGACGGCATGGTGCATGAGCCAGAGCCGAGGAGGGCACGGTGTGTGATGACTCGATCACTCTGCGGAACGGTCCGCGTCAGGCGAGGAAAAGCGTGTGGACTCAGGCAGGCGGCGGTTTCTCGGGAAGTGGGGAGCCGTGGTGACGGGAGCCGCGGCACCGCTCGCCCTCCCCCGGCACATGCTCCAGGAGAGCCACGCCCGCCCGGCTCCCGACGCCGGTACCCGTACCGGTAGCGACGCCGACGGCGGTGGCGGTGGCGGTGGCGGTCACGAGAGGTTCATGTGGCTGGCCGTCGAGCAGGCCCGGAGGAACCCCGAGTGGCCGTTCGGCGCGGTGATCGTCCACAGCCGTACCGGTGAGGTCCTGGGGAGCGGGGTCAACACCGGGGCGGACAGTCCGCTGTTGCACGGCGAGGTGGTCGCCATGAACGACTACGTGGACCGCCACGGCAACCAGGGCTGGGCCGAGACGACCCTCTACACCACGGGTGAACCCTGCTCGATGTGCATGAGCGCGATGGCCTGGGCGAATCTGCGACGCGTCGTCTGGGCCAGCTCGATCGACGAGATCCGCCGCACCGACATCATCCAGATCGCCCTGTCCGCACGCGAGGTGGCCGCCGCAGCGCGGTCCTTCTACACCCCGGAACTCCTCCTGGGCGGCGTACTGGCGGACCACACGAACCGCCTCTTCCACGAGGCCCGGCGGCTGCGCCAGAGCCTCTCCGACCCGTCTGCGGCTGGGCCCGGCATCGACCACCGGCATCGCGTCGGGTATCGGCCCCGAGGTGCGTGGCGGTCCCGGGCGAGCGAATCTGAGGAACATGCGGGGTAAGGGTGCGCGGGGCGGCGGAGGCAACGACGCTCAGAAGGCCGACGTGAGGAAGGCCGGCCTGGAAATGACCGACGTGGAGAAGGCTGACGCGGAGAAGGCCGACGTGGAGCAGGCTCTCGACGAGCTCTACGCCACGCCGCCAACCGCGTTCGTCCCGCGTCGCGAGGTGCTGACGGCCGAGGCCAAGACGGACGGACGCGCGGAGGATGCTCGTCGGATCCACGCCGCTCGCCGCCCCTCCCTCGCCGCCTGGTCGGCGAACCTGCTGCTGCGTTCCGAGCCGGAGGAGAGCCGGCGGTTCCTGGAGCTGGGCCGTGCGCTGCGCGAGGCCTACCTGAACCTGGATGCCGGCGGGGTCAAGGAGCTGTCCGAGCAGCGCCGCAGCATCGTCGCCGCGATGTCGCGACAGGCCGCCGAGCTTGCCGCGCAGGCCGGGCACCGGCTCTCGGACACGGTACGGCGAGACGTCGAGGCCACCCTGCGTGCCGTGCTCACCGACCAGGACGCGGCGGACCGGTGGGCCACCGGCCGTCTGGAGAGCGCCCTGACGCCGCCGGCGGACTTTCCCGGCCGTACGACCGCGACGACCGGCACATCCCGGAAGCCGGCCCGAGCCACGGCCGCACCGGCTCCGGCTCGGTCTCGCGCGAAGGACGAGGTCGCCGAGCGGCGCCGCGAGAAGCAGGAGCGGCTCGGCCAAGCCCGCGAGGCGGCCCGGGCCGCCGACCGGCAGCTGCGTGATCTGCGTGCCGCACGAGCGGACGCCGAAGCGCGACTGGAGCGGGCCCGCGACCGGCACGACCGGGCCGGGAGGGACATGTCCGCCGCCGAGCAGCGGCTGCGGGAGGCACGCGAGGAGCTTCAGCGGGCGGAGAAGGAACAGCGGGAGGCGGAGAAACGGTGCCAGGCGGCCGGCGACGCCACCTCCCGGGCCGAAGAGGCGGCCCGCGAGGCCACCCGGGAAGTGAAGCGGCTGTCCGGGCGCGTGCGGTAGCAGGCCGGGGGCGGGGGCGGCGCGTCAGGTGCGGTCGGCCCTGACGACGCGGTCGCGACGACGCGGTCCTGCTGACGCGGTCCCGATGATGCGGTCCTGATGATGCGGTCCCGATGATGCGGTCCTGATGATGCGGTCCCGATGATGCGGTCCTGATGATGCGTGGAGCGGCGCGCCCCCCGGCCTCAAGTCCCAAAGACCCCAAGTCCCCGTACTACGCGTTACACGGGCGCCGTCGCCGTAAAGGCATCAGCGTGTTGCGCGGCCCATTGGGCGAATGTGCGGGCCGGACGGCCGGTGACCTTCTCCACGGTGTCGACGACCGTACGGCCCGCCTCCGGGGTGTCCCCGTACACCTGGAGCAGGAAGTCGATCACGTCCTCCGGCTGGCCCGCCGCGCGCCATTGTGCGACGGCCTCTTCCTCGGTGAGTTCGATCAGGGCGATCTCCCGGCCCCGGGCTGCGGCGATCGACGCCACCTTGTCGCCCACGGTCAGCAGTTCGGGTCCGGTGATCACGTACTCCTGGCCCGCGTGACCCTCCTCCGTGAGCGCGACCGCGGCGACGGCGCCGATGTCGCCTTCGTGGACCATGGCGCTCAGCCGGGAGACGAACGGCTCACGGACCTCGCCGGAGGCCACGATGCCGTCCGCCCACTCCAGGGCGTTGGACATGAACTCGACCGGCATCAGCACGGTCCAGTCCACTCCCTCGGCGGTGCGTACGCTGTCCTCAAGCGGAGTCGGGCCGCCACCGTGCAGCACCGTGACCCGGCGTACGCCGGCCGCGCGAGCCAGGGCCAGGATCCGCGGGCCGGTCTCCAGCGGGGCGAAGTAGGGCCCGCCGAAGGTGATCAGATGGACCCCCGTGACGCCTTCCAGGGCCGAAATCAGGCTGTCGGGTTCGGTCAAGTCACCCTGGACGACGTCGACTTCGGCCGGGAGGGCGGCCTTCGACGCATCGCGGGTGAGGGCGCGGACCGTGTGGCCGCGGGCGAGGAGTTCGGCGACGACCTGACGGCCGACGGTTCCGGTGGCGCCGGTGACAAGGATCTTCTGCGTCTGTGTCATGGCCCGACCGTAGGAAGGCTTGCGGTCATCTTCCGTCCTCAAGGCGCGGGCCGGGGTGCGGCTGTCACACATCGCCATGCCGCCTTGTCTTGTGGAGGAGATCCAGTGCAATCGCGGAAGGCGAGTTCCTCATCATGGGCGTCGAGAACCCCCGTCCCCGTCTCCTCCGTCGTCCCCGCCACCGTCCGCGGACGACGCTCGGCCTCGTCGCCGTGGTCTCCGTGGTCGTGGCCGTCCATCTGGGGCTGGGGGGACTTCTGTTGGCGTCGTCCGGCCCGTGGAAGCACTGGGTCGTCGGCATCGTCCTGGCTGCCTTCCTGGCGAAGGCCGTCCTTGTGCTGAGGAGACGTAGACCACGCGCCTCAAATACGCATCTATGATGCAACATTGATAGGCTGCCACCGTGAGGCTGACCAGATACACGGATCTCGCACTTCGGGCAGTGATGCGCCTGGCCGTCGTGGACAGCGAGGAGTTGCTGACCACACGGCAGATCGCCGACTCCATGAACGTCCCCTATACGCACATGGCGAAGGCCATCGCGCAGTTGCAGCACCTGGGGGTGATCGAGGCGCGGCGGGGACGCAACGGCGGGCTGACGCTCACCGACGCGGGCCGGAGAACCCAGGTGGGGGACCTGGTCAGGACGCTGGAAGGGGACCGGGAAGCCGTGGTGTGCGAGGGGGACGCCCCCTGCCCCCTCGCGGGTGCCTGCCGGCTGCGGAGAGCGCTGCGGGAGGCGCAGGAGGCCTTCTACTCCTCGCTCAACGGGGTGACCGTGGCCGATCTGGTGACCTCACCGACGGGACCGGTACTGCTGTCACTGGGCGCTCCCCCGGGCTGACCCGACCACTCGGCCGCCGGTGACACCACGGGGCCATCACATCCCATCGTTTCACAAGGCTGGATCGCGACCAGCGGACAGAGCTGCCGCGACCAAAAATACGCATTCTGAATACCAATTAAGTCGATCATCGTCGATCCAGGAGTGTGCCTAATGCTTTCCGCACAGTCGGCCCCCGTCGTCCGGGCGACGCTTCCCGTGGTGGGAGCCTCGCTGGCCACGATCACGGAGCTGTTCTACCGGCGGCTGTTCGAGGAGCGTCCGGAGCTGCTGCGGCATCTGTTCAACCGGACCAACCAGGCCACCGGCGCCCAGCGCGAGGCCCTGGCCGGCTCGGTGGCGGCCTTCGCCACCCTGCTGGTCGAGCGGCCCGACGAACGCCCGGACGCCATCCTCGCGCGTATCGCCCACAAGCATGTCTCGCTCGGCATCACCCCCGACAAGTACCCCCTGGTCGGCCGCCACCTTCTTGGCGCGGTCGCCGAGGTCCTCGGTGACGCGGTCACACCCGAGGTCGGCGCCGCCTGGGACGAGGTCTACTGGCTGATGGCCAACGCCCTGATCGCCATCGAGGCCCGCCTGTACGCCGAGGCCGGTGTGGAGAACGGCGATGTGTGGCGGCGTATGGAGATCGCCGAGCTGCGCAGGGAGTCCGCCGACGCCGTCTCCCTGGTCCTGCGCCGGCCCGACGGCCGTCCCACCGCCGCGTTCCGGCCCGGGCAGTACGTCAGTGTCCGCGTGGAACTGCCCGACGGCGCCCACCAGATCAGGCAGTACAGCCTGTCCACCGCGCCCGACCACAAGACCTGGCGCATCACCGTCAAGCGGGAGAAGGCCGCCGACGGCACCGTGCCCGACGGCGAGGTCTCGTCCTGGCTGCACGCCCACGCCAAGGTGGGTGACCTCCTGGATGTGTCACTGCCCGCAGGTGACCTCGTACTGCCCGAGGCCGGCACCCCGCTCTTCCTCGCCTCCGCCGGCATAGGCATCACCCCCATGCTGTCGATGCTCGGCCATCTCGCGCTCACCTCCTCCACGCGTCCCGTCACCGTGGTCCACGCCGACCGCAGCCCGCACGACCATGTCCACGGGGACGAACAGGCAGACCTCGTCAGCCGTCTGACCGGCGCCGATCTGCACCTGTGGTACGAGAACGACGCCCACCGCTCCCCCGCCGCCAACGTCTTCACCGGCCGCGCCACCCTCGACCACCTCGCCCCCACCCCCGACACCACCGCCTACCTCTGCGGACCGTTGCCCTTCATGCGCATGGTGCGGGGCGAGTTGCTGACCAAGGGACTGCACCCCTCCGCCATCCACTACGAGGTCTTCGGCCCCGACCTCTGGCGCGACCACCCATGAGACGCACGTCACACCCGTCTTGTTGTCACACATCGCCGGGCCCACCTGGTCAGTAGGGTGTATCCGCCACACGGCAAGGAGATCCCCGTGGAATCGCGTCTCAACTTCTTCGGCAACCCCCTCGCGGGAAAGGTGTTGAAGCACATCAACTCGGCCGGCAAGGTGGTTTCGGACTCGACGCTGCCCGCCGCGGTCCAGGAACTGGTGAAGATCCGCGCGAGCCAGATCAACGGCTGTGGCTTCTGCACCGACATGCACACCAAGGAAGCCACCCAGGCGGGAGAGACCCAGCAGCGCCTCAACCTGGTGGCCGCCTGGCGTGAGGCCAAGGTCTTCACCGAGGCCGAGCGCGCCGCGCTGGAACTGGCGGAGCAGGGCACCCGTATCGCCGACGCGGCCGGCGGTGTCACCGACGAGGCCTGGGCGAACGCCGCGAAGCACTTCGACGAGGAGCAACTCGTCGCCCTGCTCTCCCTCGTCGCCATCATCAACGCCTACAACCGCATCAACGTCATCAACCAGCAGCCTGCCGGGGACTACCAGCCGGGCCAGTTCGGCTAGACACCCCCGCCAGGTGCACATGGTCCGTCTCCCCGCCGCCCCGAGCTTCGGCGGGGAGACGGACCATGTGCGGCGTCAACCGTCCTCGCCCCGCTGTGACAAGAGGCCCAAGGAGACCGTCAGGCGCGGGCCGACGAGCGGGGGCGGGTCAGCGCTCGGGGCGCGGTGCGCGCAGCGGGGCCCGCCGGGCGAGTTCCTCCTCGTCGACCAGGGTGAGCATCGGCTCGCCCGGCGCGCACAGCATGGTCACCACGAACCGGCAGGGTGCGTCCGTCAGGGCGTTGCCGTCCTGGTAGTGGATGACGTCGCCGCCCGGTTCCCAGAAGGTCTCCCCGGCCTTGACCACGCGCTCCGGCTCTCCTTCCAGTTCGAAGCGCACCGCGCCCTCGATCACGTACCCGAACGCGGGCCCCGAGTGACGGTGCGGCGGGGTGCCGACGTCACCGGGCGGCCACTCGACCAGGAGGGTCATCCCCGAGGCGCCCTCGGGGATATGGGGCGGCTCGGCGTCCTGGAGCACCGTCGCAGCGGTCTGCCAGGTCCCGGAACGCGGCTGGTCGTCGGTCGTCGTGGCCGTCGAGTCGTTGCTTGACACTGTCGCACCTCCGTCGGTTTCGCGTACGAGGCCTTTCGCGCACTGCCTCGACGGGGAGACCGGGCACACCGTGCTTCTGTGACACTCCTCGTGCTCGCTGTCACAACAGTGGGACCTGACCTGTCGTATGTGTGCACGCGGAGACGCTGTGGTGCATGCGGAGACTCAGGGAAAGGGATCCAGATGAGGGTAGTTGTCGCAGGGGCCACCGGTCGGATCGGCTCCAGGACGGTAGCGAGGCTCCGGGACCACGGTGTGGAGGTCGTCCCCGTCTCCCGCCGACACGGTGTCGATGTGATCACGGGGGACGGTCTGGACGAGGCGCTGCGGGGCGCCGAGGTACTGGTGGACGTCACCGACGCGCCCGCGCGCACCGAGGGGGCGGGACTTTACTTCTTCCGTACCGCGACGACCAATCTGCTGGCCGCCGCGGTCGCGGCCGGTGTCGAGCACCATGTGGTCCTCTCCGCCGTCGGGGCCAACCTGCTGTGGTCGGACTACTTCCGCGCGAAGCTGCTCCAGGAGGACATGGTGCGCAACTCGCCCGTCCCCCACTCCGTCGTGCGGGCCACTCCGTTCTTCGAGTCCATCGAGGCCATGGTGGAGAAGAACACCTACTACGACCGGGTCCGCGTCGCGCCGGTTCTCGTCCCTCCCGTGTCGACGGAGGACGTCGCCGTCACCGTCGCTCATGTCGCCGTGGGTCTCCCGCTGTTCGGTCTCCGCGAGGTCGCCGGCCCGGATGTGCGCCGGCTCGACGAGCTGGCGTCCGAGGTGCTGACCGCCCGCGATGACAAACGGGTCGTGGTCCCCGACGCACAGGCGCGGTACTTCGGCGCCGAGTTGCGGGAGCGGACGCTGCTGCCCGGGGCGGACGCCCATGTGGGCCATGTGTCGTTCACCGAGTGGCTCGCCCGGCCCGTCGTCCCCACGAACGGCTGATCGCCATGAGTGACCCGGCCTACCCCACGGAGTTCCCTCCGGAGTCCCTCGCGGACTTCCCCCCGGAGTCCCACGCGGAGATCCCCGCGGCGTTCTCCGCGACGAGTGAGCTCGATCAGCTGCCCGACCGTGACGCCGAGGAGACCGCCGAATGGCGGGCCTCGCTCGACGCCGTCATCAGTCACGCGGGGCCCGATCGCGCCGTGTATCTGCTGCGGCGCGTGCACGAGTACGCGGCCAGGTCCGGGGTGGCCCTCCCGGGGCTGCTGTCCTCGGACTACATCAACACGATCCCGGCGTCGGCCCAGCCCGCCTTCCCGGGCGACCTCGCCATGGAGTCCCGTATCACCGCGCTGAACAGGTGGAACGCGGCCGCGATGGTGACCCGTGGTTCCCCGTTGGGTCTCGGCGGTCACATCTCGACCTACGCCTCGGCGGCCTGGCTCTACGAGATCGGGTTCAACCACTTCTTCCAGGGCAAGGACGGCGAGGGGTCCGGGGACCAGCTGTATCTGCAGGGCCATGCCTCGCCCGGCGTCTACGCCCGGGTGTTCCTGGAAGGGCGGCTGCGCGAGGAGCAGTTGGACGGTTTCCGGCGGGAGGCCGACGGTCACGGCCTGCCGTCCTACCCGCACCCCCGGCGTCTGCCCTGGCTGTGGGAGTTCCCGACCGTCTCCATGGGACTCGGCCCGCTCGCCGCCGTCTACCAGGCCAGATTCAACCGCTATCTGCACCACCGGGGCATCAAGGACACCTCCGGGTCACGGGTCTGGGCCTTCCTGGGCGACGGAGAAGTGGACGAGCCCGAGTCGACGGCCGCGCTGGAACTCGCCGCCCGTGAGGATCTCGACAACCTCACCTTCGTCGTCAACTGCAATCTGCAACGGCTGGACGGCCCGGTTCGGTCGAACTCCAAGATCGTGCAGGAGCTGGAGGCGCGGTTCCGCGGCGCCGGCTGGCATGTGGTGAAGACACTGTGGGGCGAGGCCTGGGATCCCGTCCTGCGGCAGGACACGGACGGCTCCCTCGTCCGCCGCCTCGGCGAGGTGCCCGACGCCCAGCTCCAGACGTACGCGGCACGGGACGCCGCCTACATACGCAAACACTTCTTCGTCGGCGATGAGCTGTCCCACCTCGCGGCAGGCCTGAGCGACACCCAGCTCACCGATCTGTTCGAGAACTCCCGGGGCGGGCACGAGCCCCTCAAGGTGTACGCCGCCTACCGGGCCGCCGTCGAGCACCGGGGGCAGCCGACCGTGGTCCTCGCCCAGACGGTGAAGGGCCACACGCTGGGGTCGGGCTTCGAGTCCCGCAACGCCAACCATCAGATGAAGAAGCTGACCATGGCGCAGTTCCGCCGGATGCGCGACACCCTGGAACTCCCCATCCCGGACAGCGCGTTGAGCGGCGACCTGGTGCCGTACTGGCACCCCGGTGAGGACTCGGACGAGGTGCGGTACCTCCGCGAGCGGCGTACCGCGCTGGCGGGCCCCGTCCCGGTGCGGAGAGTGGTGGCCAAGCCGCTCCGGCAGCCGCCGGCCGGCCCCTTCGAGACCCTCCGGAAGGGGTTCGGGAAGCAGGAGGTGGCCACCACCATGGCGCTGGTCCGGCTGGTCAAGGACCTGATGCGCGTGGAGGGGACGGGGCGGCGCTGGGTGCCCATCGTCCCCGACGAGGCACGTACGTTCGGCTTGGAGTCCCTGTTCCCGACGGCCGGGATCTACTCGCCGAAGGGCCAGACCTACGAGCCGGTCGACGCCGACCAGCTTCTGCACTACCGGGAGGCCACGGACGGCCAGCTCATCGACGAGGGCATCACCGAGGCCGGGTCGATGGCCGAGTTCACGGCCGCGGCGACGTCGTACGCCACCCATGGCGAACCCATGATCCCGTTCTACATCTTCTACGCCATGTTCGGGTTCCAGCGCACCGGCGACCAGTTCTGGGCCCTGGCCGACCAGTTGGGGCGCGGCTTCGTGATCGGTGCGACGGCCGGCCGTACGACGATGACCGGCGAGGGACTGCAACACGCCGACGGTCACTCGCACCTGCTGGCCTCCACGAATCCGGCCGCCGTGAGCTACGACCCGGCCTTCGCGTACGAGATCGCGGTCATCGTCGAGGAGGGCCTGCGCCGGATGTACGGCGACCGGCCCGAGGACGTCTTCTACTACCTGACGGTCTACAACGAACCCAAACGGCAACCGCCCATGCCCGAGGCGCCGTTGATCGAGGAGGCGATCCTGCGCGGCATGTACCGGTTCCGGCGGGCGGAGCCCCAGGACGCCGGACCGCGTATCCAGTTGCTGTCCTCCGGCACGGCCATCCACTGGGCGCTCAAGGCCCAGGAACTTCTGTCGTCCCACTGGGGAGTCCGCGCCGACGTCTGGTCGGTGACGTCCTGGACGGAGCTGCGCCGAGACGCCCTGAGTGCCGACAGCGCGCAGTTGCGGGGCGAGGAGCGCGTCCCGTATGTGACGGAGGCGCTGGCGAGCGCACCGGGGCCCGTCCTGGCGGTCAGCGACTGGATGCGGCAGGTGCCCGACCAGATCAGCCAGTGGGTCGAGCAGGACTACGCGTCGCTCGGCACGGACGGCTTCGGGCTGTCGGACACCCGTGACGCCGTGCGCCGCTATTTCCATGTGGACGCCGAGTCGATCGTCGTCGCGGCCCTGCACCAGCTGGCACGCACCGGAGCCGTCGACCCCGAGACGGTCGTCCGAGCACGCGCCCGCTACGACTGGCGGGGCTGAGCAACTCGTCGCCGTCGTGGTGAGCGAACTCGCCGGGCCAGCTCGCGGCCCCATCTCTGGCCCGGCGCTTCGATCCATCGGTGGGTGAGCACGCTCAGGGGCAACAGCGTGGCGAAGAAGGCCAGTTCGAGCAGGAGGTTGTCCCGTCGCCACCGGCCGACCGTGTCGTCGATCGCCGCCAGGAGCACCGGGTGCATCAGGTAGACCGAGTAGCTGATGGTTCCCAGGCCGGTCAGCGCGCGCGGCAGGTGGCGGCGGCGCGCGGCCAGTCCGACGCCGAAGGTGAGCACGGCCAGCAGGAAGGCCACGATCCAGCCGCGCCGGGTGAAGTGGTCACCGTCGCCGTACCGGTACGCACTCGCCACGGCGCAGGCGACCACCACGACGGCTGTACGTGCCGCACACCACCAGGTGATCCGACCGTGCTCGGCCCGGTGGACGGCGGTGCCGAGGAACATCACGGCGAGGATCACCAGGCCCTCCCACACGGGGACCGTGCCGTTGAGCGGCACCAGGACGAGCGCGAGCACCCCGCCCAACAGCCCGCCGCACAACCGGAGCACGGCTGATCCGGAGCTCGCACAGCCGATGGCGACCACCATGGCGACCGAGGCCGACGCGATCAGTGCGCCGGTCCCGACCCTGTCCGAGAGTGCGGAGGGCGGCAGCAGGACACCTGCCGCCGCGCTCACGGCGGCGAGCACGGCGAGGGTGACGGCGACCGCCGCCGACCGCTGGTGGAGGCGGACGGTGAAGAGGGCGACGACCAGCAGATAGAAGGCCATCTCGTACGAGAGCGTCCACAGGATGAGCAGCAGATTGGGCGTCCCCAACAGCTCCTGGAGCATGGTGAGATGAGCGATGGCCACCGCTTCGGCGCTCTGCTCCCCGAAGTCCGGAAGCTCCACGACGCCCCACAGATCGAGGGCGACCATCATGCCGACGACAGCCGCCCACAGCGGGTAGACGCGGAAGACCCGTCCGATCCAGAACGTCCGGACGCAGCCCCGGCGTTCCAGCGAGGCGGGGATGATGTAGCCGCTGACCAGGAAGAACACCATGATGCCGTAGCGGCTGGTGTTGAACTGCGGCATCAGCTCGCGCCGGAACTCCGCCATGAAGGTGTACGAGGAGTGGTCGAACACCACGACGAGTGCCGCGATGCCGCGCAGCGCGTCCAGCCAGCCCACCCGCGCCGGACCGGACGGCATGGATGCCGTCGGTATGCGTGTGCGCACGGAGAGTAATCGCGCCAGGCGTGGCGAAGGGAAGGGTGGGGGTTTCATCGGGCGGTCCGGTCCTGTGAGGTGGGGGATTCGTCGGGCTCTTCGGCGCGCCCTCAGTCGTCCGGCAGGGTGACCTTCCGCGGAACGCAGGGCTCGGCCTCGCTCCTGGCCTCATAGAACTCGACCGCGCGTGGCCGGGAGTCGCCCCTGGTGTTCTCGAAGGCCAGCACATTGCCCCGGCGCAGGGTGACGTCCCAGCGCGCCTCCATGGGGATGAGGGGGACCCGCCTGCCCTGCTGGTCGATCACCGCCAGCGCGGAGGTGACGTCGCTCCGGTCGCAGACGTAGCCGGGAGCGAGCACGTCGACGGTCACGAGAATGCCCCACGGGCGGACCACGCCCGCGAGTTCACGCTGTTCCGCGACGCTGATGTCCTGGTCCTTGACGGTGAGCCGCACGCTGCCGTCGCCGTTGCGCTCCACCGCGTACGCCTTCGGGACGGCCGGTGAACCGGGCACGGCCGCCACGGCCAGCCAGGCCGCCGCACAGACCGTCGCCACGACGGCGATCCGTCGCGGAGTGAGCAGAGCCGGAGCGGACAGACCGCGCAGGGCGGCCCACGCCCGGCGCACGCCCGATCCGACCCCGGCGTCGGCTCCGGCCGCCACGAACCCGGCCGCCACAGACCTGACCGTCTCGGCCCCGGCCTCGCGCAGTTCGATCTCGCGCTTCAGCTCGGCCAGCAGTCGGTCCTCGAACCTCGTCCCCGTGCTCATGCCTCTCCCCTCGCGACGTGCAGCAGTGATGTGTCCGGCGTCCCCGATCCCGGGGAACTCGCCTGTGGGACCGCCGGGTTCGGCCTCGGCTGCGCGGCCTTGAGGTCCGTCTCCTCACGCAGCGCCTTGCGTGCCCGGTGCAGTCGTACCCGGGCGGTGACCTGGCGGATGCCCAGTGAGGCCGCCGCCTCGGTGACCGTGAGCTGGTCCACCGCGATCAGTTCCATGACGGCCCGCTCGCCCTCGGGAAGCCTCGCCAGTGCGGCCAGGGCGCGCCGGCCGGGGCTCTCCGCGTCGATCCGGTCCTCGATACGGGCGATGTCGTCGGCCTCCAGCAACCGGCGCCCGGAGATACGCCGCTGGTGTTCCGTCTCGCGGGCGACCCGGCGGCGCTCCGACGACACGACGTTGCGGGCGATGCCGTACAGCCAGGCCGTCTCGCTGCCGAGTCGCGGGCGGTAGGAGTGGGCGGAGTCGAGGACGGCGAGGAAGATCTCGGCCGTCAGGTCGGCCGCGGTGTGCGGGTCGTCGACGCGCCGGGCCACGAAACGCATGACCGCGTCCACATGGCGCCGGTAGAACTCCTCGAAGAGCCGCGGGTCGCGTACCGCTTCCGCGGGTCCACCCGGTAACCGTTCCGCGTCGTCCACAGGCGTCTCCTTCTCGTCGGGCCGGCCGGTCCTCGTCGCCGGAGGCTCAGGGGCTCATGGGAGTTCATGGGCTCATGGGTCTCTTCGAGGTTCCACTGGTTCTTGGGGCGGGGGGCGAAAAGCGTTACAGAGGGAACGGCACGGCTAGGCGGGGAGGGGAGCGTGCCCGCCCCGGACGCGGCGTCACAGATGGGGTGCGTGATCGGTCTTGCTGGATATGCGCCCTTCCCTCTCAGTGGTGTCCGGGCCGCCTCTCGACCGGGAGGAGCAGGACGCCTATGCGATCAGTGCCGAGTTCTACGACGTCCTCCAGGCGGAGCGGGACGCGGCCCGCGTACGCAGGCTGTACGGCGCCGCTGTCGGGAGTGCCCGTGTCGGTGTGCTGGACGTCGGCGCCGGCACCGGGCGGGTCACGCTGATGAGCCTCATGGAGTCACACGCCCCCGTGCACGCGGTCGAGCCCACGCGTTCCATGCGGTCCCCGCTGATGACACGCCTGGCGTCGCTGCCCGTCGAGCAGCGGACGCGGGTCACCGTGCACCCGCACCGGCTCGACGAGGCCGATCTGCACGGGGTGGCCGATGTGGCCGTGTGCCACAACACGATCGCCTGCCTGCACCCGGTGTCGCGGCGCGCCCTGTGGCCGTCCGTCTCCGAGGCGCTGGTGCCCGGCGGGGTGCTGCTCGTCCAGCTGCCGCCCGCCCGTCTTCCGCGCCGCGCGACCACGTACGACTTCCCGACGCAGTGGATCGGCCGGCACGAGTACGGCGGACGCATGGTGGCGTCGGCCGACGGGGACCGGATCCGGACCCGCTTCGAGTACTGGGTGCGGGGCGAGGGCGGTGTGCTGCGTGAGCACCAGGAGACGTTCTGGATGTGGCCGGCGGCCCGTGGGGAGGTGATCGGGGAACTGAGGGAGTCCGGGTTCGCTCCGCTGCCGGAGGGGGCCGCCCCCTCCGTACTGGCGGTGCGGGCGGCGGGGGCGACGCGGGCGGTGTCACAGCCGGGGTGACTTGCCGGTCAACCAGCTGTCCGGAGCCAGTGGCTTCCCTCACGACATAAAGGTGCATACGACATGAAATTCGGCAAAGTCGGTTCGGTGGGCGCGCGGTGACCGAACGGAATCCGTTGCCCGATCTGTCCGTCGAGCATGACTTCGACGGAGAGGCCTTCGCCCCCATCTACACCACGACGGTGACGGTCAGCGGTGGCGCGTCCAGTCACGGGCGGGCCTCGGGGAGAGCCCGCTCGGCCGACGGGGTGCTGGACATCGAACTGCGGATGCCCGCCGAACTGGGAGGGGACGGCAGCGGGACCAATCCCGAGCAGCTGTTCGCCGCCGGCTTCTCCGCCTGCTTCCACGGGGCGCTCAGCCTGGTGGCACGGCAGGCCGGGCTCGATCCCACCGCGATCTCCGTCGAGGCGACCGTGGCGTTCGGCCGGGACCCGGACGACGGCGGCTATCTGTTGCACGTCGATCTGGTGGTCAGGTGGCCGGGCGTCGATCTGGAGACCGCCACTCCGCTCCTGGAGAGGGCCGACTCGCTGTGTCCCTACGCGAAGATGGCCTGGCGGGGAACACCGACCACCATCACGCTGGCTTCGTAACCGAGGTCACCGGCGGCCGGTCACCGGCCGCCGCCCGTCGGCTCAACAGTCTCCCGTTCGCGAGCTGTTCGCCTCCGCAGCCGTCGTGTGCCCATCGCGCACGGCGGTTCTTTCCTGCCCGGGTGTCACAAGCGCGGGGGCTCTCCTGTCCTACGCGGTGAGGAAGTCGGTCGGCAGCCCGAGAGGAAGCCCGATGAACGTACGCGATGAACGTACGCGTCGTGTCCGTCGGTGAGGGCCCGCGCCCGGGGAACTGCTGCCGGCGGTGGCCGGGCGCTGTCCCGTGCACGCGACTCGATCTTCGTGCAGCCCGAGCACTGGTACCGGGACCACGACGTCGACCTCCTGCTGGACACGCGTGCGCGGGCGATCGACCCCGACGCTCGGAAGGTGACACTGGGCGACGGCCGTCAGATCCCCTGCACCAAGCTGCTGTTGGCCACCGGCTCCTCTCCCCGTCGGCTGTCGGTGCCGGGTGCGGACCTCGACAACGTGCTGTATCTGCGCCGGGTGGGCGACAGCGAACGGCTCAAGTCCGCGTTCCGGGCGGGGGCGAGAATCGTCGTGATCGGTGCCGGGTGGATCGGTCTGGAGACCGCGGCCGCCCGGACGGCCGGTGCCGAGGTGACGGTGCTCATGCACGGGGCGCTGCCGCTGCTGAAGGTGCTCGGGCCCGAGGCGGCCGAGGTGTTCGCGGCACTCCAGACCGATCACGGTGTCACACTGTTGCCCCACGTGGACGTGGAGTGCCTCACCGGGACGGACGGGCGGGTGGACGGGGTCCGGCTCACCGACGGCAGGCAGTTGGCCGCGGACGCCGTCGTCGTGGGCGTCGGCATCACCCCCAATGTCCGACTCGCCCAGGAGGCGGGGCTGGAGGTACGGAACGGCGTCGTCACCGACGAGCGGCTGCGGACCTCGGCGGCCGACATCCACGCCACGGGCGATGTCGCCAACGCCTACCATCCGCTGCTCCGCCGCCACCTCCGGGTCGAGCACTGGGCCAACGCCCTGCGGCAGCCCGAGGTGGCCGCGCTCGCCACCTCGTCGCCTCCGGGGCCGGCCTCGACGACACGCTGCTCGCCGACCCGGACGTGCCCCTGGGCCGCGTCCTGACGTGACACGTCGGCGCCTCCGCACCTCGTCGCCGCCGACGACGACGCGTGTCACAGATCGCGGGACGGCCTGGTCGTAGTAAGTGACAACACAGCGATCGGAGCAGACCGTGGCACTCACCGAACAACGTCTTTCCACCACGGTGCTGGTGATCGGCACCGGAGGCGCGGGGCTGCGCGCGGCGATCGAACTCGCCGAGGCCGGCATGGACGTCCTCGCGGTCGGCAAGCGCCCCAAGGAGGACGCCCACACGGCGCTCGCCGCCGGTGGGATCAACGCGGCCCTGGCCACCATGGACCCCGAGGACAGCTGGCAGCAGCACGCGGCCGACACCCTCAAGGAGAGCTATCTCCTCGCCGATCCCCGCACCGCGCAGATCGTCACCCAGGGTGCCGCCCGGGGCATCGACGACCTGGAACGCTTCGGCATGGCGTTCGCCAGGGAGGAGGACGGCCGGATCTCCCAGCGCTTCTTCGGCGCGCACAAGTACCGGCGCACCGCCTTCACGGGCGACTACACCGGCCTGGAGATCCAGCGCACCCTGATCAGGCGCGCGGACCAGCTGAAGATCCCGGTGCTCGACGGCGTCTACATCACCCGCCTCCTCACGCACGACGGCGCCGTCTTCGGGGCCTACGGCTTCGACCTCACCAACGGCACGCGCTATCTGATCCACGCCGACGCCGTGATCCTCGCGGCGGGCGGGCACACCCGTATCTGGCGGCGTACGTCCTCGCGGCGCGACGAGAACACCGGTGACTCGTTCCGGCTGGCCGTGGAGGCGGGGGCCCGGCTGCGCGACCCGGAGCTGGTGCAGTTCCACCCGTCCGGGATCATCGAGCCGGAGAACGCGGCCGGCACCCTGGTCAGCGAGGCCGCCCGGGGCGAGGGCGGGATCCTGCGCAACGCGCTCGGGGAACGCTTCATGGCCCGCTACGACCCCGACCGGATGGAGCTGTCCACCCGCGACCGGGTGGCCCTGGCCTCCTACACGGAGATCAAGGAAGGGCGCGGGACGCCGAAGGGCGGTGTGTGGCTCAACGTCTCGCATCTGCCACGGCAGACGATCATGACGAGGCTTCCGCGTGTCTACCAGACGCTGCTGGACCTGCAGATGCTGGACATCACCCGGGAACCGATCGAGATCGCGCCCACCGCGCACTACTCGATGGGCGGGGTGTGGGTGCGCCCCGAGGACCACAGCACCGACGTACGCGGCCTGTACGCCATCGGGGAGGCGTCGAGCGGGCTGCACGGAGCCAACCGGCTCGGCGGGAACAGTCTCATCGAGCTGCTGGTCTTCGGCCGGATCACCGGCCGGGCCGCCGCCGCCTACTCCGAGTCGCTCACCGCGCAGCCGCGCTCGGCGTCGGCCGTCGCGCGGGCCCGCGCGGAGGTGGACGACCTGCTCACGGCCGACGGGCCGGAGAACGTACGCGCCCTGCAGCGCGCGATCCGCAACACCATGACCGAGCACGCGGGCGTCGTCCGCGACGAGGAGGGCCTGCGCGCCGGGCTGGCGGAGCTCTCCGTGATCGAGAAGCGGATGGAGGACGTCGGTGTGCACCCGGACATCGCCGGCTTCCAGGACCTCGCCCACGCCTTCGACCTCAAGTCCTCCGCGCTGGCGGCCCGGGCCACCCTCGAAGCGGCTCTGGAGCGTCGCGAGACCCGCGGCTGCCACAACCGCAGCGACCACCCCGACCTGGACCCCGCTTTCCAGGTCAATCTCGTGTGGTCACCGGCGACCGGGATCACCCGCGAGAGCATTCCGGAGATCCCGGAGGAGATTTCCGCGCTGATGCAGGAAGTGACGACCGAGGGAAAGCTTGTCGAATGACAGGCATTCTCGCGGATCTCTCGATTCCCGCGCATCCCGTGTCACAAGAACAGCCCCTGTCCTGTCTCTCCTAGTACACAGAAGAACTTCCGAAAGGATTCCGTCATGAAGGTCGTAGTGATCGGTGGAACCGGGCTCATCGGCTCGAAGCTCGTCGGCAAGCTCGGCGAGCACGGGCACGAGGCGGTCGCGGCCGCGCCCAACACCGGCGTCAACACCCTGACGGGCGAGGGCCTGGCCGAGGTCCTGGAGGGCGCGTCGGTCGTGGTCGACGTGTCCAACTCCCCCTCCTTCGCGGACGACGCCGTCATGGACTTCTTCCGCACCTCCACGACCAACCTGCTCAAGGCCGAGGCCGAGGCCGGCGTGCAGCATCACGTGGCGCTCTCCGTGGTCGGCACCGAGCGTCTCCAGGAGAGCGGCTACTTCCGCGCCAAGCAGGTCCAGGAGGAGCTGATCCAGGAGTCCGGGATTCCGTACTCCATCGTCCACGCCACGCAGTTCTTCGAGTTCATGAAGGGGATCGCGGACATGTCGACCGAGGGCGACACCGTGCGTCTGGCCCCGGTGAAGATCCAGCCCATCTACTCCGACGACGTGGCCGCGGCCGTCGGCCGTACCGCGGTCGGCGCTCCGGTCAACGGTGTGGTGGAGGTCGCGGGTCCCGACGTGTTCCAGCTCGACGAGCTGATCCGCAAGGGGCTCGCCGCCAAGGGCGACCCCCGTACCGTCGTCACCGACCCGAAGGCCCCGTACTCCGGCGCCCAGGTGCAGGAGAACACGCTCGTCCCGGGCCCGGGAGCGCGTATCGCCGAGACCCGGTTCGCCGACTGGATCGCGCGGCAGAAGTAGCTCCCGCGGTGGTCCCCCGCCGAGGGGCGGGGGACCACCGAATTCATCGCCTTTCGCGTTTCCCCGCACATTCGAGTTTTGTGTTTCCTCACACGAAGGAACGGTTCGCCATGTCCTCTCGCACGGAAACCGCGGTTTCCGAACCCACGCCCTATCAGGGACTGACGGGTGCCTACACCATTGATCCGGCCCACAGCACCATAGGGTTCTCCGTACGGCATGCCATGATCGCCAACGTGCGCGGGAAATTCACCGCGTTCGAAGGGCTGATCACGCTCGACGGTGCCGATCCCACCCGCTCCGAGGCCCATGTCAGTGTCCAGACCGGCAGTCTCGACACGGGCATCGCGCAGCGGGACGCCCATGTCACCAGCCCGGACTTCCTGGACTCGGCGACGTTCCCCCTGATGACGTTCCGCTCCACCGGGATCGTCGACGCCGGGGAGGGCCGCTTCGGTATGACCGGCCTCCTCCGGATCAAGGACGTCGAACTGCCCCTGCACCTCGACCTGGAGTTCGGTGGGGCGGGCCAGGACGCCGAGGGCCAGAACCGGGTCGGTTTCGAGGGCAGCGGCACGCTGCGGCGCTCCGACTGGGGGATCGACTGGAACTCCTCGCTGGCCACGGGCGGCGTGCTGATCGGCGACAAGGTGAAGCTGATGCTCGACATCTCCGCCGTAGAGCTGAACCCGCGGTGACCCGAGCCCCCGAGGACCCGGGCGGCATGGCGGCGACCGTGGTGTCGCTGACCGCCGAGGCCACCGCGCTGGAGACCCGGGTCCACGCGTTGCGCCGGGAGCTCGTGGACCTCGACGAGCGGATGGGAGCCGTCCTGGACGCCCTGCGGCGGCTGGACCAGGGGCGGGCCGGCGGGGTCCGGGGAGCGTCTGGGTAGGCTTTCTCCCGGAGCCGCGCGACCGTGTGTGCCCGGGTCGCCGTACCAACCGGTGCGGTGTGCGCTCGACCAAGAGAGACGTGATGTCCCCGACGATTCGCAGGGCTGTGATCCCCGCCGCCGGCCTCGGTTCCCGACTGCTGCCCCTGACGAAGGCGACGCCGAAGGAGATGCTCCCGGTCGGCGACAAGCCGGTCATCGAGCACACCGTGCGTGAGCTGGTGGACTCGGGCATCACCGACATCACCATCGTGGTCTCGGGCGGCAAGAGCCTCATCCAGGACCACTTCCGCCCCAACCCCGCCCTCGTCGAGCAGCTCCGTGAGGACGGCAAGACGGCCTACGCGGACGCGGTGGAGGAGGTCGCGGAGCTGGCCCGCCGGGGCCACATCACCTATCTGGACCAGTACGGCCCGTACGGCAACGGCACCCCGGTGCTCAACGCCGCCCGTGCCTTCGGCGACGAACCGGTGCTGGTGCTGTGGCCCGACGACGTGTTCGTGGCCGAGGTCCCCCGCGCCCAGCAGCTGATCCGCGCGTACGAGCAGACCGGCTGCCCGGTGCTGGCCCTCCTGCCGATGGACCCCACCGAGTCCCAGCGCTACGGCGTGCCCATCGTCAAGGAGGACCTCGGCGACGGCCAGCTGCGCATCACCGGCCTGGTCGAGAAGCCCGAGCCCGCCGCCGCGCCCTCGTCGTACGCGGCGATCGGCGGTTACGTCGTCACCCCCGGCATCATCGACGAACTGCGCGAGCAGACCCGCCGCTGGTACGAGCACCGGACCGGCGAGGTCTATCTGACCGACGCCATCAACGCCTACGCCGCCACCCGCGCGGTGTACGGGCAGGTCATCAAGGGCCGCTGGTACGACACCGGCAACCCGGCCGACTATCTGGTCGCCCAGATGGCCTTCGCCCTCGCCCACCCGGAGTACGGCCCCCTCGTTCGCGGCCTGGTCGACGGCCTCGACACCACGGCGGGCCAGGGCTGAGCTAGGCCGAGGTCGCCTCGCCTTCGAGTCGCAGGGCGCGGATCTCCTTGCGGGAGGAGATGCCGAGCTTCGAGAACACCTTGCGCAGGTGCCACTCGACGGTGTGGGGGCTGAGGAACAGCTGGGTGCCGATCTCGGAGTTGGTCAGGCCCTCGCCGGCGAGCCGGGCGATCTGCGCCTCCTGGGAGGTGAGGGCGGTGGGGGTCGCGACGGTGTGTCTGCGGACCTTCGCCCCCGTGGCCCGCAGTTCGCCGCGCGCGCGTTCGGCGAACGCCTCGGCTCCGATCCGGCTGAACAGGTCGTGGGCGACGCCCAGTTGGTCGCGGGCGTCGACACGGCGGTTCTCGCGGCGCAGCCATTCGCCGTACACGAGGTGCGCGCGGGCCAGCTCCACACGGACCCGGGTCCGGGCCAGCCGCTCGATCGCCTCGCGGTGGAGCCGCTCCGCCGCGTCGCCCTCGCTGAGGAGCGCCCGGGAACGGGCTTCCACGCCCAGCGCCCAGTCGGTGCCACTGGCCCGGGTCGCCTCCGAGAGCTGCTCCAGCGCGTCGGTCGCCGCCTGGGGCAGGCCGCTGCGGACGGCCGCCTCGACCAGCTCGGCCAGGCCCCAGCGGGGCGAGGCGAACTCGTACGGGTGGGCGGCCGCCTCCCGGGCCGCGGCGAGCGCTTCCGTGTACTGGCCGAGGCCGTTGCAGAGCACCGCGTGGTACCAGTGCGAGACGGTGACGGCGGCCCCCTGGCCGCGCGGCACGGCCTCGCTCATGATCGCGTCGAGCAGGGTGCGGGCCTCGCGCTCGTGGCCCCGCCAGGCGGCCAGGCCCAGCGGCAGCACTCGCGTCGGGTCGCTCCCGATCGCCGCGCTGACCGTGCCGACCTCCTCGATCAGCGTCGCGGCCGCCGTCAGCTCACCGGCGAGGAGATGGCTGTGCGCACGGGCTTCGAGTACGTCGGGGAGCGCGCTGAGCGCGCCGGCCCGGCGGGTGATCGCCAGATGACGGGCCGCGAGCAGGTGCCCGCGCTCGTCGTCCCACAGGTCCGAGGCGAGGACCCCCGCGAGCCAGAGCCAGCGCAGCGCGTCCTGGACGGGGAGTTCCTCGTCGCAGAACGCTTCGAGGACCCGTTCCATCAGCGGCACCGAAGCCGCGTAGCCGTCGGTGAGCCGCACGGTGACGGCGTCCAGCAGCCGGTCGGGCAGTCGTTCCGGCCGCTGCGGCGGCGCGTCACGGGCGGCCTCGCCCACCTCCGGCAGACCTGGGCCCTGTGCCAGGCGGCCCGCGAATATCGCCGCCGCGACGGCGTCCAGGTAGGTGTCGCGGGCGAGCCCGGCGTCGAGCGGCCCGAACCGGCGGGCGGCGGCGAGCAGCAGTGACGGGGCCTGGCTGCCGCGGTTCTGGGCGAACGCGATCTCGGCGTGCAGGACGTCGATCCGGGCGCGTCCGAGTTCGTCGAGGGGCCCGGCCTCGGCCGTGGCGAGGAGTGTGGCCGCCTGCTCGAACGCGCCCGCGTGGAGTGTCGTCCGGGCGGCTTCGACGGCGCGCCGCGCACGTCGGGCCGGGTCCGGTGTCAGGGTGGCCGCGCGTTGCAGGAAGGCGGCCGTCGCCGCGATGCCGCCGCGTGCCTGCGCCCGGCCTGCGGAGCGCTCCAGTTCGGCGGCGACCGTCTCGTCGGGTCCCGAGGTCGCGCCGGCCAGATGCCAGGCGCGGCGATCGGGGTCGAGGCGGGCGTCGGTCGCGTCGGCCAGCGCCCTGTGGGCCTGTCGGCGGTCGTCGGGGCTCGCCGCTCGATAGGCCGCCGAGCGCACCAGCGGATGCCGGAACCTGACCCGGGGCCCGAGGGTGATCAGCTCCGCGGCGTCGGCGTGCGAGGCGGCGGTGTCGACGTCGATGCCGAGCCGCTCGGCCGCGCGCCTGAGCAGCATCACGTCGCCGACGGGCTCGGCGGCGGCGGTGAACAGCAGGCGTCGGGTCTCGTCGGGGAGCGACTGGACGCGGCGGAGGAATCCCTGTTCGATCTGGCTCGACAGGGGGCCCGCGTCGGGCCGCCCGAAGCCGCCGGCCAGCTCTCCCACGGCCAGTCGGCGGGGCAGTTCCAGCAGGGCCAGCGGGTTGCCGCCCGACTCGGCGACGATGCGCTCGCGCACCCGCTGGTCGAGCGGGCCGGTGACGACCGAGTCGAGGAGTGTGCGGGAGTCGCTCTCGGACAGCCCGGTCACGCGCAGTTCCGGGAGGCTGCCGAGAGCCTCGGCGGGATTGGGCTCGCGGACGGCGAAGACGAGCACGACCGATTCCGCGAGCAGTCGGCGGGCGACGAACGCCAGGGTCTGGGCCGAGACATGGTCCAGCCACTGGGCGTCGTCGACGAGGCAGACCAGTGGCTGGTCCCCGCCGGCGTCCGCGAGCAGACCCAAGGTGGCCAGGCCCACCAGGAAGCGGTCCGGCGCGGCACCGGCCCGCAGTCCGAACGCCGTACCGAGCGCGTCGCGCTGGGGGCCTGGCAGCCGGTCGAGACCGGCCAGCAGCGGTGCGCAGAGCTGGTGCAGGCCGGCGTAGGAGAGTTCCATCTCGGACTGGACGCCGGCCAGTCTGACCGTGCGGCATCCGGTGGCGCGGTCGAGGAGGAAGCGCAGCAGTTCGGTCTTACCGATCCCCGCCTCACCGCGCAGGACCAGGACCCCGCTGCGCCCGGCGCGTGCGCCTGTCAGCAGGTCGTCGAGAGCCCGGCACTCGTTCTGTCTCCCGAGGAGTGCGGCTCTTGAACCGCTCCTCGCCATGGCTGCTCCCCGGTCCGAACGCTTCGACCGGTATGTTAATACGCTCTCGGATCGCCACGCCCGTGAGCGCATGGGCCTTCATGGCAGCGGGTTGTCCGTGGCGGTGGGCGCGCCGTGGTGGGCGCGGACGATGCCGATCACGGTGTCGGTGGTGCGGTCGAGGTAGGTGCGGCCGTCGGGCAGACGGGTGTCGGGGCTGATGTAGCTGCGTGGGCCCAGGTGGGTGGCCGGGTCGAGCCGGTGCACGGTGATCCTGCCCGCGCGGTGGGCGCGGTTCCATCCGCTGCGGCGGAGCAGGGGCCAGCGTTGCGGGAAGATCCAGGTGCCGACCCGCTCGATCCGGTCGCCCGCGCTGGTGAGCTGGTGCACGTGCTCGGCGTGGGTGAGGTCGTTGGCACCGTTGTGGAATCCGCCGAGCGTGATGATGACGAGCGGGGCGCGCAGCCGGGTGTGCAGTTCGTCGATCGCGCCGGTGGCGACCTGGGCGCCGCCGCTGTAGCTGAGCAGCACGACGGGGATTCCGCTGTCGGGCCGGTATCCGGCGAGGGTGAGCTGCGTGGCGATCTGGGAGCCGACGGCCCGGTTGTACAGGGGGCGGTAGCGGTGGTCGGCGGCGACGAAGACCTGCATGACGTTGTGCAGGAACAGCAGCAGTCCGACGTGCCGGCGCAGCCACGCCCACACCGGGCGGTCGGCAAGCGGGTCGGCCAGCGGCGAGTAGGGCTGCACCTGCCCCAGCACCCGCAGTTCCGGCGCCCCTGCGAGTACGGCCTTGACGAGCTGGCCGCCGTCCCGGGTGTCGCGGAAGCGCCGCTTGCCGATGCCGTCCAGATAGACCAGGTACGCGGCCGGGGGACTGTCGGGTGCCGCGCCCCGGGCGTACGGGACGCCGTCCGGGAGTTCGGTGATCGGGTGCCGCCAGCCGGCGCTGTAGGCGAGCACCTCGTAGCGGGCGAGCAGGCCCTCGGCGATCAGGACCGGCCCCAGCGCGCAGATCCAGAGCAGGATGTCGTTCATACGATCGCCTCCGGTGTCCGGGTCGCGCCGACCCTGACGACCAGACGCCGTACGCCCTCCACGGTGACGCCGAGACCGGTCCCGGCGACGGCGACGCACCCGGCGGCGGTCCACCAGCCGAGCCCGGACGCCGCGGCGAGCGGTCCGGCCAGGGCGGCGCCGACGCCCACGAAGAGCACCATGTGGAGCAGGGGCCCGAGCAGCGGGAACGCGAGGACGGCGGAGAACAGCAGCGGGGCCAGCAAGGTCGCTGTCCACTCCAGCCCGGCCTCCGGCGGCGGGGCGGACCGCACCAGCTCGGCCAGAGTCCAGGCGGTCAGCGGCCACAGCGCGAACACGGCACCCTCGACGAGACCGGCGGCCACCAGCAGCCCGGCCACGAAGGTCCGGGACATGCCGGGCCGACGCGACACCAGGGGCACGATGCGCCCGGCGGCCTCCGAGAGCCCGGCGAACAACAGCAGCAGGACGACGACGGTGGACATCGCTCAGCCTCGCCGCGACGGGTCGGCGGGGACCGGCCGCCGGACCGGGCCGGCCGCTCGCAGATACCGTTCGAGTTCGTCGGCGGCCCGCCGGGCACCCCCCGCCTTGTGCTGGGCGGCCTTCAGGCCGGCCGCCGCCGTCCGGAACCCGGGCTCGTGGAGCAGCCGCCGGGCGAGGGCCCTTACGGAGCCCCGGGCGACGTCCTGCGTGCGCATCGACAGGCCGGCGCCGAGCTCGACGACGCGCCGGGCCACCATGGGCTGGTCGGCGCCCTGCGGCACCACCAGCAGCGGAACCCCGGCGTACAGGGCCTCGTTGACGCTGTTCATCCCGCCGTGGGTGACGAACAGCGCCGCACGGGCCAGCACCTCCGGCTGCGGCACGAAGCGGTACGGCAGGACGTTGGCCGGCAGCGGCCCGAGCGCGTCGGGGTCGCTCTGCCCGGTGGACACGATCACGGTGCCGCCCAGCGGGGCGAGCGCGGTGGCGAAGCTCCGCAGCAGCTGCGGGTCGGCGTTGAACACCGTGCCCAGTGAGGCGTACAGCACCGGGTCCTGGAGCCGGTCGAGCGGGAACGACGGAACGGCGGGGCGGGCGCCGATGCTCGGGCCGACGAAGCGGTAGGACGCGTCGAAGTCGTCGACGGCGGGCTGGAACTCCCGTGAGGTGTAGACCAGGTTGAGCGGCTGGCGGATGTTCGCCACGTCGAACAGCGGCAGCCCGCCCGCCGCGTAGCGCCTGCGCAGCTCCCAACGGGACCGCAGATAGCCCCGGAGGCTGCGGGGCCGGGCCCGCGCCGCCGCCAGCAGGTCCCATGAGCCGCGGGTGGGGCTGTGGAGGTGGCGGCCGAAGGCGAACGTGGTGAACGACGAGACCGCCGGGACCCCGAGTTCACGGGCGGCGACGGCGCCCCAGAGACAGGCGCTGTCGTGGACGATCAGGTCGGGCCGGTCGCGGCGGAGGTCGGTGAGCACGGCGGGCAGCCAGCGGACGGCGGTGTCCGCGAGCCCCTCCATCCAGGTGAGCGGTGTCGGTGGGTCGGGGGGCGACGGGGTGCCGCCGGGGTAGAGGCGTACGGTCGCGCCGGTGGCCTCGATCTCCGCGCGGAACTCGGGCAGGGCGTGGTAGGTGACGGTGTGGCCGCGCCGTACCAACTCGGCCACGACCGGCAGCGTCGGGTTGATGTGCCCGTGCATGCTGATGTTGAGGAACGCGATGGTGCTCACAGGCCTGCCTCCACTGGGGAAGAAGTCGATGCCTCGCCCGGACCGGCGGGGGTGGCCGGAGGGTCGTCGACCCGGTACAGGCCGGGCCCCCGGATGTGCAGTTCGTCGAGGAAGCGCCCCGCCGTGTCGGACGCGGTGCTGATCAGCCGTTGGGTGTGGCCGAAGTCCCAGGGGGCGGGCCAGGCCTCGATGCCGGTGGGGAGTACGACGGTCGGGATGTGTCGGGACACCTCGTGCAGGTCACGCTCGATCTGATGGCGCAACAGCAGCAGTCCGGCCCGGGAGGCGATCGCACCGGCGCGCATGCGGGGGCCGACGGGCCGCAGCGGCGAGCTCTCCGGACCGGTCGACAGCACCACCACGCTGGCCGCCCCGGCTTCCAGGGCCGCGAGCACGGGAACGTAGGCGACCACCCCGCCGTCGACGAGCGTCCGGCCCCCGCGGACCACCGGGGGCAGCACCCCGGGGATGGCGGCGCTGGCCAGGAGCGCGGACTCCAGGTCGCCGTGGTCGAGCGGCACCGGGGCGCCGGTGACCAGGTCCATGGCCACGGCGGTGAACGGGATCGCCAACTGCTCGATCCGCGACGGCAGTTCGGCCCGGGCGATGAGCCGACGCAGGCCCCGGTCGGTGAAGAGGCTGGCCCGGGAGGACAGATAGCCCAGCGGGTACACCTCGCGGCGGCGCAGCCGGGTCCACACATGGTCCAGCCACGGCGCGGCCCTGTCGGCATGGGCTGCCGCGATGGCCCCGTTGAGGGCGCCCACCGAGGTGCCGATGATCATGTCCGGGACGAACGCGCGCTGCTCCAGCGCGTATCCGACGCCCACATGCGCCGCGCCGAGCACACCACCGGCGCCCACCACCGCGGCCACCGGACGGGGCAGGGAGCGCAGGCCCGCCGACAGCGGCTCCCCGCCCGGCGGACTCGATGACGGGGGACGCGCCCCCTTGTCCCCCGCCGGGGTCCGGCGCCGGCCGAAGTGTGCCCACGAGGCCGGCCTCCGACTCGTGACGCTCATGGTGATCGCCCTTTCTCGCCTCGGCACTGGATGGGATGGATTGCGCGCCGCTCCGCAGAGCCGTGCTCCGGGGAGCCGTCAGTAGCCGTGCAGGGCCGTGCGCAGGGCGCGGACGGCCTGTTCCGTCGCTGCCTGCGCGGCCTGGGTGGTCCGCAGGGGGTTGAGCATCATGAAGTCGTGCAGGGCGCCGTTGACGCGGATGCTCGTCGTGGGGACGTCGGCCTGGGTCAGCCTGCGGGCGTACGCCTCGCCCTCGTCCCGCAGCACATCGCTGTCGTCGACGATGACGAGCGCGGGCGGCAGCCCCTGCAGGTCCTCCAGGCTCGCCCGCAGCGGCGAGACGGTGATCTCCGCCCGCTGGGCCGGGTCGGTGGTGTAGCAGTCCCAGAACCAGGCCATGGCCTTCGCCGTGAGGTAGGGGCCGTCCGCGAACTCCCGGTAGCTCTCGGTGTCCTGGGCCGCGTCCGTGACGGGGTAGTACAGCGACTGGTGCACGAAGGTCACATCGCCGCGCCGTTTGGCCATGAGCGTCAGCGCCGCGGCCATGTTGCCGCCGACGGAGTCACCGGCCACGGCCAGCCGGGAGGCGTTCAGGCCCGCCTCGGCGCCCTGGGCGGTGATCCACCGGGCCGTCGCGTAGAGCTGTTCGACGGCGACCGGGTACTTGGCCTCCGGGGCGCGGTCGTACTCCACGAACACGACGGCGGCGTGCGTCCCCACGGCCAGTTCCCGCACCAGACGGTCATGGGTGCCGGCGTTGCCGACGACCCAGCCCCCGCCGTGCGCGTAGAGGACGACCGGCAGCGGGCCCCGGCTGCCGACGGGCCTCACGACGCGTACCGGCACCTCGCCCACCTCGGCGGGCACGGTGATCCACTTCTCCTCTACGTCCGGTTTCTCCACCGGCTCGGCCTGCAGTTCGTCGAGGAACTTCCGGGCACCTTCGGGACCCAGCTCGTACAGGAAGGGCGGGATGGACGCCGTGTCCGCGAGCTCCTGAGCCGCAGTCTCAAGAACGTGCTTCGTCATCGCTGCACTCCTCGGATCGGCAGGCCACCGCCTGCTGTCACCCATATGACCGGGCACCCCCCGCAGGTGTGACATGCGCCAGACAGCGTGTGGGGGCGGTGCGCGCGGGCGCCCGGCCACGCGGCCGCCCGGGCACGACCACGGAGCCGCCCACGGGTTTCCAAGGGCGCGGTCGGCCGCTCACGGGCGTGATGGTGGTGGCGACAGCCTTCCCAGCCGTCGGTATTCCCCCCGTGGTCGATCGCGGAGCAGAGGAGCCGGTCGTGGACACCTATCTGGCCCGAGCCGCGCAAGGCCGGGAGACGGCCATGACGACGGCCGACCCGACGGTCGGTGAGCTGGACACCGCGGTGTCGGTGTTCGTCCGTGCGAGACCGGGGCTGCTCAGGATCGCCCACCGGATCCTCGGGAACGCGAACGAGGCCGAGGACGTCATCCAGGAGGCGTGGCTGCGGTGGCAGAGCACCGACCGCACGCTCGTCGCGAACCCGTCGGCGCTGCTCAGGACGACCACGGTCCGGCTGGCGATCAACGTCGTCCAGTCCGCCTGGAGCCGCCGGGAATCCTGCGCCAGCCCGTGGCTCCCGGACCTCGCGGACGACCACGCGACCCCCCAGGCCGTGATCGAGCGGCAGGAAGCCGTGGAGCGGGCCGTGCTCCTGCTGATGGAGACGCTGACGCCGAGGCAGCGTGCGGCGTACGTCCTGCGCGAGGGCTTCGGGTGTCCGTACGACCGGATCGCCGAGTTGCTGTGCCTCTCCGTCGCCAACACCAGGCAGCAGGTCGCACGGGCCCAGCAGCGTCTGGCCACCGGCCGTCGCGGGCAGCCGGTGGACTCCGTCGCCCACCGACGGCTCGTGCAGGCGTTCCTCACGGCAGCGCACTCCGGTGACCTGTCGTGTCTGGAGAGGGTTCTGTCTCGGGACGCCGGCTGTACTCCTGCTCGGTCGGCTTGATGATCTGCGTGCCCTCGCCGTAGAGACCACGGCTGAGTGCGGCGCGCAGGCGCTGGGCGAAGTGGGGTGCGGTGTCCGGGCCTCCGCCGTTCACGGAAGGGCCGGGACCGATCGGCGTGTACTGCTCGTGCTGGGTGAGCAGGTGCAGTCGTTCCTGGCCGAGCGGCTCGTGCACCTCGACGAACTCGCCGTGCGGCAGACGCTTGACGATGCCGGTCTCGCGGCCGTGCAGCACCGCGTCCCGGTCCCGGCGCTGCAGACCGAGGGCCCACCGTTTCGTCACGGCGTAGGCCGCCAGTGGTACGACGATCAGGCCGATGCGTACCGCCCAGGTCACCGCGTTGACCGAGACATGGAAGCGGATGGCGATGATGTCGTTCGCGGCGCCGATCAGGGCCACCAGATAGAAGGCGAGCCAGGCGACGCCGAGTGCCGTGCGCACCGGGCGGTTGCGGGGTCGGTCGAGGAGGTGCTGTTCACGGTCGTCGCCGGTCACCCAGGCCTCGATGAACGGGTACGCCCCCAAGGCGAGGAAGAGACCGACACCCACCAGCAGCGGGATCAGGTTGTCCAGGGCCAGGGTGTGGCCCCACAGGACGATCTCCCAACCCGGCATGACCCGCAGCAGCCCGTCCGCCACGCCCATGTACCAGTCCGGCTGCGATCCGGCCGAGACCTGGTCGGCGCGGTAGGGGCCGTACTGCCACACGGGGTTGATCTGGGCGACCGCGGCCATGACGAAGATGACACCGGAGACCAGGAAGAAGAACCCGCCGGATTTCACCGCGCGCACCCTCAGCGGCAGGCCCACCACATTTCTGTCGGTCCGTCCCGGGCCCGGTTTCTGGGTGTGCCCGTGGTAGAGGACGAGCAGCAGATGGGCGACGAGCAGTCCCACCATGAGGGCCGGTATGAGCAGTACATGGATGGAGTGGAATCGCGCCACCAGGTCGTCCCCGGGGAATTCGCCTCCGAAGAGGAACATCGAGAGATACGTTCCGACGATCGGGATGGACAGGATCGTTCCGTTGACGACGGCGAGTCCGGTGCCGGACAGCAGGTCGTCCGGGAGGTCGTATCCGGTCAGCCCTCCGAACATTCCGAGGATCAGCAGCGAGAACCCGAACGCCCAGTTGAGTTCGCGGGGCTTTCGGAAGGCGCCCGTGAAGAACACCCGCATCATGTGGACGAGCATGGCGGCGACGAAGACCAGCGCCGCCCAGTGGTGGGCCTGCCGGATCAGCAGACCGCCACGGACCTCGAAGGAGATGTGCATGGTCGAGTCGAACGCCTCCGACACCAACTGGCCGCGCAGCGGCGCATAGCTGCCCTGGTATTCGACCGTCTCCATCGAGGGGTGGAAGTAGAAGGTCAGATACACGCCCGTGACGACGATGATGACGAAGCTGTAGAGGCAGATCTCCCCCAGCATGAACGACCAGTGGTCCGGGAAGGCCCGCCGCGTCTTCGCCTTCAGCAGGCTGTGGACGCCCAGGCGACCATCGGCCCATTCGGCGAGCCTCTCCCCTTTTCCTCCGGTCCTTTTCTCTGTTTCCCGAGCCCCGTCACCCATGTCCCTGCCACCCTTCGTGAACCGTGCAAAAGGGGTTGTGTTCGGCGGTGCGGACGGCGCTACGCCGCCGTGGTGACCGTGTCCTTGGTGCGCTGCACCCCGCGCCGTCTCATCGCACGGCGTTCGCTCTCCGTCGTGCCGGCCCACACGCCTTCCACCTGACCCGCCCGCATCGCCCAGTCGAGGCACCGCTCCACGACGGGACACCGTCCGCAGACGGCTTTGGCCTCGTCGACCTGTGCGAGCGTCAGACCGCTCACACCGATGGGGAAGAACAGATCGGGATCGACGCGCAGGCAGGCCGCCCGTTCGCGCCAGTACAGGGCGTCGTCTCCTCGTCCAGCTGCCATGGGAGCACACCTCCAGAGTTCGGCATTCGGCCGGAGGCCCCGGAATCGGATCGTGGAACGTCCCGCCTCTACGACGAGGTGCCGGGGCTGCCCTCTGAGACCGGGCAGCCGGGGCGGGTGTGACACGCGGCCCGATGCGGCCCTGTCACAGGACGCGGGGGTGTCCGGTCTATCGGACAGAGGCGAGAAACGGGCGGTGGGAGAGGAAGGCTGCTGTATGGATCACGGTGAGGCGGTGCCGATCGCGGAGTTGGTCGAGGAGCGTCGGTATCTGCTGGAGGTCGCCTACTGGATGCTGGGCAGCCCCGTCGAGGCCGAGCGAGCCGTCGACGAGACCTACCGGCGGTGGTACGCGCTGCCCGACGCCGTACGCGGCCGGATCACGCAGCCCCGGTCCTGGCTCGCGAAAACCGCCGGCGGCTTCTGTCTGGACCGGCTGGCCATGCCCGGCCGGGCCGGTGACACCGGGTACGCGGCGGAGGCCGCCGCCCGGGCCGAGAGGGCTGAGAACGTCCAGGACACCGAAGGGGCCGAGAGCGCCGAGGGAGCCGAGGGCGCCGCACGCGAGGCCGAGGTGGCGGGCCGTCCGGTCGTGCCGCCGGAAGAGGTCAGCCGGGTCGTCCTGCACGCGCTGGACTGTCTGTCGCCGGCCGAGCGGGCGGCGTTCGTGCTCAACGACGTCTTCGGGATGACGCCCGACGCGATCGCCGCGATCGTGGGGCGCACGGAACCGGAGTGCGCCGAGCTCGCCGACCAGGCCCGCACCAGCCTCCGGCTGCGGCGCGCACGGCCCACGACACCGGCCCAGCACGACGCCCTCGTCCACGCCGTCCGCGAGGCCTGTGTCAGCGAGGACGCCGACCGGCTGGCGGCGCTGCTGTCCCCGGACGCCACCGCGTTCTTCGACGGCGGCGGCAAGGTCCGGGCACTGACCAGGCCCGTCCACGGCGACAGACAGGTCGCCCACAGTCTGCTGACGCTCCTGGCCCACCGCCCGCGCACCACGCTGACCACCCACGCCGTCAACGGCGCCACCGGCCTCGTCGCCCGCTACCACCGCCAGGTCGCCGCCGTCATCAGCTTCGACATCGCCGACCAGCGCGTCGTGCAGGTCTGGGTCGTCCTCAACCCCGACAAGCTCCGCCCCTGGAACCGAACGCCCTCCGCCGACAACGGGTCGCCGCCGTCGCCGTTGGAACAGTCGCACCGTCGCGTGTGAAGGCGACGTCGATGAACACACTGTTCGCCAAGGTGCCTTGGCAGGCGTCACAACGTCGCTCGGACATCTATACACACCATGTATACGTCGCGTGTATAGTTCCGGACCATGTCACTCAGCAACACCCTCCCCGCGCTCCTGGAGCCCGCCCCATGAGCCCCGACGACCGCGCCCATGCCAGCGTTGCCCCCTCCCCCGCGCCGAGCGACTCCCCGAAGGGGCCCGGCGGAGCGGGAGCGTGGATCCGTGAACTCGGCCTGGGCATACGCTTCGCGTCGGCCGGGGGCCGGGGCGGCTGGGCCAGGACCGTCCTCACCGCCACCGGGGTGGCCCTCGGTGTGGCCCTGCTGCTGCTCGCCGCGTCCACACCGAACGTCCTGTCCGCCCGTACCGAACGCGGCAACGCCCGCCAGCCGTCCAATGCCATGTCGGAGTCCTCAGTACCGCGTTCGGACTCCTCCTTCCTCTGGGCCCGGGGCGACACCGACTACCGGTCCGACCGGGTGGGCGGCATGCTCCTGCGCGCCGACGGTTCGCACGCGCCCGCCCCGCCCGGCGTCGCGAGGATCCCGGCTCCCGGCGCGATGGTCGTCTCCCCCGCGCTGCGGAAGCTCCTTGACACGCCCGAGGGCGCGTTGCTGAAGGAGCGGCTCGACTACCGGATCGTGGGCACCATCGCGCCCGCGGGTCTGCTCGACGCGGGCGAACTGCGCTACTACGCCGGCACCGATCGCATCAGTGCCGACGGCGGAGCCGTACGGGCCGAGCGCTTCGGGTACGTCCCCCGCCACGACTCCCTCGACGCGCTGCTGTATGTGCTGGTGGTGACGATGTGCGTGGTGCTCCTGGTGCCCGTCGGCATCTTCATCGCCACCGCGGTGCGGTTCGGGGGCGACCGCAGGGACCGGCGGCTGGCGGCGCTGCGTCTGGTCGGCGCGGACCGCCGGATGATCGCCCGGATCGCCGCCGGCGAGGCCCTCTTCGGCTCGGTCCTCGGGGTGGTTCTCGGCGCCGCGCTCTTCCTGGTGGCCCGTCAGGCGGCGGCGTACGTCCGGCTGTGGGACGTCGGTGCCCACCCGGGCGACATCGTCCCGCGCCTGGGTCCGGCCGTACTCGTCGCCGTCGCGGTGCCGCTCGCCTCGGTCGTGGTGACCCTCTCCGCGATGCGCTCGATCTCCGTCGAACCGCTCGGTGTCGTCCGCGGCGCCCGACCGCGTCGAAGGCGACTGTGGTGGCGGCTGGTGCTGCCGGGTCTGGGCCTGGCGGTTCTCCTGCTCTCCGACCGGGTCACCTCCCGGTCGCAGGAGATCGGTACGATCCCCGTCGCCGCCGGGGTGACGTTGGTGCTGGTCGGTCTCGCGGGGCTCCTGCCATGGCTGGTCGAGGCGGCCGTGGCCCCGCTGCGGGGCGGCCCCCTGCCATGGCAACTCGCCGTGCGGCGGCTGCAGTTGTCGAGCGGGTCCGCCTCACGCGCCGTCAGCGGCATCATGGTGGCCACGGCGGGCGCGATCGTGCTCCAGCTGATGTTCGGTGCGATGCAGCAAAGCTTCATGACCCCCTCCGGCGGAGACGGCACAGGGGGCGGAGGAGGTGGCGGCGGTAGCGCCGGGGCCGCCCGGACGCCGGACATCACCCTCGTGTCGGAGCACGGGATCGCCGCCGGCACCGCGCGACTGGAGGAAGGCCTGCGTCGTACACCGGGCGTGACCTCGGCGTTCGCCTACACCGAGGCGTACGCGACCGGATCCGAGCGGTCGGTGACGTCGCTGACCGTCGGCGACTGCGCCCAGCTGCGGAAGATGGCCCGCCTGCCCTCGTGCCGCGACGGCGACACCTTCGTCGCCCACAATCCCGGTGACACCGCGGGCAGTCGGAGAGTCGACCAGGCGGCCAGGCCCGGCAAGGCCGTCACCCTCGACGGCTACAGCGCCGGTGCGCCCCGCTCGCTCCGGTGGACGCTGCCGGCGGACAGCCCCGTGGTTCCGACGGTGCCCGACCCCATGGGGCAGCGGCACGACGGGATCCTGGCCACCCCGGGCGCGCTGCCGGACGGCCCCCTGCCGGGGGCCTTCACCTGGGCGGGCGTGGACACGAACCCCCGTGTGCCCGACGTGGCGGACGAGATCCGCAACACGGCCGCCGAGGTGGACCCGACCCTCTCGGTGCGGGAACGGCAGAACCGGCAGCGCGACAAGGACTACGAGTCGGTCCAGACCGGTCTGTTCGTCGGCGGCACACTGATGCTGGTCCTGATCGCCGCGAGCATGCTGGTGTCCCAGATCGAGCAACTCCGGGAACGCAGGCGCCTGTTGTCGGTCCTCGTGGCCTTCGGCACCCGGCGCTCCACCCTGGCCTGGTCGGTGCTGTGGCAGACGGCCGTCCCGGTCGTCGTCAGCACCCTGCTCGCCTCCGTCGGCGGCCTGACGCTGGGCCATGTGATGCTCGACCTGCTGCGGAAGGAAGCCGAGGACTGGTGGGTCTTCCTGCCCTACGCGGGCGTGGGCGGGGTACTGACCCTGCTCGTCACCCTGGTGAGCCTGCCACCCCTGTGGCGCATGATGCGCCCGGAGGGCCTGCGCACCGAGTGACCACGACGCCCCGCCGTTCCGTTCGAGTCAACGGCGGGGCGTGCGGACAGTGTGAGAAGTCCGCGAACACCGTGTGACTCGCCGGAGACCGGCCGTCCCGGCGACGGCCGGTCGCGCCCTCAACGCGCCCGCGGCGCGCCCCACTGTCCACGCCCACCATCCCCACCGTCGACTCCACTGTCACAAAAGCGCTCCGTGCTCGGTCTTGTGAGGCAGACCCGATGGGAGCAGCCGTGACGTCCAGCGACTTCGGTGACCACACGGTCGCCGCGCGGTCACGCCCATGGGCAGTCGCACCACGAGAAACGGAGACCGCAGGACCATGGATCCCGAACCGTCCCCCACGACGAGTGATCTCGAGAACGCTGTCTCTGTCTTCGTGCAGCACCGGAAGCGTCTCTTCGGAATCGCCTACCGTGTGCTCGGCAGCGCGGTCGAGGCCGAGGACGTGGTGCAGGAAGTGTGGCTGCGCTGGCAGAGGACCGACCGTTCCGTGGTGATCAGCCCGGTCGCCTTCCTCTCCAGCACGACGACCCGCCTGGCCATCAATGTCGCGCAGTCCGCGCGGGTGCGCCGGGAGACCTACATAGGACCGTGGCTGCCCGAGCCCGTCGACACCAGCTCGGACCCCGAGTTGGGCGCGCAGCGCGCGGAAGCCCTCGAAATGGCGATGCTGTTGGTGCTGGAGAGACTCAACCCCACGGAACGCGCCGCCTATGTCCTGCGCGAGGCGTTCGACTACGCCTACCCGGAGATCGCGCGGATCCTGAACCTCAGCCTCGTCAACGTACGGAAGATCGTGAGCCGGGCGCGCAAGCATCTGGCGGAGGAGCAGCGCGGAACCGTGGACACCGCCGAGCACCGCCGGCTCCTCAATGTCTTCGTCTCGGCGGCCCAGACGGGGGACGTGGCGTCGCTGGAGGCCCTGCTCACCCCCGACACCGTCAGCCTGTCCGACGGCAACGGCATGCGGGGCTGTGCGCGCATCCCCGTACGGGGGCGGCCCCGGGTGGCCAAGATGGTGACGTATCCGAAGCTCTGGCGGGAGGCGGAGCCCCGGTTCGTCGAGGCCAACGGCAGCAACGGTGTGATGGTCTACCGTGCCGACCAGCCCATCGCGTTCCTGACAATGGCCGCCTCGGCGGCGGGCATCCATCAGTTGATGTGGGTGTTCAGCCCGACCAAGATCGCCGCGTTCCTCGGTTCGCGTTCCCGGTTCACAACACACAACCATGTGTCCGACGACTGCCTATGATGGCGGAGGTCGTGGATGGAGAGGAACGCATGGTCACTGTTACGGGGCACAGCATCGAGGTCACCGCCGAGAGCCTCCAGGACGAGCTGGCCCGGCTGCGGATGCAGAAGCAGGCGCTGGAACGGGAACTGGCCGCGGTCGTGGCCCATCTCGGCTCGGTGCAGCGGGCCCTCGGTGCCCTCCAGCCCCTGCTGCTCAACAACGCGGCCCCGCCTGCCGCGCCGCGGACCGAACGCGCCCCCGCCGAGCCCGCGGCCATCGACTCCGACCCCGGTTCTGGCTCCGGCTCCGGCTCCGACACCAACGGCCAGAAGTCGTACGGCAGGCTCACCGAGCAGATCATGGAGTACTTCGCGGGCGTCGGCGATGTCGACGTGCGGGCCCGTGATGTCGCCGCGGCCCTCGGCCGTGACACCGACAGCGGAAGCATCAACGGTGTGCGCAGCACCCTGGACCGACTGGTCGGCGCCTCCCGTGTCGAGCGGGCCGGCCGGGGCCTCTACCGCGCCCGGCGTGCCTAGCCGTACAGTCAGCTCACCGTCTCCACGATCACCACGCACAGCCCGACCATCGCGACGGTGATCAGTGTCATCGCGGTCATCGTGCCCCGCAGCCAGCGCCCGAGGCGCACACGGTGCTGTTCGTGCACCGCGCTGATGCTGTCGGCGATGTGATCCGTCACCATACGGGCCACGTACGTCTGTTCGTCGAGGTACCAGCGTTCGATGTCGAGCTTCTGCTCCGGTGTCAGTCCGGGCTCCCGCTCGATGAAGTCCGCGACGCGGCGGTGCGCCGCGCGCAGATGGGCCTCCCGGTACAGATAGGTCTCGATGTCGGTCAGGCCCCGTGCGGCCTCTTCACGCGCGTCCATGGCGGGCTCCTGAGAGGGAGGCGGGGCGCGGGTCGGCGCTCGTCACGAAGGCGTCCCGTGGGTGCTGGACGGAGGCGAGGGAGACGAGGTCCCGGCCGAACAGGGCCGCGGTGAGCCAGACGGTGAGCACCCGGACCTTGCGCTCCCAGGTGGGCACGGCCAGGACGTGATAGCCCCGGTGCATCAGCCAGGCGGGAAGTCCCTTGATGACGATGCTCCGGTACTGGAAGATGCCGCGCCCCAGTCCCAGCGTCGCCACCACACCCAGGCTGCCGTGGCGGTAGTCCCGGATCCTGCCCCCGCGCAGGTGTGCCGCGATGTTCTTGGCGAGGCGCCTGCCCTGCCGTACGGCGTGCTGGGCGTTCGGTACGGTCCGCGCCCCCGGTATCGGCAGCGCCAGGTCGGGTACGGCCGCGTCGTCCCCGGCCGCCCACACGTCCGGCAACGGCTCGCTGTCGGTGCCCACCCGGAGATCCGGCCGGACCACGAGCAGGCCCCGCTCGTCCACGGGGAGGTCCGTGTGGTTGTGCACGACGGGGTTGGAGGCGTTGCCGGCGGTCCAGACGAGCAGTTCCGAGTCGAACTCCTCCCCGGTGGAGAGCACGACGTGCCCGTCCACGGCGGAGAGGAGCCGCGTGTTCAGGTGCACGTGCGCGCCCCGGCGTTCCAGGGAGCGCACGACCCACTCCCCCGGCCGGTCGCCGACCTCGGGCAGGATGCGGTCCCGGGCCTCGACCAGATGGAAGGACAGGTCCTCCGGGCCCAGCTCCGGGTAGTACTTGAGCAGCGCGGTGGCCAGCGACAGCAGTTCGCCGAAGCCCTCGACCCCGGAGAATCCGCCGCCCACGAAGGTGACGGTGAGCAGCTTCCGCCGTTCGGCGCCGGGCGGCAGTGACGCCGCCTGGTCGAACGCGGTCAGCAGCCGGTCGCGGATGGCCACCGCCTCCTCCACGTGCTTCAGACCGATGGCCCGTTGTGCCACTCCGGGGATGGGGAAGGTACGGGTCACCGCGCCGGCGGTGACGACGAGGATGTCGTAGACCAGCTCGTAGTCGCTTCCGTCCGCCGGCCGGACGGTGACCGCCCGGTCCGCGTGCCGGATCTCCGTCACGCTCCCCGCGACCAGCCGGGTCCTGCGCAGATGACGCCGCAACGACACGGCGGCGTGGCGTGCCTCGACCGAACCGGCCGTCACCTCCGGCAGAAAGGGCTGGTACGTCATGTACGGGCGCGGGTCGACGACCGTCACCCTCGCCTCGTCCGACCGCAACGACTTCTCCAGGCCCCACGCGGTGTAGAAACCCGCGTAACCGCCACCGACGATCAGGATCTCACGCATGATTCCCTCTGTTTCTCGTCCGTCATCCATAGAGACAGTTCGGCGAGCCCCGGTGTGACATCAGTGGCCGCGCGGCGCCGACCGTGCGGCGCGCAGGGCGGCTTCGGCGAGGAGCACCGTGGACGCGGTGCCCAGGCACAGGGCCCACTGGGGCAGGGTCAGCGGTACGGTCCCGAAGACCGTGCCCGCCCAGGGCAGTTGGACGACCGCGACCTGTACGGCGACGACGCCGGCCAGGCACAGCCACAGCGCGCGGTTGCGGAGCTGGTAGCGCCCCAGCAGGGGGCCGTCGTCCGTGCGGGCGCTCAGCGCGTTGAGCGGCTGGAACAGCACGAACGTGGTGAACGCCATGGTCAGGGCGGTGTCCGCGTCGACGTACGAGCGGGCGACGGCGAACAGTGTCACGGTCCCCGCGGCCATGACCGCGCCGGCCCAGCCGATGGCGAGGAGGCGGCGGGCGTCCAGGATGCGCTCGCCCGGGTCGCGCGGCGGGCGGCTCATCACATCGTCGCGGGCGGGGTCGACGGCCAGGGCCATGGCGGGCGGACCGTCCATGATGATGTTGATCCACAGCAGTTGGGCCGCCGTGAGCGGGGAGGGCAGTCCGGCGAGGGAGGCGCTGAGCAGGGTGAGGATCGCGCCGATGTTGGTGGCGAGCTGAAAGCGGACGAACTTGACGATGTCGGCGTAGATGGCCCGTCCCTCGCGGACGGCGCGCACGATCGTGGAGAAGTCGTCGTCGGTGAGGACCATGTCGGCGGCTTCCTTGGCCACGTCCGTGCCGGTGACGCCCATTGCCACACCGATGTGGGCGGCCTTGAGCGCGGCGGCGTCGTTGACACCGTCGCCGGTCATGGCGACGATGTGTCCCCGGTCGGTCAGCGCGCGTACGATCACCACCTTGTGTTCCGGTGCGACACGGGCGAACACACCGATGTCGTCGACGCGTTCGGCGAGTTGTCGCTCCGTCATCCGGTCCAGCTCGGCGCCCGTCACGACCTCGCCGGCGATGTCCAGCTCACGGGCGATGGCCGCCGCCGTGTCGGCGTGGTCACCGGTGATCATCTTCACGGCCACTCCCGCCGTGCGGCACAGCGCCATCGCGTCCCGGGCCTGCGGGCGGGGCGGGTCGGCGATCCCGGCGATCGACACCAGGGTCAGACCGGGCAGGACGTCCGGGGTGAACGTGCTCGGCGTGGCGCCCAGCAGGGCGGTGGCCGCGCCCAGCACCCGCAGTCCGGCGCCGCCGAACCGCGCCGTCACCGCGAGGATCTCGTCGCGGTGCCCTTCGTCGAGGGCGCGCACACCGTCCTGGGTGACGATGTCGGTGCACATGCCCAGCAGCACGTCGACCGCGCCTTTCACATGGACGCGGGTTCGGCCGTCGGGGTCGGTGTGGAAGGTGGCCATGTACTTGGTGGCGCCGTCGAACGGCAGCTCGCCCAGGCGGGGGTGTTCCGTACGCGCACAGTCGGCGTCCACACCGGCCTTGGCCGCCAGGGCGACCAGGGCGGCCTCCGTCGGGTCACCGATGAAGTAGCCGTCGGTGAGGTGCGCGTCGTTACAGAGGGCGAAGGGAAGCACCGCGTCACGGAGTTCGTCCGGGGGAGACATGTCGTCCGCGCCGGGGAGGGCATCGGCGGGGGACGCCCGGTCCTCGCCGTGGATGCGGAGGGTGCCCGTCGTCCCGTACCCCTCCCCCGTGACGTCGTAGAGCCTGCCGCCGGTCCACAAGGTGCGCGCGGTCATCTCGTTGAGGGTGAGGGTGCCGGTCTTGTCGCTGCACACGACGGTCGCCGCACCGAGCGACTCCACCGAGGCGAGCCGTTTGACGATGGCTCCGCGACGGGCCATGCGGTGCACGCCGAGGGCCAGGGTCAGGGCCAGTACGGCGGGCAGGCCCTCGGGGATCGCGGCGACGGCCAGGGCGACGGCCTGCGGCGCGATGTCCGACAGCGGCTCGCCGCGCACCCATGCGCTCAGGGCGTAGGCGAGGACCGCGACTCCGCTCAGCAGCGCCAACCGCTGCCCGAGGCTGTCCAGTTGGACCTGGAGCGGGCTCGGCGGTTCCGTCCCGGTGCGCAGCGCCTCGGCGATGGCGCCGACTTCGGTGCGCATCCCGGTGGCGGTGACGACCATCTCGGCGCGGCCCCGGGTCAGGGCGGTGTTCATGAACAGCATGCTGGTGCGCTCGGCGAGCGGCGCCGGGTCGGCCGAGGTCGGGTCGACAGCCGTGACGCTCTTGGCGACCGGCTGGGACTCACCGGTCAGGGCCGCCTCGTCCGCCTCGACGGTCTCCGCCACGGTCAGCCTGCCGTCGGCGGGTACGCGGTCGCCGGCCTCCAGCAGAACCACGTCACCGGGCACGAGAAGCTGGGCCCCGACCACCTGTTCGGTGCCGTCGCGACGGACCTTCGCCATGGGCACCAGCATGCGGCGCAGCGCCTCCAGGCTGCTCTCGGCCCGACGCTCCTGCCAGTAGCCGAGCACGGCGTTGATCTGGAGCACGACGGTGATCACCACCGCGTCCCTCAAGTCACCGACGGCTCCGGCCACCACGGCGGCGATCAGCAGGATGACGATGAGCCAGTTGCGGAACTGGTCCAGGAACTTGAGCCACTCCGGCCGCCGGGCCGGTTCGGAGAGCCGGTTGGCGCCCCAGACCGCCGTACGCTCGGCGACCTGCCCCGTGCTCAGCCCCACCCCCGGAAGAACACCGAGCCGGTCGGCCACCTCGGCGGAAGCCTGCCGATAGGCGTCCGGCACGCCCTCGGACGCATCGGGGGCGGGGCCCTCGGTGGCGGTGTCCGCGCGGACGACCTCGCTCGCGGGTTTCCCGTCCAGCGTCGCCATCGCCTCATTCCCTCCCGGAGCGGCCCGCCCTGACGGGGCGGTCCTCTGTCTCCCTCCGTAAGACCGGCCGTACGGCGGGGATGTGACACGCGAAGACGCGGGTGCCGTACGGAGCGATGTTGTCGTGGTCTTGTCAGATCTATTGCAAAGGTCCGGACCAACTGCTAATTCCCTTTCTGTTAGGAAAGTTTCCTACCAGTTAGCCAGGAGTCCCCCATGAGACCGGCACGATCCACTCCCCTCGTCGCCGTGCTGCTCCTACTCGGCCTCGTCCTGCTCCCGGGAACCGCACAGGCCGGCCCCGCGGCCCCGACGGCGGTCACCCCCGTCGCCGCCAACGGACAGCTCAAGGTCTGCGGCACCAAGCTCTGCAACCAGCAAGGAAAAACGATCCAGCTCCGAGGGATGAGCACCCACGGTCTGCAGTGGTACAGCCAGTGCGTCACGAACGGCTCGCTCAACGCCCTCGCCACCGACTGGAAGGCGGACGTACTGCGCGTCTCCATGTACGTCCAGGAGGGCGGCTACGAGACCGATCCGCGCCGCTTCACCGACCTGGTGCACTCCGCCATCGAGCAGGCCACGGCACGCGGGATGTACGCCATCGTCGACTGGCACATGCTCGACCCCGGCGACCCGCACCAGAACCTCGCCCGCGCCAAGACCTTCTTCTCCGAGATCGCCCAGCGCCACCGCGACAAGAACAACCTGCTGTACGAGATCGCCAACGAGCCCAGCGGTGTGAGCTGGTCCCGTATCAAGAGCTACGCCGAGCAGCTCATCCCCGTCATCCGGGCCAAGGACCCGAACACCCCGGTCCTGGTCGGCACCCGCGCATGGTCCTCGCTCGGTGTGTCGGAGGGCGCGAACGAGTCCGAGGTGGTCAACAACCCGGTGAACGCGGCCAACATCATGTACACGTTCCACTTCTACGCGTACTCGCACCGGGACGAGTATCTCCAGACCCTCGCCCGCGCGGCCGACCGCATCCCCGTCTTCGTCACCGAGTTCGGCACCCAGAACTACGCGGGTGAGGGCGCGAACGACTTCGCCATGTCGCAGCGCTATCTCGATCTGCTGGCGGCCAAGAAGATCAGCTGGGTCAACTGGAACTTCTCCGACGACCATCGCAGCGGCGCCGTCTTCAAGCCGGGAACCTGCGCCAACAACGGTTCGTGGACCGGCACGTCCTCCCTCAAGCCCGCGGGCTTCTGGATCCGCGACCGTGTGAGGACACCGGACGACTTCTGACCGGTGCCGAGGAACACGACGGAGCCGGCCCCGGCACAGCGCACACGGGGCCGGCTCCCGTCGTGTCGAGGCCGGGGGACGTCCGGCCATACACATCGGACTGGTGCTCAAGCGCCAACTGGTCGACCGTGACCGCCTGTTGAGCCGCATGCCTTGAGGGAGGTCGGCCCGTCACGCGCGAGCCCCGCCGGCGCGTGATCTCCTCAAGGCCGGCACCCTGAGCATCCCCGAGCGTCGTCAGTTCCCCTCCTCGGCCAGGCGCCGGACGCCGGCCCTGTCCAGCTTTCCGGCGGCGTTCCTCGGGACGGCCGGCACGAGCGTCAGACGGTGGGGCAGCTTGTAACGGGCCAGCCTTCCCGAGGCGTACGCGTGGACGGCCTCCAGGGTGATGTCCGACGTACCGTCCGCGCTCATGACGGCCTGTACGGTCTCGCCCCACTGTTCGTCGGGAGTCCCGACGACGGCGACGTCGACCACGCCGGGCATGGAGGCCAGCGCTCGCTCGACCTCCGCCGGGTAGACGTTCTCCCCGCCGCTGATGATCATGTCCTTGAGCCGGTCGACGATGTACAGGTAGCCGTCCTCGTCGAGGTGGCCGATGTCGCCCGAGTGGAACCAGCCCTCGTCGTCGAAGGCGGCACGGTTCGCCTCCGGGTTGTTCCAGTAACCGGCGGTGACATTCGGGCCTCGGACCACGATCTCCCCCGGCTCACCCGGTTTCAGTGGCGCGTTGGTGGCCGTGTCGACGACCCGGACCTCCGTGAACGGCATCGGGATGCCCGCGGAGCCGAGCTTGTCCAGCGTGCGCTCGGCCGGCAGATGGGTGGCGAACGGGGCCGTCTCCGTCAGGCCCCACGCCTGCTGGAGCAGCACACCGTGCTCGGCGTACGTCTCGATCAGCGAGGGCGGCACCGGCGCGCCCGCGACCACGATCGACCGCAGACGGCTCAGGTCCCGGTCGAACATGCCGGGTTGTCTGGCCAGGGCGGCGAACATCTGCGGGACGGCGAACAGGGAGTTGACCCGGTGGGTGACCAGGTCGTCGAGACTCCTCTCCGGGTCGAACCCGCGTCTGACGACCACCGTGCCGCCGCGTACCAGGGTGCGCAGGACGAAGCTGTTCAGGGTGCCGATGTGGAACAGCGGGGCGACGGCGTACGTGACGTCGCCCCGGCGGGTGTCGAGACGGAGTTCGACGTTCACCGCGTTCCAGAAGACGTTCCCGTGGGTCAGGACGACGCCCTTGGGGGTGCCGGTCGTGCCGGAGGTGAACATCAGGATCGCCGGGTCGTCGGCGTACTTGGCGGCGACGGCGGAGGCGGGTACGGCGGCGGCGAGGAGGGGCGCCCATGACTCCCAGCCCGCCGCGCCCCCGGTGGGCACCTCGGGGTCGTCGTCCACCAGGAGGAAGCGCGTGAGCGGGGTACGGTCGCGCACCTCGTCGACGGCCTCCCGGTGGCCCTCCTCGCAGATGAGGGCGGTGGCGCCGCTGCGGTGGAGCACGGCCTCCAACTCGGCTGCCGCCAGGCGGAAGTTGACTGGCACGAAGACGGCCCCCAGCCGATGGGCGGCCAGCAGGGTGACGAGGAAGGCGCTGCTGTTCAGGCCGAGGTACGCGACCCGGTCCCCGTCGCCCACGCCGCCGTCGGCCAGGACGGTGGCCAGGCGGGCGGCCCTGTCGTCCAGTTCGGCGTAGGTGAGATCGCCGCCCGCGTAACGGATGACGACGGAGTGGCCCTCGTGACGGGCGTTGAGTGCGACGGCCGCGGCCAGGTTGAGGTCGACGCGCAGGCCCGAGTTGCGGGGGTGCGGTCTCGTCTCGTCAGGTGTGGTCACGAGCGGCTCCTCGTCGAGCGTCGGAGATCGAACGTCACAGGTGGGCGCCGGCGGGAGCCCGGCCCTGGGGTCCTCGCAGGTCGGTGTCCATTGCGCCGCAGATTACGCCGTTGACCCGGGCCTTTGGCACGGGTTCGCACGCGGCGACGACACCCCTTTCATCTGGAACCAAACTCACTTCAAGTATGGTCGCATCAAGGAGCAGTTTGCCGTTGCCAGCATGGACGCACCGCCTTCCCCATGATACAAGTTCAGTTCATGGACGAGATACGCGCCGGAGCCGGGGCGGGTCGCCCGTCCCCGGCGGCGGACGCGGTGGTGGTCGGCCGTGAGATCCGGCCGACCGCCTATCCCCGCGGCGAGGTCCGGGCGTCGGACTTCCGTGTCGTCGAGGTCGGGGTCCGCGGGCCACAACAGGGCGAGGTGCTGGTCCGGAACACCTGGACGTCCGTCGACGCCGCTCTCCGGGTGCGGCTGCGGGAGAAGGCGCCGCCGGGATACTTTCCGGCCTTCCCCCTCGACCAGCCGATGGACGGGATCATGACCGTCGGGGAGGTCCTGGAGTCCCGCGCCGACGGATTCGCCCCGGGCGACACGGTGTCGCACGCCTCCGGCTGGCGGGACTACGCGGTCGTCGAGGCGGGGAAGGACGCACTCGGCGGGGTCGGCACCCTCACGAAGCTCGACGTACGCGGCACACCGCCGCAGGCTCACCTCGGCGCACTGGGCGGCACCGGGCTCACCGCCTACGCCGGCCTCTTCCATGTCGCGGAGCTGCGCGACGGAGACGTGGTGTGGGTCTCGGCGGCGGCCGGTGCCGTCGGCAGCCTCGTCGCGCAGTTGGCGAAGATCCGTGGGCATCGCGTCATCGGCAGCGCCGGCTCCGACGAGAAGGTGCGTCACCTCCTGGAGGAACTCGGTCTGGACGCCGCGTTCAACTACAAGGACGGCCCCCTTCCCGACCTGCTGCGCGAGGCGGCGCCGGACGGTATCGACGTGTACTTCGACAACGTCGGCGGCGACCATCTCGAAGCCGCTGTCGGCGCGCTGCGGACGTCGGGGCGCGTCGCGATCTGCGGCATGATCTCGGAGTACGCGACGGAGGAGCCGTCGCAGGGCCCGGGCAAGTCGCAGGGCCCGGGCAATCTGATGCTCGCGGTGACGAAGAGCCTCACCATCCGCGGCTTCCGCGGCAGCGGCCACACCCATCTGCTGCCCGAGGTGAGGCGACAGCTGGGCGCCTGGCTCCGCGAGGGCCGGCTCCACTGCCGCGAGACGATCGTCGACGGGCTGCCGCAGGCACCGGCGGCACTGGCGGCGCTCCTCAGGGGCGACAACACGGGCAAGACGCTTGTGCGGATCGACGGCGTCGCGCATCGTGAGAACCCCGGCGGCTGACCGGATCTTCCATCGACCGTCATTGAACTGACATGAGTTCAATCAACATCGCGGTCTCCTGCCCGACCAGGGCCCGCACCCCGCCCGCACGACCTCCGCCACCGCACCAGATGGCTGCTGGACAGGCATTACATGCCGCAGCGGCACCCTTCTCTTCACCCACGCACCCCGGATCGAGCACACCCCACCGAACCCCCACCCCCTCTCACCCGTGCGCGAACTATTGCCCAACCTAGTTCAGTTTGGTAATTTCCCTGAAATCTTGGCCGTCCAGCCACCCTCCGGGGCGAAGTCACTCGGATGGGGTGCCGGTCCGGGCCGGGAGCCGGTTTCAGGCAAGGGAGCCGAGAATGAGATCAGAACCGCGACGGCGCGGCGCTTTGCTCATCCTGCTATCGATCACCGCACTGCTGACCGCCGCGTGCGGCGGCGGCAGCGACACCAACGCCGAGTCCAAGCTCGTGCCCGCGTCGGCGGGCATCGACGAACTGGTCGCCGCCGCGAAGAAGGAGGGGCAGGTCACCGTCTACTCGGCGCAGGACCTGACCTCGCTCAACAATCTCGCGAAGGCCTTCGAGGCCAAGTACCCGGGCATCGACGTCAAGACCGTGCGCGGTGTCGACGGCGACCTCGGGGTGAAGGTCGAGACGGAGTTCAACTCCGGCAAGGGCATCGCCGACATGTACGTCAGCGCGAGCCTTTCCTGGGTGAAGCCACAGGCCGAGGCCGGCCGCTTCCTGGCTCCGACCGGTCCCGAACTGACCGGCAAGGGCGACTACGACGTCAAGCGGTACGTCCACAAGGGCAACTACTTCGAGACCAACTCCGCCGTGCTCACCTTCGGCTGGAACACCAAACTCCATCCCCAGGGGCTGACCGACTACCCGGACCTGCTCGACCCGTCCCTCGCGAACGGCAAGATCGGCGTCGTCGAGCCCACCGCGCCCTCCCTCGTCGACTTCTACCTGTGGCTGGAGGAGACGTACGGCGCCGACTTCGTGAAGAAGCTGGCCGCCCAGAAGCCGCGTATCTACCCCAGCTCCCTGCCGATGGGCGAGGCGCTGCAGTCCGGCGAGATCGCCGCCGGCAGCTTCGTCGCGCCGATCGCGCTCGAACCCGCCAAGGACAAGGGCGCGCCGGTCGACTACCGCATGCCGCCCGACGGCGCGTGGGGGGCCCGGTACTACGGCATGGTGCTGAACACCGCCCCGCACCCCAACGCCGGTCAGCTCTTCGCCGACTTCATGGTGACCGCCAAGGGCCAGGAACTGATCACCCCGTCGGCCGGCTCGGTACTGCCCGACATCCCCGGCACGGTGATCACCAACGACAAGGTACGGGTGCAGGACCCGGCCAAGCTCACGCCGGACGCCGTGGCCGCGTACCAGAAGAAGTGGAAGTCCCTGTTCCAGTAGGGGCGGTGGACCACATCTGCCAGGCCCCACGCACAGCAGTGTGGGCACCCGCGCCGACGGGTGCCCACCCACCTGATCTTTTGGATGTGAGGAGCCCCCGTGTCCCACGTGCGCATCGAGGGTCTGACGAAGAGGTTCGCCGGCAAGCCGCCGGCGGTCGCCGTCGACGACCTGTCCCTGGAGATCGAACCGGGCGAGTTCATCGTTCTCCTCGGCCCGAGCGGCTGCGGGAAGACCACGACCCTGCGTTGTCTGGCCGGTCTGGAGACACCCGACGAGGGGCGCATCTCGCTGGGCGACCGGACGGTGCTGGACATACACGGGAAGGTGAACCTCCCTCCGAACAAGCGCCGGATCGGGATGGTGTTCCAGTCGTACGCGCTGTGGCCGCACATGACGGTGCGGCGCAACATCGGCTATCCGCTCAAGACCCGGCGGGTGCCCCGTGACGAGGCGCGCGGGCGGATCGAGGAGGCGGCCGAACTCGTCGACTGCGCCGCCCTGCTCGACCGCTATCCGGCACAGCTCAGCGGCGGCCAGCAGCAGCGGGTGGCCCTCGCCCGTGGTCTGGCGGCCCGGCCCGACCTGGTGCTGTTCGACGAGCCGCTGAGCAACCTCGACGCCCGGCTGCGCGACCAGGTCCGCGCCCAGCTGCACGAGCTGCACGCACGGCTGGGCTTCACCGCCGTGTTCGTCACCCACGACCAGAGCGAGGCGCTGGCGCTCGGCGACCGTCTGGCGATCATGAAGGCGGGGCGGATCGAGCAACTCGACACTCCGGAGCGGGTCTTCGAGGAACCGGCCACCGAGTACGTCGCCGGGTTCATCGGCATGTCGAACCGGCTGTCGCTCCGGCGGACGGGCGAGGGCTGGACCCTCACCGGCGAACCGGAAGCCGACGGCCGGACGGACGACCCGGGCCGGGCGGTGGCGGGCGAACTCCCGGTGCCCCGCGCGCACGGCGAGATCTCCGCCCGGCTGCGCCCCGAGGACCTTCAGCTCTGTCCGGCCGAGGAGAAGCCGCCGGGCCATGGCGTCGGACTCGCGGCGGAGGTCGTCGACGCGCAGTTCGGCGGGCGCCATATGGACGTGGTCGTCACGATCGCGGGCAGCCGGCTGCACGCCCGGGCACCCCTGACCGGCACGCCCTGGGCCCGGGGTCTGACCCGGGGACAGCGGGTGACCGCGTGGTTCGCCAAGGACGCGGCCATCTACTACGACGCCGACGGGGTACGCACGGCCGCGCACGCCCCCGCCACCCCGGTGGGGGCGTGACGTCATGGCCGCACCCGCCGTACCCGCTCCCGCACCTTCCTCCACGGCGACACCGCCTCGCCCGGACCCGCCGCGGCCGACGGCACTGACCCGGGCGCGGCGCCATCTGCCGCGGCTCGGCGCGCTCGTGTTCCTGGCGGCCATCGGCTATCTGGTGATCGCCCCGCTGGTGGGCCTGCAACGGCTGGCCTTCGAGGACGACGCCCGGGGCTACCGTGCCGCCCTCGACACCCCGGACCTGGCGGAGACACTGCGCAGGACGGCAGGTCTGGCGCTGGGCTCGCTGGCCATCGCGCTCGTCCTCGGCACCTTCCTGGCCTGGGCGGCGACCCGGCTGCCCCCTCGGCTGCGGCTGCTGCGCGTCGTGCCGATCCTGCCCATCGTCGTCCCGGCCGTGGCGGCGGTCACCGGCTGGGCGTTCCTGTTCTCGCCCCGCCCCGGCTACCTCAACGCGGCCCTGCGCCATCTGCCCTGGTGGAACCATCTCGCCGAGGGCCCCGTCGACATCTACACCCTGCCGTGGATCGTGATCATCACCGGCTTCGGGCTGACCGCCTTCGTCTACCTGTTCGTCAGCGCCGGCTTCGGCAACATCAACGCGGAGCTGATCGAGGCGGCCCAGGTCAGCGGATCGTCGGCCGCCGGGGTGTTCTTCCGGGTGACGCTGCCGCTGCTGCGCCCGGTGCTGGTGTACGGGGGCTTCGTGGCCCTGCTCCTCGGGCTCGGCCAGTTCACGGGCCCCCTGCTGCTCGGCCGGAACAACGGCATCGACGTCCTCACCACCGACATGTACGCCGCCGTGTCGCAGAGCCCCGTCGACTACGGCCGGGCCGCCGCGATCGGCTCACCGCTGCTGCTCTTCGGCATCGCCGTCGTCCTCTTCCAGAAGGTGATCCTCGGCGACCACAGCCGCTTCGTCACCCATGGCGGAAAGGCGTTCCGGTCCGGGGGCCGGCCGTCGTGGGCCGCGGTCACCGGCATCCTCCTCTACGGCCTGGTGGCACTGGCACTGCCGCTGGGCGCGCTCCTGGTGGTGTCGCTCTCCTCCTTCTGGAGCGGGAGGATCGAGCCGAGCGGGTTCACGCTCGACAACTTCCGGCGGGTGTTCCAGGAATCGGGGATCACCGACGCGATCGTCAACAGCCTCACCACCTCCGTCGTCTCCGTCGCCATCGCGCTCCCCCTCGGCTTCGTCGCCGCCTCCCTGCTCCTCAAGGGGCGCCGGTTCCGGATCGTCCGGGCCGCCGTCGACTTCATCGTGGCGATGCCCCTGGGGATCCCCGCCGTCGTCTTCGGCGCCGGCTTCCTGCTGACGTACAGCCGCGAGCCGTTCATCCTGTACGGCACCCGCACGGTGATCGTCCTCGTCTACGTCACGCTGATGCTGCCGTTCGCCACCCGGATGCAGCTGTCCGGGATGGTGGCGCTCGGCGACACGTACGTCGAGGCGTCACGGACCAGCGGGGCCGGCGCGCTGCGGACCACCACCGACATCATGCTGCCGCTGCTGCGTCCCACGCTCGCGGGTGCCGGGGCGCTGATGTTCGTGCTGCTGACGCATGAGTTCACGGCCTCGCTCCTGGTCCGGGCCCCGACGACACAGGTCATGGGCACCATCCTGTTCGACTACTGGTCCAACGGCTCCTATCCGCTGGTCGCGGCCATCGCGCTCGTCATGACGCTGGTGACGTCTGCGGGTGTCTTCGTGGCCATGTCGGTCGCGGGCTCCGACATCTTCGAGAAGCTGTGAGCGGGGGCAGGGGAATGGGCGGGGGTTCGCTGGAGGGCAGGGCGGTGCTCGTGACGGGCGCCGGGCAGGGCATCGGGCAGGCCATCGCCGTGGAGATGGCGCGCCGGGGCGCGGCGGCGGTCGCGGTCGCCGACCGGAACGGGGCGACCGCGGCCGAGACCGCCGACCTCGTCCGTGCCGCCGGGGCGGAGGCGGAGCCGATCGTCTGCGATCTGCGCGACCGCGACCACATCGAGGCCATGGTGGCGCGCACGGCGGAACGGTTCGGCGGGCTCGACGTCCTCGTCAACAACGCCGGGGTGATCGAATCCGCGCTGGTGGACGGCCCGCAGGACCGTGCGGTCGACACCCTCCCCGAGGGGGTCTGGGACGCCGTCTACGAGGTCAACCTCAAGGCCGTCTGGCTCACGACCAAGTTCGCCGCGCCCCATCTGCGGCGCTCCACGCGTGGACCCGCGATCGTCAACACGGCGTCGGTGTCCGGGCTCACCGGTTTCCCCCTGGCCCCGGTCTACGGCACCACCAAGGCGGGCGTCATCCACCTGACCAAGGTCACCGCCGTCGACCTGGCGCCCGTGCGCTGCAACTGTTTCTGCCCCGGAGTCATCGAGACGTCCCTGACCCGGGACTTCTTCGAGGCTGCCGACGACCGCGACGCCATGGAACGGGAGCTGACCGCGCCACAGCTGGTGCGGCGGCTCGGCCGGCCGGAGGAGGTGGCGGGGCTCGCCTGCTTCCTGGCCTCCGACGACGCCGCGTTCATCACCGGCGCCTCGTACGTCATCGACGGCGGCGCGCTGGCGTGGCGCGGGGTCAGGGAGTGACCTCGTACGCCCCGTGCAGAAAGCGACGTCGTACGCCCCCGTACAAGCACGTACTGGATCGAGAGGGGCCGGATGGCCATCGAGTTCGACATCGACCGGGAGGTCGCCGACATCGCGCGGCGGACCGCCGGGTTCGTCCGGGAGACCGTGCTGCCCGTGGAGGATGAGTGCCACGGCGATGTGCACGCGGGTCCGGAGTCGCTGAGGCGCGAGCTCCAGCAGGCGGCTCGTGCGGCGGGGGTGTTCGCCCCGCATGTCCCGGCGCGGTGGGGCGGCCTCGGGCTGGATCTGCGCGGTCAGGCGGTCGTCTTCGAGGCCGCCGGATACTCCCTGCTGGGCCCGCTCGCCCTCAACTGCGCCGCGCCCGACGAGGGCAATACGCATCTTCTCGCCGCTGTGGCCACGGAGGCACAGAAGGCCCGGTTCCTCGCGCCGCTGGCGGCCGGGGAGACCCGCTCGTGCTTCGCGATGACGGAGCCTCCCCCCGGGGCCGGCTCCGACCCGCGTGCGCTGGCCGCGACGGCGGTCCGGGTCCCGGGCGGCTGGCGGATCAACGGCCGCAAGTGGTTCATCAGCGGGGCGGACGGGGCCGCGTTCACCATCTGTATGGCACGCACGGGTGGCGAACCCGGCGACCCGGGCGGGGCGACCATGTTCCTGATCTCCGCCGGCATTCCGGGCATGAAGGTGGTCAGGAACATCGGCACCCTCGACCGGGCTCTGTTCGGCGGGCACAGCGAACTCGCCCTCGACGACTGCGAGGTCCCCGACGACGCGGTCCTCGGTGAGGTCCACCGGGGCTTCGAGTACGCGCAGGTGCGGCTCGGCCCCGCGCGGCTGACGCACTGCATGCGCTGGCTCGGGGTGGCCCGGCGGGCGCAGGACATCGCTCTGGACCGGGCCGCCGGGCGCCGGGCCTTCGGTGGGCGGCTGGCGGAACTCGGCATGGTGCAGCAGCAGTTGGCGGACTCGGAGATCGACATCGAGACGAGCCGGGCGGTGCTCTGGCGGGCCTGCTGGGAACTCGACCGGGGCGGGCCCGGTGCCCAGCTGACCTCCATCGCGAAGACCTTCGTGTCCGAGGCCGTGGGCCGGGTCGTGGACCGCGCCGTCCAGATCTGCGGGGCGCTCGGCATCTCGGAGGACATCCCGCTGGCCGCGCTGTACCGGGAGGTCCGGCCGTTCCGTATCTACGACGGGCCCTCGGAGACCCACCGGTGGGCCATCGCCAAACGTGCGGTACGGGCGGCGCGGGAGCGCGGGGGCGCCGGGCCGGGGCAAGAGGCCGCCCGCGTGCTAGGGGGCGCGGGATGACGGCCACCGGCAACGCCGGGCGCCTGGCCGGGGTGGCCGGGGTGGACCTGCCCGCGCTCCAGCGCTTCGTCGAGCGCGAGGTCCCCGGCTGCGCCGGCCCGCTGGACGTCCGCCTGTTGCTCGGCGGGCGGTCCAATCTCACGTACCTCGTGACCGACGGCACGCACCGCTGGGTGCTGCGCCGCCCGCCGCTCGGCACGCTCACCCCGACCGCGCACGACATGGACCGCGAGTACCGCGTCATGGCCGCGCTCGCCGAGACGGACGTCCCGGTGCCCCGGACCGTGCTGTCCTGCGCCGACGAGTCGGTGCTCGGCGCCCCGTTCACCCTCGTCTCGTTCGTCGAGGGCGCCGTACTGCGGGACGGCGAGCGGGCGGCCCTGCTGCCCGTCGAGGACGCGCGGCGGTGCTCCGAGGCCCTGGTCGACCAGCTGGCGGCGCTGCACGCGCTCGATCCGTACGAGATCGGGCTCGGCGGGTTCGGGCGCCCGGCCGGGTACGTGGCACGGCAGGTGCGGCGCTGGCGCGGCCAGTGGGACCGGGTCGCCACCCGGGAACTGCCCGAACTGGACGTGCTGCACGAGGCGTTGGTACGCGCACTGCCTCTGGCCCGGGACGACGGTGCCGAACCGGCGGTCCTGCACGGGGACTACCGGCTCGACAACGTCATCCTCGACGCCGGGGACCCGGGGCGGATCGCCGCGATCGTCGACTGGGAGATGGCCGCGCTGGGCGATCCGCTCGCGGACCTCGGGCTGCTCCTCGTCTACTGGGACCCGGTGTGCGAGCCCGTCCTCGGCGAGGGGCATGTCCCGGCCGCCAACCCGGGGTTCCTCTCCGCGCGGGAGCTGACCGAACGGTACGCGCGGCGGTCCGGCCGGGACGTCTCCGCGCTGCCCTTCCACCGGGCCCTCGGCTACTTCAAGCTGGCGGTCATCGCCGAGGGCATCCATGCCCGCCATCTCGCCGGGCGCACCGTCGGCCCGGGCTTCGACCGGGTCGGTTCGGCGGTGCCCGCGCTGCTGCGCTCCGGTCTGTCCGTCGACCTGCCGCGTACCCGAGCCGTCCGGGACGAGAAGAGACATGGGAAGGGATCCGGGGAGTGATGATGCGGCTTTCGGAGAAGGTGGCGCTGGTGACCGGTGCCACCGGAGGCATCGGCGAGGCGATCGTGCGGCGGCTGGCGGACGAGGGCGCGACCGTCGTGGTCACCGACCTCGACGCGGACCGGTGCGCGAAGCTCGCCGGGGAACTGCCCGGCGGCGCCCTGGGGTTGGGCCTGGACGTCACCGACGAGACGGCCTGGGAGACGGTCGTCGCCGAGGTGACCGACCGGCTGGGCAGTCTGTCGGTGCTGGTCAACAACGCGGGGATCGCGACCATGGCCACGGTGGAGTCCGAGACCCGGGAGGGCTGGGACCGGGTCGTCGGGGTGACGCAGACCGGTGTGTGGCTCGGCATGAAGCACGGCGGCCCGGCCATCGAGCGGTCCGGCGGCGGCTCCGTCGTCAACATCGCCTCGATCTTCGGTACGGTCGGCGGCTTCGGCGCCCAGTTCTCGTACCACGCGGCCAAGGGCGCCGTACGGCTGATGACCAAGAACGCCGCGCTGCACTGGGGCGGGCGCGGGGTGCGGGTCAACTCGCTGCACCCCGGGTTCATCGAGACGCCCCTGTCCCGTGAACTGTGGAAGGGCACCCCTCGGCTGACCGCGATGATCGAGGGCACCCCGCTCGGCCGGCTGGGCACGACCGGAGAGGTGGCGGCCGCCGTGGCGTTCCTCGCCTCGGACGACGCGGGCTTCATGACCGGCTCGGAGCTGTACGTCGACGGGGGCTGGACGGCCCGCTGAGGCGCCGCCCGCCCGGGTCACGCCGGCGCCGGTGCCGTGACCGACGCGTGGTCACCGTCGCCGGCGCCGGGGACACATCGCGTGTACAGGTCCACCCCGTCCACCGAAGCGCGGTCGGCGCGACCGTGGGCCACGAGGACGTCCAGGTGTGCCGCCGTCTCGTTGACGGCCAGCATCTGGTTGAACGGGTTCAGGTCCCCGAACGGCACCTTCCGCCGGGTCCAGCCGAGTTCCCGTGCCACGGCGTGGGCGTCGAGGGACCGGCCGCCGAGAACGGCGAGTGTTTCGCCGAGCCGGTCGTCGTGGTGGGCGAGCAGTTCCGCGACCCTGCCGTGGACGCTGTCGCCGACGGGTCCGTGCGCGGGCAGCAGCTGGGCGTCGGCGAGGGCGGTCATGAGCCGCAGCGAGGCGAGGTAGTCGCCCAGCGGCAGACCGGGGCCGTCGCCCAGTTCGAAGCCGATGGACGGGGTGATGTGCGGCAGCACATGGTCCCCGGAGAACAGCAGCCCCCGCGCCTCGTCGAGGTAGACCACATGGCCCCTGGTGTGGCCCGGGGTCGGTACGACCCGCAAGGTGCGGTCCCCGAACCGCAGTTCCTCCGCCTCCAGCCAGCGGTCGGGCGCCTCCCACACGGCGGGGTCGAAGCCGCCGTGGTCCATCGCCTCGATCCGGTCGGCCAACTCCCGGGCGCCGGCTCGGCGCAGGGTCCGCAGCGATCCGACGGGCTGGTCGGTGCGCAGTTCGCCGAGCAGTTCCAGGCCGCGCCGTTCGCCGGAGCCGAGGTAGACCCGGGAGCCGAGCAGGCGGCGCAGTTCCACGGCCTGGGTGTAGTGGTCGCGGTGGATGTGGGTGACCAGGACGTGGGTGATCTCGGCGAGGTCGCGGCCGAGACCGGCGAGGGCGTCCTCCAGTGCCTTGCGGGACTCGGGGATCGACCATCCGCCGTCGATGAGCACCAGCCCGTCGTCCTCCTCAAGGACGTAGACGTTGACGGCCCGCAGCCCGTCGTCGGGCAGCGGCAGCGGTACGCGGTGCACTCCGGGCCGTACGGTCTGGGCTCCGCCCTGCGCCCACTGTCCTCGGTCGAAACGGGTGGTCATACGTCTCCCAGTCGTCGCTGTGCGGGGTGCGCCTCGGAGAGCCGCTCGTACAGGTCGCGTACGAGGTCCCGGGCGCCCCCTCGGTCGAGCTTGCCGACCCTGGTCTGGGGCAGCTCGGCCACGGTGAACGCGAACTCGGGCCACTTCGCCCTGGACAGGCCGGCGCGTTCCAGGTGGGCGGTGATGTCGTCGAGGCGGAGCTCGTCGGCGGTGTCCTCGGGCACGACGAGCACGGCGGGGCGTTCGCCGAGGAGGGGGTCCGGGACCGGGGCGACGCAGACGCGGGCCACCTTGGGGTGGCTGGCGACGGCGCGTTCGATCTCGGTGATGTCGAGGTTGCGGCCGCCCCGGATGATGACGTCCTTCTCCCGGCCCATGACGGTGACGGTGCCGTCGGCGGCGGTCATGAGGAGGTCTCCGGTGGGCAGGAAGCCGTCGGCCGTGAGGGCGGGCGGCTCGACGGCGCCGTCGCGGGCGTAGCCGAGGAAGAGGGACGGGCCGCGCACCTGCGCGTGTCCGGTGTCGCCGGGGCCGAGGACGGTTCCGTCGGCGCCGACGCATCTCAGCTCGGTCCCGGGGAAGGGGCGGCCGTCGCGGCCGAGCCGGATCTCCTCGGGGTCGTCGGGGCGCGGCGAGGTGTGGCCGAGGCATTCGGACATGCCGAAGACCCGCAGGATCCGCGTGCCGAGGGAGCGTTCGGCGCGGGCGAGCGCGCCCCGGTCCATGGGGCCGCCGCCGACCGTGATCGAGCGGACCCCTTCGAGGGCCCGGGAGCCCGATGCCGCCGCGCCCATCTGCAGGGCCATCGTCGGGACGCACATGGTCCACCGGACGCGGTGCCCGGCCATCCGCTCGACCGCGACCCCGGGGTCCCATCGCCCGGTCAGCACCAGCGGTCCGGCGAGCATGAGGGACATGCAGACCCCGAAGCAGTACGCGGCGGTGGAGGACAGCGGGACGATCGCGGCCACCGCGTCACCGGGGCGCAGGTCGTTGATCTCGCGGGTGCGGGCGCAGGCGTAGCGCAGGGCGGCCTCGGACTGGACGACGCCCTTGGGGCGTCCGGTGGAGCCGGAGGTGAGGCCGATGACGGTGCCGCCGTTCCAGCGCGTGACGTCTCGCGGGCCCCGGTCGCCCAGCACGGTCCAGCCGCCGAGCGCCTCCGCCTTCCCGCCCGTGGGCATCCTCGGTCCGTGCCACTCCCGCAGTGCGGACGGCTCGGCGACGACGACGTCCGGCCGGATGTCGTCGAGGGCCGCCTCGAACTCGGCGGCCGTGGTGTGGCGGTTGACCAGGGCGAGCACTCCGCCGGTCATCCCCACGGCCAGGGTGGCGGCGACGGTGCGCCAGGAGTTGTCGGCCTGCACCAGCACCGTGCCGACGGCCGTGCCGTCCGGGGTGATCGCCTCCGCCAGGGTCACGGCGGCGTCGAGGAGGTCCCGCGCGGTGTGGTGGCCGTGGTCGTCGACAACGGCGGTGAAGTCGCGTTCTTCTGCCAGCTGTTGGAACTCCCGTACGGTCTGTCGCATCCGGCCCCTGCCCTTTCGCTCGTCGGGGCGGTCAGCCCGCGTGCATCTCCCGCTCGTCGCCCATGACGGCGATCCGGCGGCCCCGCATGTCGCCGACCTGGGCGACGGCCGCCGCCCATTCCGGGCTGTCCAGGGCCTTGCGCAGGTCCTCGGCGGTGTCGAAGCCGAGGACCGAGAGTCCGTCCCAGCCCTCGGAACGCGGCTCCAGCGCCGCGTCGATCTCGGTGTGGCGCCAGGAGCGCAGTCCGGGCAGCCGGCGGGTCAGTTCGGCGTGGTCGCCCCGCCACCAGTCGATGAACCGTTCATGGGTCCAGTCGGGCGGCCGTGCGGCGAGCAGGACGAGGTTGTACATGGCACCTCCCGGGTGAGGGCGAGCGGGTCAGACGAGAGCGCCGCAAGCGGGTCAGGAGAAGAGCACCGCGGGCGACCGTCCGATGAGGAGTCGGCGGACCTTGCCGGAGGGGTCGAGCCGGGCCGAGGCCACGAAGGTCGCCTCGGGCACGCCGGAGCGGCGGACCTCGCCGAGGAACAGTTCGTCGTGGCCGTGGGCACTACCGGTCAGCAGGTGATGGGTGCGGGTGCCCTGCTCGCGCTGCGCGAGGTAGCCCTCCATCTCGGTTCGGCCGCCGTGGAAGTCGGTGGCGCCGTCGCCGCCGGTGGAGAAGAGGATGGAGAACGAGAAGTCGTCGCTGATCAGATCGAGGATCCGGGACGCGTCCGGGCTGTCGAGGAGCGCGAACCACGCGCTCAGGAAGGGGGCGGGCGTCGACGGTTGCGTCTGTGTCACGGGCATCCGCTGTGCCTCCTGATCAGGGCCGGTCGACGAGGTGGAAGGCGGGGGTGAAGAGGGACTGGTAGCGCGCCATCAGGCCGGCGGGCGAGACGACGGCGGCCGACAGGAACGCCCCGGTCGTGGTGCCCGCGTCCACCACGAAGCCGTAGACGGTTTCGAGGTCCCGGTCCACGGAGGACCGCACGATCTCGTGCACCCGGTCCACGGCGTTCCGGCCGGCGATGTACGCGGCGAAGTCGGCCTTCGAGTCGCCGGTCCGCTCACCGGTCGGCAGGGCGATGAGGAAGCGGAACCCGGGCTCCAGAAGCTCCAGGGCCTTCTCGGGGTCCGGACCGTCCATGCGGGCCATGTACTCGCGAAGCACCATGCTCTCCGCCCCTTCCCTGCCGGGCCTCAACCTGAGTTCAATTCAGTTTGAGGATAAGGGGGTGCCCCGCCCACCACAAGAGGCGGGGCACGCGCCCGTTCCGGAGCTACTCCCCGACCATGCGGACCACGCATCCCTCGATCAGTTCGCTGATCTCCGAGAGCGGGATCGCCCCGGTCGGGCGGTACCACCGCCACACGCTCACGATCATCCCGAGCACGGCCAGCCCGAGCATACGGGCGTCGCGCACCGGGAAGGCGCCCTTCGCCATGCCGCGCACCAGCAGGTTCGTCCAGTCCCGCTCGACCATCTGCACCAGTTGCCGGGCGGCGATCCGCTCGGCCTCCTCGCGCTTGGACTTCCTCGGCGTGGCGAGCAGCGACATGTTGGCCTGGAGGACGCGCATCTGCCGGATCTCCTGCTCCGACACCGCGAAGGCCGCGCGGGTCCCGGCCTTGATCGCCTCGACGGGATCCTCCTTGTCGGCCGTCGCCTCGGTGAACATGTCGTGGGAACGCTGCAGTTCCAGCCGCATGATGGTGAGCAGGCAGTGCGCCTTGGACTCGAAGTAGTGGTAGAGCGCGGTCTGCCCGATGCCGACCCGGTCGGCGACGTCCGACCATTTCGTGGTCTCGTAGCCGGTCTCGCCGAAGTACTCGACCGCGGCCTCCAGAATGGCCGCCCGCTTGGACCTCGGCCCCTGGTCCGGATCCACGATCCGCGCCCTCGCCATCGGCTCTCCCTGCGCTCCATGACCGGCGCCGGTCGCCGATCGGATGTCTGAGGGTAGACCTACTTGAACTCGGTTACGAAGTCAGATGGCACGGGAAACACCGTGGTCCGGCCGTCGCCTGGCCAGAAAGGCCGCCACGCCCGCCCGGCCCTCCGCCGACACCGCCGCGTCGGCGAGCCCGCGCGCCTCCGCGTCCAGGTGGGCGTCGAGGCCCGACGAGAGTCCCGCCGCGACGAGTCGGCGGGTCGCACCGAACGCCCTGGTGGCCCCGCGAGCCAGCAGTTCGGCGGTCGCACCGGCCTCCTCGGTCAGCCGGCCGGCGTCGACGACCCTGCTGACCAGCCCCATGTCCGCCGCCTCGGACGCCGTGATCCGCCGGTTGGTCAGCAGCAGGTCCAGGGCCCGCTTGGGGCCGACGAGCCGTGGCAGCGACCAGCTGACCCCGGCGTCCGGGGAGTACCCGATACCGGTGTAGGCGGCGACGAAGGTGGCGTCGGACGCGGCGAGGGTCAGGTCGGCCGCCGCGGCGAGTCCGAGTCCGGCACCCGCCGCGGCGCCCTGCACCGCCACCACCAGCGGCGCGTCCAGCGCGGCGAACACCCGCAGCGCCCCGTGCAGCGCGTCCGTGACCCGGTCGAGGTGCGCGGCCAGCCGGTCACCGGGCAGTGCGGCGAACTCCCGCAGGTCGCCCCCGACACAGAAGGAGCGCCCCCGTCCGGTGAGCAGCACCGCCCGTACGCCGTCGGCGCCCTCGCACGTCCTGGCGGCCGCCAGCAGTCCCCTCGCCATGGCCAGGTCGATCGCGTTGCCCGCCTCCGCGCGGCACATCTCGACATGCGCCACGCCCGCGTCGTCGACCTCGACGCGGACCGTGCCGCCGCTCATCGGGCCGCCGCTCACCGTGTCGCCGCTCATCGTGCCGTCCATCCGCCGTCGACGGTGAGGACCTGGCCGGTGCAGTAGGTGGAGGCGTCCGAGGCGAGGTAGAGCAGCGCTCCGTCCAGTTCGCCCGGTGCGCCGCCCCGGCCCAGCATGGTGCCCCGTTCGACCCAGCGGCGGGAGCGGTCGTCCGCGAACAGTTCGTCGGTCATCTCCGAGCGGAACCAGCCGGGGGCGAGCGCGTTGACCCGTATCCCCGCCGGGCCCCACTGCCCGGCGAGTTCGCGGGTGAGCCCGATCAGGCCCGCCTTGGAGGCGGCGTAGGAGGCGCCGCCCAGTGGGGCACCGGAGACGAGACCCAGCACCGAGGAGACGTTCACGACCGAGCGGCTCTCCGCGTCGGAGGCCTCGGCCATCAGCCGGGCGAGATGGAACGGCGCCACGAGGTTGACCGCGAGCACCGCCGCGAAGTCCTCGGCGCTCTCGTCCTCGGCCCGTACGGCACCGGGCGCGCCCGCGTTGTTGACCAGGACGTCGATCCGTCCGGTGGCGGCGAGCACGGTCTCGGCGAGCCGTACGCGGTCCTCGTCGCGCGCGACGTCGCAGGCCACGGGGTGGATGCGGGGGTCGGAGCCGGCCAGTTCCCTCAGCCGGTCGATGCGCCGGGCCGCCGCGAAGACGGTGGCCCCCGCCCCGGCGAGTACGGCGGCGAACCGGGCGCCGAGACCCGAGGAGGCACCCGTGACCACGGCGGTACGGCCGTGCAGGGAGAAGAGGGCGGCCGTCACGCGTCCACCCCGATCGGCAGCACCGTGGCGCCGCCGTCGAGCACCAGCGTCTGGCCGGTCATCCAGGAGGACGCGTCGGACGCCAGGAACAGCGCCGCGTTCGCCACGTCCTCGACCGTCCCCAGCCTGCGCAGCGGGAGCTTCGCGGTGAGGATCGGCTCCCTCGGCTCCCATACGGCCCGGGCCAGTTCGGTCTTGATCAGGCCTGGCGCGACGGCGTTCACCCGCGCCTTGGGGCCGAGTTCGTAGGCGAGTTGCCGGGTCAGATGCAGCATCGCCGCCTTGGTGGCGTTGTACCAGCCGATGTGCGGGTCGACGATCAGCCCGCCGACGGAGGCGATGTTGACCACCGCTCCCCCGTGCTCGGACATCCACGCCCGCCACGCGTACCGCGTCCAGGCGATCATCCCGTACTGGTTGACCCGTACGGTCTTCTCCGCGCGCGGCGGATCCAGATCGAGCAGGTCGCCCATGTACGGGTTGGTGGCGGCGTTGTTGACCAGAATGTCGAGGCGGCCGAAGCGGGCCATGGTCTCCTCGACACACCGCTCGGCCTGTTCGGGCTCCCCGGCGTTGGCGACCACCTCGTGGATGTCACCGTCGCCCTTGACGCGCAGGAGTTCGGCGCGCGCCCGGGCGAGCCCGTCCGGTTTGCGGGCGGCGATCACGACATGGGCGCCCGCCTCCCGGTACGCCCCGGCGATACCGAGGCCGATCCCGCGCGAGCCGCCGGTGATCACGGCGACCCGGCCGTGCAGAACCCGCGGTGGCCGCACTGCGTGCGGTGCCTGCGATGGGTGCGGTGCCTGCGGTGGGTGTCCGTTCACGCCTGCTCCTTCTGGTACTTGGCGAGTTCCCGCCGGGCCACCGTGCGCAGATGGACCTCGTCCGGGCCGTCCGCGATACGCAGCGCCCGGGTGATCGCGTACAGCCGGGCCAGGACGGTGTCGTCGCTGACGCCGGCCGCGCCGTGGGCCTGTACCGCCCGGTCCACCACGCGGTGCGCCACCTCCAGCGCGGCCACCTTGATGGCGGCGACCTCGGTGCGGGCGGCGGCGTTGCCCCGGGTGTCCATCAGCCAGGCCGACTTGAGGACCAGCAGCCGGAGCTGCTCTATCTCGATGCGGCTGCGGGCGATCCATTCGCGGACGACGCCCTGGTCGGAGAGGGGGCCGCCGAAGGCGATCCGGTTCAGGGTCCGGCGGCACATCAGATCCAGGGCGCGTTCGGCGAAGCCGATGGCACGCATGGCGTAGTGCATCCGGCCGGGGCCGAGCCGTCCCTGGGCGAGCGCGAAGCCCTCCCCCTCGCCGACGAGGAGGTTCCCGACCGGTACGCGTACGTCCTCGAAGAGCACGTCGCCGTGGCCGCAGCGGTCGGTGTAGCCGAACATCGGCAGATCGCGCAGGACGGTGACGCCGGGGGTGTCGCGCGGGATCAGCAGCATGCTCTGCTGCCGGTAGGTCTCCGCGTCCGGGTCGGTCACGCCCATGAGGATGATCAGCGCGCAGTCGGGGTCGAGGATCCCGGAGGTGTACCACTTGTGGCCGTCGACCACATAGGAGTCGCCGTCGCGGGTGATGCGGGTACGGATGTTGCGCGCGTCGGAGCTGGCGACCTCGGGCTCGGTCATGGCGAAGCAGGACCGGATGTCGGCGGCCAGCAGGGGCCGCAGCCAGCGGTCCTGCTGCTCGGGAGTGCCGTAGAGGGCGAGCAGTTCCATGTTGCCGGTGTCGGGGGCCGAGCAGTTGAACACCTCGGGGCCCATGACGGACCGTCCGGCCAGCTCGGCGAGCGGGGCGTACTCCAGGTTGGTCAGGCCGGCGCCCCACTCGCCATGTGCGAGGAACAGGTTCCACAGCCCCTCGGCACGGGCCTTCTCCTGCAACTCCCGCATGACGGCGGGCTGTCGGTGGGGGTTGCCCGCCTCGGCGAGCTGCCGGTCGTAGACGGCCTCGGCCGGGAGGACGTACTCCTCCATGAACGCGGCCATGCGCGCGTGCAGTTCCCGTGTCCTAGGGGAGAGCTCGAAGTCCATGCGCGTGTCGCTCCTTCGCCCTCAGCCGAGGATGTCGCGTGCCGTGCGGATCATCGCCGCGATGGTCGGGGGCAGTCGTTCCTGGTCCGGGTCGTGGTGCTTGCCCTCGCGGTGGCGGCGCAGATTGTGGCCCATGATCGCGGCCATCTTGGTGCGGGCCAGGGCGCGGAACCAGTCGAGGGCGGGCGGGGCCGGGCGGCCGTCGAGGTAGGCGGCGAGCAGTTCGTCCTCGGTGGGCAGGCCCGGGATCTCATGGCCCAGGCGAGGGAAGTTCCGGTGGTCGGTGAAGAGCAGGAACCACCCCAGGTCGGCACGGGGGTCGCCGAAACCCCAGATCTCCCAGTCGATGACGGCGGCGGGGCGCTCGCCCACGCACAGCACGTTGCCCAGCCGGAAGTCGCCGTGGGTGAGGACCGGCGCCATGCCTTCGGGCACACTCGCCGCCAGACGCTCAAGCAACTCCTCGGCACCAACGCGGAGTTCGGGCGGTACAGCGCGCATGGTGCGGCTCCACCGGTCGAGTTCGGCGGCCGGGCCGAGGGGTTCCGACGCGTCCAGGGCGGGCGTCCCGGTCCGGTGCAGCCCGCGCAGTACGCCCGCCAGCGCCAGCATCCGCGTACGGCACAGGCCGGCGTCGAGCCGGTGGTCGTCGAGGACGGGTTCGATCGCCTCACCGGTCACGAACTCCATGGCGAACCAGGCCGGTTCGCGTTCGTCCACGGCCACGACACCCGGTACGGGCACCTGGCCGGTGAGGGCGCGCAGCGCGCGGGCCTGGCGCAGCACGTCGTTCCGGCCGACCGGCCGCTGCCCGGGAGGCACGGCCTTGACGACGTACGCGGTGGGGCCCGCGGTGAGGGAGTAGGTGAGCCCCGAGTGGCCGCCGGGCAGTGTCTCCAGGTCGCCGAGCGGTTCGCCGGGGTGGAGTACGGCGAGGCGCTCGCGTACGCGCCCGGCGAGTCGGGTCACGTCGGTCTGAGTGCTCAACTCGTGGGCTCCTTCGGCGTCTTGGTGTGCTCGACGGGTCTGGGCTCCCTGGGCAGTCCCAGCACCCGTTCCGCCAGGATGTTGCGCTGGATCTCGTCGCTGCCGCCCGCGATGCTGTAACCGGGGGCGCCGAGCAGGTGCTCGGTCCAGGCGAAGGTGCCCCACTCCCCGGTGTCGGCGGCCAGGCGCGGCCCGAGCAGCTGTTGGACGAGGTCGGTGGTGGCGCGCAGGGTCGCGGTGGCGTAGAGCTTGCCGACGGAGGCCTCGGCGCCGGGTTCACGGCCCGCGACCAGGGCCGCCGTGACCCGCAGGCCGATCAGCCGCTGGACGAGGGTACGGACATATAGCTCGGCCGCCTGTTGCTGTTCGCCGCCGGTGAGCGGGCGGGGCAGATGGCGGGCGAGGTCGAGGGCGCGGTCCGCGTTGTCCAGGCCGAGGGTGCCGGAGTCCAGCCGTTCGGCGGCGAGGACGGTGAGCGTCACCCGCCAGCCCTCGCCGACCGGGCCGAGCCGGTCGGTGTCGGGGACCCGGACGTCGTCCAGATAGACCTCGTTGAAGCTGGAGCCGCCGGTCATCTGCCGTATCGGGCGCACCGTGACGCCGGGGGCGTCCATGCGGACCAGGAAGACCGTGATGCCCGCGTGTTTGGGCGCGTCGGGGTCGGTGCGGCAGACGGCGACTCCCCAGGTGGCGACGCGGGCGCCGGACGTCCAGACCTTGTGGCCGTTCAGCACCCAGCCGTCGCCGTCCGCGTCGCCGTCCGCGTCGCGGACCGCCTTCGTGCGGACGGCGGCCAGGTCGGAGCCGGCCTCGGTCTCGGAGAAGAGCTGGCAGGCGAGTTCGTCGGTGCGGAGCATGGGGCGCAGCCAGCGCCGCTTCTGCTCCTCGGTGCCCCAGATCCGGATCGCCGGGGCCACGAGTTGCTGGGTGACGGGGAAGACCTCGGTGCGCCGGGGGACGTCGAAGGCGGCCTCCTCTGCGCGGTACATCTGCTCGTAGTAGGCGGGCAGTTCGCGTCCGCCGTGCTCCTCTGGCCAGCCGAGGGCTCCCCAGCCCTGGTCGTAGCGGGTGCGCTCCCAGGCACGGATGCGCTCGGTGTGCGTACGCTCCTCGTCCTCGGTCCAGTTCTCGAACACGGCCACGGAGTCGTCGCCGTGACCCCACTCCCGGCCCCGGGGGCCCCGGTGCTCCGCCACCTTCGCCAGCCAGCGGCGGGCCTCGGCGCGGAACTCCTCGGGCTCCGGTGCGGGTCCGGGCGCCGTACGCGTACGCGTCACCTCCCTCCCCTCCCTTCCGTTCAGCGGGTCAGCACGGTGCAGGCGCTGACGCCCGGTGCTCCGTAGACATGGGTGAAGCCGGTGTGCGGTTCGCCCGGTACCTGGCGTTCGCCGGCGCGGCCTCGCAACTGCTGGACGATCTCGTGGACCTGGCGCAGCCCGGAGGCTCCGATGGGTTCGCCGTTGGCGATGCAGCCGCCGTCCGTGTTGACCGGCAGCGCGCCGCCGATCGCGGTCGCGCCGGAGGCGATCAGCCATTTCTGCTCGCCGTGCTCGCAGAATCCGCACTCGGCCATGTGCATCACCTCGGCACCGCTCTCGGTGTCCTGGAGCTGGCAGACGTCGATGTCGTCCGGGCCGATCCCGGCCTCCTCGAACGCGGCTCGCGCGGCGTCCGTACTGACGGAGGTCGGTGTGCCGCCGGGCGCCCAGGGGCTGAACACCTCGAAGGAGCCGAACCGCCGGGTGCGGACGACCGCCGCGCGCAGGGCGACCGGGGCGGCGGCGCCGCCGAGTTCGCGGGCGACCGCGCGGTTGCACAGCACGAGGGCGACCGCGCCCTGCCCGGGTGAGCAGAACATGTAGCGGGTCAGGGGGTCGTTGACCATGCCCGAGGCCAGGATCTCGTCCGCGTCCAGTGGCTCGCGGCGCCAGGCGTGGGGGGTGCGGGCCCCGTTGGCGTACGCCTTCTCGGCGACGAGGGCGAGGGTGTGCGGGGTGAGGCCGTGGTCGTGCAGATAGCGCTGGATCTTCATGGCGAAGAACTGGGTGGTCACCATGAGGCCCTCGCCGCCGTACGCCTCCTCCAGCCCCCAGTCGGCGGGGCGCGGGTCGAACGCGCCGCGCGGGTGTTTGTCGAAGCCGACGGCGAGCGCGACGTCGGCGGCGCCGGCGCGGAGCGCGTTGACGGCGGACACCAGGGCGCTGCCGCCCGTGGCGCAGCCGTTGCGGACATTGACGAACGGCACTCCGGTCAGGCCGAGCCGGGTGACCAGGGTGTCGGCGTTCCCGGCGGCGTCGCTGCCGCCGAACGCCGCCCGCACCCGGGACCAGGGCAGCCCGGCGTCGGCCAGCGCGGCGCGCACCGCCTCCACGGCGAGCTGCATCCCGGTGGCCTCCGACCGGCCGAACGGTGTGATGCCGACGCCGCAGACCAGGACGTCGGCGGCGCTCACGGCGCCGCCCCTTCCGAGTCGGCAGGACGGCCACGCGCGACACCGCCCGGGGCGATCGGGAGGCCGAGGGACAGACCCTCCGGGTCGATCGGGCGGGCGCGCGGTACGCCGTCGCCCGTCGTGATCGTGACCGGCATGTCGATCCTCAGGTCCTCGGGGCGCACACCGTCCAGGACCGCCAGGATCCTCACGCCTTCGGGGAGTTCGACGTAGCCGACCGCGAACGGCCGGAACCCGCCCTCGGGCGGCACGTACGGCGGTGACTTGGGCGCGTACCGCTGCACGGTCCAGGTCCACACGGTGCCCGTGGTGGAGAGGACCACCGGCTCGGCGGGGCCTCCACAGCTCGGGCAGGCGGGGTCCACCGGGTGGACGGTCACGGCGCAGGCCGCGCAGCGGGACCCGCGCAACGCGTGCTCGGCCACGGGCCCCGGCGCCGGGTCTGTCGTGGGGTGGGCGCCGGGCACGGCCGTCAGCGCCCCTTCCACTTCGCCTCGCGCTTCTCCAGGAACGCGGAGACGCCTTCCGCCGCGTCCTCGGAGTTGAGCATGACGCCGACCGCGAGGTGTTCCATGACCATCAGGGACTGGATGTCGGCGTCGAGGCTCCGGTCGATGGTCATCTTGGTGATCCACATGGTGAACGGGCTCTTGTCCGTGAGCTGTCCCGCGAACTCCTCGACCGTGGCGTCGAGTTTGTCGGCCGGCGCGGAGTCGTTGATCAGGCCGAACTCGGCGGCCTCGACGCCGCTGAGCAGCTTGCCGGTGAGCATCAGCTCCTTGGTCTTGCGGACACCGATCATGCGGGGCACGCGGTAGATCGGTCCGGCGCCGCCGAAGAGAGCGCGGCGGATGTGGAAGTCGCCGATGAGGGCGTCGTCCGCGGCGATGGCGAAGTCGCAGGAGATCATCAGCTCGAAGCCGCCTGCCGTCACATGCCCTTCGAGCACCGCGATGGACGGGGTTCGCATCGAGTACAGCCGGTCGCACACCTTCGCCGACAGGACGGCGACGTCGATGGCGGTGGAGCTGCCGATGAAGTCGGCCTTGAGGCTGTCCAGGTCGAAGCCCGAGCAGAAGGTGTTGCCGCGCCCGCGCAGGATCAGCACGCGCAGCTCGGGGTCGGCGTCGACCTCGGTGATGATCTCGTCCAGCCGGTTCAGGATCGGCACGGTCACGCAGTTCTTCTTGTGGGGCCGGTTGAGCCAGACGCGGGCCACGTGGCCGTCCCGCTCGAACTGGATCTCGTCTTCGACTGCCATCCGCTCTCTCCTTCACATCTCTCAAACTGAACTGACTTCATTTTATTCTCGGGGCCACTCGACACCCTGTCAACGGTCCCGTCGCGGGGTCGGCCGAAACGGGTCCCGTCGAGCGCTCAGCCCGGCAGCCCGGCGAGGCCGAGGATCCCGGCCAGCCGGACCCGGTGGTCGTCCGCCGTGCCGAACAGCGCCTCGTCGGCCCGCGCCCTGCGCACATAGAGGTGGGCCGTGTGCTCCCAGGTGAAGCCGATCCCCCCGTGGAGCTGCACATATTCCGTCACGGCCCGCCGGTAGGCGGTGGCGCACACCAGCGCGGCGGCGCTCGCCGCCACCCGCGGTTCCCCCGCGGTCCGGTCGGCGAGGCAGGCGGTCGCGTAGCCGGACGCCGACCTGGCCGCCTCCACGTCCACCAGCAGATCGGCCAGACGGTGCTTGACCGCCTGGAAGGACCCGACCGCTCTCCCGAACTGAGTTCGGTGCGAGACGTACTCCACTACGGCGTCCAGCGCGTGGGCGCAGCCGCCGAGCTGTTCGGCGGCCAGCGCGGTGCGCCCGGCGTCCAGTACGGCGTCGACGATGCCGGGCGCCTGTCCCGCGTCGCCGACCGGTTCGGCGTGCGTTCCCCGGAAGCGGAGCAGGGCCTGACGGCGGGTGAGGTCCAGCACCCGGCGCGCCGTACGGTCGCAGCCACCGGTGTCCGGCTCGCAGGCGAAGAGCCGTGGCCCGTCCGGCGCCCGGGCCGCCACCAGCACCACGTCGGCGCCCTCGCCGTCGGGCACGAAGTCCGCCTCGCCGCGCAGCAGCCAGCCGTCCGGCCCGCGCTCGGCGGTGATCCGCGCCGGTTGCAGGAACCCGGCGACGGTCGCGGTGAGGGCGCCCGTCGCGATCCCCGGCAGCCAGCGCTCGCACGCCGCGCGCTCGTCGCCGGCCAGCAGGGCGTGCGCGGCGAGCACGACGGTCGGGAGCAGCGGCGCGGGACACAGGACGCGCCCGGTCTCCTCCAGCGCCACGGCGAGATCGGCGAACGAGTAGCCGGCTCCCCCGTACTCCTCGGGCAGCGCGAGCCCGTGCACCCCGATCTCCCCGGCGAGCCGCTCCCACAGCACCTGGTCGAACCCGCGCGGACCGGCCGTCTGCCCCCGGGCCTCCTCGGGTCCGCACTCCGCCGCCAGGAACTCCCGCAGCACCGCGCGCAACTGCCGTCGCTCCTCCGTCTCTCCCAGCAACGCCGGATCCACATCGAGCCGGAACATCAGGCCTCCCGCATAGCAGTCATGTGCAGTCACGTGTGGTCATGCGGGGGCCTCGGCCAGCTCGGAACCGCTCCGACTCCGCACCCGGGATCGACAGGGCGCC